>CBIHNR010000107.1:0-18067 GCA_966211215.1 uncultured Pedobacter sp.
AAAGCAAGAAAAGGCCTGGTGTTATTGGGTAAGCAACTGCAGGCTACATGGAGCAAGATGATTCCTAAGTTAAAAGTTGTGTCGGATAATTACATGTATCATGTAACACAGGCAAAACTTAACGGGGAAGTTGAAGGTGAGCTGGAAGATTACCCAGGCTTTTATAATCCAAAAACAAATACTGTTTACCTGAACCCTCAAAAGGTAGGACTCGATACCCCAATACATGAGTTTGGCCATGTGTGGTATGCGATAGCTTCTCGTACAGAGAAAGGAAGAAAGTTGATTGAAAGAGGTAAGCAGTTGATCAAGGCGTCTCCTTATTTAGAACAGGTACAATCACAGGAAGAGTACCAGTTCCCGGATGAAACACCGGAGCGGAGAGAAGAACTTCAATTAGAAGAAGCCTTGATAACAGCTATCGGTAACCGTGGGGCCGACTTTGTGGAACAGAGTATGAAGAACCAGTTTGTTGATTGGTTACTGGAACTACTGGATGCTATTAATGTAAAGATCAAGCAACTCAAAGGGAAGAAAATAGACCTGAGCAAATTGTCTTTAGATGCTTATTTAGACCTTGCTGCAGCGGATATATTATCCGGCGGAGAGGTATTTACCATAGAACCTACCGACGGGGCTTATAATGCAGTGGTAAATAAATCCATTGTATCTACAAGAAGGGTTGAGGATTCCAAAGTTTTACAGGCGGAAGAACTTGAAGCTAGAGGGTCTTCTGTTGAAGACATTTATAAGAAAACCGGTTTAAGCCGTGGTGTTGAAGGAGCGTGGGAAACAGAATTGGATTATGATGTTAAATTAAACAAAGGTGTTTACCTGCAGATCATTAAGCAGCAGGTAGAAAAGAGCGGTAATAAAATTTATAAGCTAAAGGATATTATCTCTTATCCCCAGTTGTTTAAGGCGTATCCTGAATTAAAAGATAAGAGGGTAGTATTTATTTCCGATCCAGACAAAGTTTGGGTTGGCGCCACAAATGACAAAGGAGATATTGGTATTAACCTGGCCGATGATATTCAGATTGAACAGGAAGAGGTTGCTTACCGGATGGGTTACTTTGAAGCAGATGCCGTTGACAAGGCTTATGTTTCTACGATCATCCACGAGGTGCAGCATCTTATTCAGCGTATAGAAGACTGGCCCGGCGGATTCAACCTGCAGGAAGCCTTTGATATATCCAAACAAAAGATCGCTGGTTTCTTTCAGAAAGAAGGAGAGGCTACCGGTGGCCAGGAATTTATTGATGCAGCTAACCAGGTAAGCGGATTTAAATACGATGAGAAGGTAGAAGATGACCTTTATGATACTGTGCGTATAGCTGCCGAAAGAAGATACAATGCTTCATCTGGTGAGCAGCAGGCAAGGAATGTACAAAGGAGATTCATTAACCCTGCTAATCGTGCAAAATCGCCACAGGCTACAGAGAGTACGCCAAGAGCAGAACAGCAGCAGGATCGCATACAGGTTAGATTAAGTACAGGCACATGGGGCAAGGATGCTGAGGCTACAGCTCAGGCTTTATTATACGACGGTCGGGTAGCTATAACACCGAACGCCGACGGAACATTTACCGTAGCTGGTAAAATTCAGACAAAGACTTACAAGGAAGCCGAAGCTGCAAGAGATAAGATCATTCAGAATGTTTTATTAAAGAAATATCCTGAGATCAGTCCGTGGATTGCAGAGGGTATAGTTAACAGGGCTAAGGATAAAAATGTATTCAGACCGGTGCCTACATTCAGAGGCGAAGGTGTGACTACTAATGTTGATGTTAAGCCTTATGTGGCTGATCCACGTTCAACGAAAGATAAGGTATTTGCATGGGCGTCTGCTTTCTTCCGGGAATACTTCACTTCAACCAAAGGTGTAAGCAAAGACATCTTTAACCTGAAGGGCCGGAGAATAGGTTCCGTTGATCTTCTTATTAACGAAGCCGAGGGTGTAGTAAAAGAAACAAGGGCAATTGCTAAGAAGACAGGCTTTGATGACTGGGATTTATTTGACGAGGAGTTAAGGAACTATAACACACAGGTTCCGGGTAATCCTTTCAATATTTCCATGCGTCCAAACAGGGGGCCGCAATTAGGGCAGGGTGTGAAATTGCCACAGGAAATGCAGGAGCAGATGATACGTATGAGAACTATTCTTGACGGTATCTCTGAACAGCTTATCCGTAATGGTTATGTAACACCAGAATTGGCATTGACCATTCAAAAGAACATGGGTAAATATGTACATAGGTCTTATGCGATGTTTACTATGGGTGACGCATGGGCAAAACAATTAAAGACAGATCCAGAGAAAAGATGGATACTGGATAACGCCAAAGATCACCTGACTCAATTATATGCCGTTAACCTTCGTGCGGCTAATCCTTACCTGACAGACGATGAGATTTCTTTACAGGCTAACGATATGGCTGACAAAGAGATCGACAGTATCATGCTTTCAAGGAAATCCTTCTTTGGTAAGGATGGTTCAAGTTATCTACCATACAGGAATACAGATTCATTGAAGTACCGTAAGGATGTGCCCCAGTGGTTAAGAGATTTACTTGGCGAGTACACCGATCCGGGAACCGCTTTCTTATTATCAGTAGCAGAGACAAGCAGCCTGCTTCATAACAGCATGTACCTGCAGGATCTTTACAAGTTAGGCAGGGGTGAATTTATCTTCGAGGAATATGATAGTAACAGGCCAAGGGAGGCTAATATCCGTATTGATGCGCCATCGGCCAGTATGCTTGCTCCTTTAAACGGCAAGTATGTAACAAAGGAGATGTATGATCACCTGATGGATGCAGAAGATAACGCCAAGGGAGCGTGGAGATGGTTTATGAAGGTAATGAACCTGAACAAAACCTTCAAGACGGTATTCTCTTTGGGTACACAGGTAAAAAACTTCCTGAATAACACGGTATTTGCCCTTAATAACGGCAATCTTACACGCTCAGGATGGAAGCAGGCAAGGAAGTATCTTAAAGCCCAGATCACCGGTAGTAAAAAACTAAGTGATATTAAAGAACTTGAGCCGCTATTTGTAAGGGGTTTACTTAATCAGAATATCACAGCAAGGGAACTCGACAACCTGTTTAGCTCGAATGATTACGAGCAATACATTTTAGATTCAGCCAATGTTCAAAAGACCCTGCAGGATAAGCTTACAGAGATAGGCAAGAAACCACTTGATTCAGCAAATAAGGCATGGAGAGGTGTGTACAGGTACTTCAGTAGATTATACCAGGCGAGTGATGCCTTCTGGAAGATACAGGCGTTTTTCTCTGAAAGAAGTAAATTATCGCCGGTGTTATTTGGCAAAAAGTACGAGGCTTTGAACCAGGAAGAAAAAGACCAGGTTGACAATGAAGCAGCCGAAAGGGTAATGAATACTTACCCATCTTATGACCGGGCATTAAAAGCGTTTCTTGTAAGCGGGAAGATTCCTGTACTCGGGAACTTCACTGCCTTTAAAGCTGAGATGTACCGGACTTTGTGGAATCAGTATGCTTATGCCATCAAAGACACAAGGGATGGTATAAAGGAGAAGAACCCGTATAAGACACGCATGGGCCTGACAAGGATATTTGGAGCTATTACCCATAACACAATAAGGGTAGGTACTGAATATTTATTTGCCAAGGCGTTGGGTTACGGAGTATCAGGAGCTTCGGCCATGTTAGCTAAATTGATTCCTTACGGCGACGATGATGAAATGGTAAACTCCCTTTTAGATACCCGGAGTGCCGCTAATACTTTTGTAGCACCGTGGGCTAGATCAGATGACAAGGTTTTTGACCTGAGCAAGGTTAGCGAAACAGGAGAAATCACTTATTGGATAGGATCTAATATTGACCCGACACAGGGCGTTTATAATTTACTCAACGCTTACTTAGATGGTAATGAATATTATCCTCAAGGCGGTGCGAAAGCTGTGGCATCTGAATTTGTTTTACCATTCCTGGAACCGGAGATGACTGTAAGGCTTGTGATGGAATCTATTACAGGATATGATGACAGGGGTAAACTGTACGCCGAAGATGATGAAACAGGAGATAAGCTAGCGAAGGGCACATGGCATATTGCAAAGAACATGGTGCCAAGTACATTAACCTTGCTCGATCGTATACTTACTGTAACCGATAGCGAAGGTGTTAAATCCGTAGGGGTGAACGAAGATGAGCTGTGGGGTATTATTGGATTCAGACCTTACAAACAGAATGTGAAGTGGGGAGTATTTCGTATTATCAAGAAGCAGGAAGAGCTTATTAATACAGATATTAAAAAAGAGTTCAACCAGGATTACCGTGAAGGACAGAATGGTGCTGCAGAAGCAAACGCCAGGTATAAGAGAGGTATAGAGGTTATCCGCAAGGCTTATGAAGATGCGGTTAAGCTAGGGTTTAGTGTTGATCAATTAGACGAGCTGATCAAGAACTCAAGATTACCAAAGGATGCTAAGTCTTATATCTGGTATGGTGGTGAACTACAGGACTTGTGGGATGAACACGGAAGGATAGGAAGTAAATACCGGTTCGATAATCAATAATCCCTGCTATTCCGCTGATTAATCAAGATTGCAGGTTAAAAAAGGAAGCCCCAATTAAGGGGCTTTTTTAATAATAGTATATTCTTATTTTTAATCCATGCTTTTCAGCCAAGTCGATCATGTGTTTGGTTCCTCTACTTTTTTTATCCCAAAATGCTATAAGTGCATCTGCGTATAAAGCCATCTGCTCATTTCTTTTGTAGCCGGCACCCTTGCCATAGGTATCCCAATCTGCGGGGAATTGTTTTAATGCGTAGCGCTTTTCCCTGGCGTATTGTTCCCCGAGTTTATCTGCACCATTAGCTGTACCACTGACAATTTCTATATCTTTTTGGTTGCTTAGTATAAGGTCACAGTAATTACGCATGGTAACGTAATCTTTGAATGTTCTACCGCCCGCTATGATTACTTTCATGGTTTTTCTATTTCAGCTAATTCTTTTCCTAGTCTTTTTAAGAATGATTCCTCTCCATCGTCACCACAAAGTAAATAATCTACTCGTTGTGCGTATATAGCTGCTATTCTCAAATGATACACAGCTTCTTTGAATTTATTTATGATCTCGTCTGGGTAATCGTAACAAAATTCTCTGTCATCAAATTCGCCCCAACGATCCTCCTTCTTTAAAGGCTTCTTATTCTTACGGATAACGCTTTCAATATCTTCGGCGATCTGATTAATCTTGTATTGGTTGTATTCGAAATATCCTCCACTCATAATTATCTATTTATATCTGAATAATCGGTTTGTTCTTTTAATTTTTTATCCCAGTATATTCTTGCGTCATCAAGATAAGAAAGAAACTTGGATGAGAACAAGGTCTTTGGCCGGTTGTATTCTTTCATCTTTTCATCAACCGCCCAGGTGTTAAACTTATGTTTGATCACCATTTCAAAATGCTCAAAGGTTAGCTTGTTCTTTGATACTATACTATTAATTTCTTTTGAATAAGTATCTGGTGAATACCTTGTTTGATTTATTTCATTAAAGCAATTGATCACCTTGTCAGCTATATCACTCTTTGGTTTTGTTTTCTTAGGACGTTCCGTAATAAACATTTCACCGGATATGATCTTATTGGCGTAATCTGTTATTCTCCAGTTGCCATCTTCGTAAACAAGGTTAGGCTCCATATCAAGCATTGACTTTAATTTCTCCTCAACCACGCCTTCGCCTACAGATAAGGCAGATGATATAAATAATACAGAAGATCCTTTGGTTTGGTATAACACATCCAGGATAAGATACTGGAAGCAACCTAAGCCAAGGTCACGACGTATGCGATGGTTGATCAGAGAGTGGAGCATGTTATTCAGGATTTCTTTACTTGTAAGGTTGTCCTCCTATTTGCTGCAAGGCTGCCATTGATTATGCCGTATAGATAAGCAATGGTCACCTTTTTGTCGCCGCTTGCAGATAGTTGGGCACGAGCCTCCATCGCAGATAAGCCATTACTTAAATACACTTCATGTTTCACGCCGTAATAGGTATACGCAACAGGTTTCTTAAACCATCTCCTTATTGTGTAGGTAGTCTCAAAAATCATTAATGACCTGTCATGTTGCAACGCTTCTTGAAGCAATGCGTTTACCTCAGGATCTTTAACTATTCGCATTGTTGTCAGGTCTGATTCCATTAAATAAGTATAAATTCCCATGTTATTCGTATTCTATTTTTACAGTATAACCCAATGCTTCTAACACACCTTGAAGTATAGTTTCGGTATCAGTATTTCTAAACGGAAGCTCAAAGCCATTGACGGTAGTTATCGTTCGATATTCATCGCAACACCCGTCGCCGCATTTATAATGATAGTCTTCAAGCTTAATCGTTACTAATTTTTCGTCTGCCATATTTATTTATTTTCAAATGATGTTATATTGCCACATAAGGGGCATTCGAGTTTTTTAGTACCGTCTGGCCTAACTGCTATCCATTCATAAGCGCACAAGTCACATTCAACCTTGCTTACTTCATGGGTATCTTTAGTGTAAAAAGCTTCTGCAATGCCATTGAATAACTCAACCATCCTGCTGAATGATATTTCATCCGAGTTAAACTGATCTATAATATCTCTTACATTGGCGACTATAAAAGGCTTTTTCATTATAATTCTATTTTCTTTAACGCCTCGTTATAAGTTTCAATAAACACTTCCATTGTTGTACGACATCTGCTAACCTGGTGTTCCATAATGTTGTAATCTCTACCGGCTGTGATCATTACGCTTGCATAAGAAAATTCCACACTAATATAGCCGCCTTCTTTAATCATTACATACTCTTCATATCCGTCATCCTTCTGAAACGAAAAGAAAGCAGGTAGCTCTATAAGAGTTTCTTTTGTAATAATCTTACGTTCGACTACTTTGAGTTTGCTCATCGGTTTTATTATTTATAAAATATTCGCAATGCGCTACATGGTTATGTATATACCAATTAAACCTTATGTATGATTGCCTAAACTCATTAGGCTCGGCAGTACACCGGTAGCATTTTTCTTTTAACGGGCAGGTTGCGTTTGTGCAAAGGGATATGTCTGGCATGTTACTTCTTTTCAATTAAATAATTAATCATCTTTTCAAACCTCTTCTTTGCATTCTTCATGTTTAGGGCAGATGTGTATAACACACCTTTCTCCAATTCGCTATCGTTGGGGATGCGTACAATCTCACCTGTTTTAATTAGCTTAAAGAGGGAGTGGCCTGGGTTTATTTTAATCTTCACCGTATGATCTGTTTAATTCTTTTAGTAAACCAGCAACCGAATCCTGGGGTAGTTTTTCGAAAAGTGTTTTTATTAAGCTGGACGAATTGTAATCGCCTTTCCTATAATAAGCCATATCTTCAAGTAGGATGGCAAACATATCCATGTACTCTTCTTTAATATCCCTAACTGGCGGGGCTTTGAAATTTATTTTACCATCTTCGCCTTTAGGGTAAATTCTTTCTTCAACGTCTTCTTCTACATGAACATTATCCGATTTAAAAATCAGATAGTAGCCATGATTCTTTTTAATTGATATTTCCATTTGATTCTAATTGTTCAACCATCTTCTTCACCTTAAACTCAAGATCAAAGAATGATGAATCGTTATAAATAATATAATCAGGTATAATTTGCTCGATCTCTTTCTCGGATTGCAAGCCTCTTGATTTTACCCGTGGATTAATTACCTTGATAATATACCCGCCGTATGATTTGACCGCATCTGCTTCGATGGGTTTACGCATATCAGGGATGATCCAGTTGGGGTACTTGGCGTGATCTTCGGCTGGAACATCTGGGAAGAACGGCCCAATATGATACTTACCCATCGTCAACCTCACCCAAAAATCCGCACCAAAGGTCTCTCTCATACACTCTCCGAGTCCTTCCATAAATTCCCTGCAGGTTATACTATAACCAGGAATAAGACCTTCTTTGAATACCCGATCTTCAAGTTGCTCACGGGTTACACCGAAGTATAAACACATGGTATCTTTTATGGGATCGGCAAAGCTTACCATATCGTATTTATTACCTAGATGCTTATTGAGCATACCAGCGACGGTGGATTTGCCTGAACCGGCTATGCCTGTGATGCCAAATAAATTCATCATCCCACTATCTTTTTAGGAGGCCATCTTTTAACAGTAAGATCCTCCAGTTTATCTAATTCCTTTTTAATGATCTTCTTTAGCTTGTCGCCTTCTTTGTCGTGAAACTTTTTCTTTGCTACCAGGCGATCAATTAATTCACCCTGCTCTGATATTTGCTTTGTTAGTAAAGTCTTTTCTTCTTTGGTCATCGTTATGGTTTTAAAATAGGAGGGAGTGGAAACAACCTCCTTTACATGTGTATTACTACGGGAATAATAAATCAAAATGGGAGATCTGAGTTTTCTTCTGCCTCTTTATTCGCCGGTTCTTGTGTGTTCTGTTGATCTTTAAACCTTACCTGTTGTTCAGCCAGGAGTTTCTTCAGGGCAATTGTTTGCTGCAGGCCCCACATTTTCTTTTCACTATCATCGCCATTAACAGGGAAGTCGGGAACATTTGGAAGAGGATTATTTTTGTTGTGATAATCTTCAACCTTATGTCCATCCTGCTTAATTGATATACCGGATACTGCTTTCACTTTATCTTTTGGTGTGAACCTATACGCCATCATATTAACCGGCTCAGAGAAATCAATATTCGGGAGCTTGTTAATAAACGACTGGAAGTAGCGTGATTCAACCGGGATCTGAATGATATATGTTTCGCCTATATCATATAAGGTTACAACCAGGTCGGTCATCTTCTTGCCCTGGTATTCCTGTGTAACCAGTTCAAATGATTTTAATTCGCCGGATAAATAATCTGCTTTAAATTCTTCGAGTTCTGTACCGTCTTTTGCTGTGCGCTTTACAGTGTTCTCATCTGTAGCAAGGGCCTTGCGGCGAAATTCTCCTTCAATAATTTTGTAATAAAATCTTGAACCGGTTGCTTGTCTTGTGTGTTGTGCCATATTATCAATTAAAAAGTTTTCCTTCGTTGTACAATGTTTCGATCTCTTGCGGATTGCGCAGGTATCTTGTGAGCAGATCAATAAGGCGATCCTTACTTTCAACTGCTACAGTTTGACAGCCTACTCTTACCATGTAACCTCTATTCAAAGGCTCGATAGTAATTTGTCTTGCTGGTAATTCCGGTTGAGGATAAGACAAAGGGTCTCTGACTTCGTAATTTCTTGCTTGGTTTAATTCTTCCATTTTGTTTGTTTTTATTGTTTAATTATAATTTTCTATCAGGTCGATTAATGCGCTTATCCGAAACGCTATTTCATAATGCAGTTTCTCAGGATCTTCTATGTAGTAATACTGCATTAGGCTGTGATTGCCGGCTTTGTCTGCAGCCAGGTAATTGATGAATGTTTGCTCATGATCTTCCGCCACATATATCTCATCTAAGGCATCTAGTTCGAGTTGCAATTCGTGATTTGTCATGCTTGTAACAGATAGTAAAGGTTATCGCTCAGGTACACGTTCTTTTCATCATAGCTGATATACTTCTTTTGCTTTAAGGATTTTAACATAGCCTGAATTACAATAGGGCCTTCCACTTCAAAATCTTTATTAATCTGATCTACCGTACACTTGCCATCATTGCGTTTTAGATACATGCAGATGTTTTTTTGCAAGGTGTAATCGAATTTTATTTTTGGGAGGCTTGGATCTTCTTTTATTTGATTGCCATCTATGTTATATTTCCTTGCCATACGTTTTTATTATTTCATTCAATTCTTCTCTTGTCCATTTCTTAATTTCTCTACGGTTATCTTCCAGGTACTTCACAGCTTCGGTGCCTATCTTATCTAAAAGATTTTTCCTGTACCCCACAAGATGAAACGAATCAAAGCCGTTGCAATACTTACATTCCTTATTGACATTCCATTCGTGGAATCTTAAGAACGATCCGCCTTTAACCGGTACGTAGTGACCAGCATCATAGAAGTCTTTATGTTGGCCGCATGATATACAAGGGAGACCATGATCACGTTTTCTTATGTAACTGTTGAATACCTTCTCGGCTTGCTTCAATAAATCTGGCAGTGGTTTTAGTTTGGGTTTCGGATGTTTTTTCATAGTTAATCAGATTCTCTTTATTGTTCCTTCGACCATCTCCGGGCCTCTGTAATCGCCTTCGTACAATGTTGCTTCTATAGTTCCATCTTCACGTTCGGCTAATTCAATGCAGATGCAAGTCTTTTCATCTACTACACAGGCAATAGACAGATAGTTCTCTTTAACAAAATCGCCACCCTCGATAAATTCAATCCAAAAGGTCTTGTCGGAAATCTTTTTGTAAACAGATTTTAGCTTGCTCTTTAATTTGCTCTTTCCCATATCTTCCCTGCGTTTAATAATTCTTCTATCTGATCAATGTGTTGCTTGTTGCTGAAATGCGTTTGATAAAATCTTGGCGCCTCTGTGGGTCTTATAAAGTATTCCTTAAAAGGGTGGACATCTACTGCCTTCTTAAACTCTGCTTCCTCTTTTGATTTATATTCTGATGATCCACCCTTTACAGGAGTCATTATATACATCTTACCTTTACATACCTGCGAATCTTCCTGCATCTGTTTTTATTGTTTGCCCTATAAAATGATTTGGCGATTGTCCTGTGTTAACCGGATCAGCCGGCAAGAACTTTCCTGTTTGTACTTTGTAAGTAAAATGACAGATACCTTCTTCACCTAGCTCTCTCCACCTGTTCTTCCATTTAATAAGATCCGTTTGGCCTGTTTCCTTGTTACGGTATACCGTAAATCCATAGTCGGGCAGGTTATAAAAATGACTGCTATCTGAAATGTCGTAACCCTTAGGAATACGATACCCGCTTCCTGTTTGTTCTTTGATCTTGGTAGGGTGAGCAACCAGCATTATATCACAATCGTTATCCCTGCAGAATAAAGCCATTTTACTTAATGAATTACCGGTGTATTCATGGCGGTTTTTATTGTTACTTGAATGTTCGATTGTAGCCCAGTTATCAAGCAATAAAAGCCTTATGCCGTATCTCCTTATCAATTCCTTCCCCTTAGCCAGCAAGCC
The DNA here is from genome assembly GCA_966211215.1 of uncultured Pedobacter sp. Taxonomy (GTDB): domain Bacteria; phylum Bacteroidota; class Bacteroidia; order Sphingobacteriales; family Sphingobacteriaceae; genus Desertivirga. The sequence goes on from CBIHNR010000107.1 coordinate 11,140, forward strand.
TTCCACAGTAATATCAGCCGTACCGGTATCAATAAAATAAAAGTGGTCATCAAAGAACTGCTTATGTGTTAAAATATCTGTTTTATTGATACTTAATGTATCATTATACTGCAAGTTAAACTTATAAAATGATTTATCCAAATATATTTGGTATAATTCTGCGATATGTCTTTCAACCTTTGGCTTCTCCGCCGACCATATTCCTATGGGCCAGCCTAATTCAGAAGCCAGGGATACAATAATATTATCTGCGGCAGAACTCTTACCATGACCTGGGATGCCGGTAATAACCCCAAATTGACCTGAGCGCCATGTGTGAAACTCGCTAAGGTTTGGCATGGATCTTAGCTTATCTCCTGGTGTTAAACCTGTTTCTAGTTCTGTAAGAAGACCAGGCATTACGTCATTAACAGTGAGAACAGACTCCAATGGCAGGGGCTTGGCTTGGTAATAAGAATCCTTCAAGGCCTGTGCGTTCATGGTAGTTAACACCTCATTGGCATCCTTGCAGCCACCGGGGAATAATACAGTGTAGCATCTTTCCCTGCCTAATCTTCTTGAAAGTTCAGCAGACAAGGCTTGCCCCGGCGCATCTGCATCTGTGGCAATAAATATCTTTCCGAATTTATCAAGCCAGTCGATACAATTATCTATATATTCCAGCCTTTGAGAACCAGATGAAGCGCCATTGGGAACCGATACAGCCTGTATGCCTACCTCGTGAAAAGACATGGCATCAAATTCTCCTTCGGTGATAACCAGGTAATCAAAGTTATTTATGGTATCCATGCCATACAGGATCAACTCAGCACCGGCTACCATCTTAAAGTTCTTCTTACCGTCACGGTATTTAATATTTACCAGCTCGCCATCACGATAGTAATTAAAGTGCAAGGCGTTTACTTCTTTATTTTCCTGTGGCATATAAGCCATGCCAGCGGTAACCCGGTATTCATCAACAGTCTTTGACGATATGCCCCTGTTTAGGAAGAATGCCTTCACCTGATCGCTTACGCCATCTGCAGTACCTTCTGGTTTATTATATGTCTTCATAGGCTTTCTATTGACAGAGCCGGCCCAATCGCATCCCGGATTATGGCATCTCCATACCCCTTTGTCTACATTAACAGATAGGGATTTATCGGTCTTATTCTTTCTTTGATCTCTGCACTTTGGGCAATATACTTTCTGATCGCCGGCCCTGTCTTTACAACTTATGCCAGCCTGGGTTATGAGATCGTAGTTTGTCATAATTCTTCTCCAATTCCAACCCGGTATTTACCATCGTGGATGCCGTTTATAAGGTGTAAGACACTGCTGTGATCACGCCTCATATATTTCCCTATGGATGTCAATGTCTGTCCTGGGTTTCTGTTTTTTACACGCCAAACAAAATCAGCACGAGCGTGTACGTATTCGGTTTTTCTTGATTTAGAATATATAACCCATGACGGAACCTTGTGAACCTCGCATACTCTTTCTGCTATAGCATCAAAATCTATCGCTTCTGGAGCCAGTGTTAACTCACGGTTAATGTGAACATATTTATACTTAATAACCGTTTCTTTTTTCACGACTGTCTTTGTTGACATTCCGTTTAATATCCCCTTGACCTTATTCACAGCATGATCATTCCACTCGATCTCTGTGAAGTAATCCTGAAATTCTTTTAAAGCCTGCTTGGTATCCATATTAATTTGTACTTTCTAACAAGATTGAATTGTCGATATATTGTGAGCTGAATAAGAACCGTATTGCATTCTGAACCAGGAGTAGTTTATTATAAAAACGATCTACTCTGTCGTACTCTAATGGCGCCCCGGAATTTAATGTGCGTTCGTTTATTTTCTTCCTGGCTTCTTCGCAACAGATCTTGTAAACAGATAGCTTGTGCCGGTATTCTTTATAGTCAATTCCCAACTCAGCCATGATCTCTTTCTTATTGATGTTATAAATATCAGAGATACCTATAAGCATGATTATGGCTGCAGATTTATTCCCTTCCCATACATCATTTGTTTGGAAAGGCTTATCTGAATGTTTGTCAAGAATAAAATTCGGGGAGATGCAGGCTTTGAGATTTTTTGTTGTAAGCATGTTATTGTTTTAATAGGTCAGGATTTTCGTTTAATGCTTTAATTAAAGCGTTTGCTACTGCAACTGCATCGTTTACTACTTTTTCATACATCATACCGTTGTAGTATGGATTCGATAACAGGCCCTGCATTGCCACCGCTGCGAAGTATTCACGCTTAGTTAAGCCGTAAGTGTGAAAGTTAAATTGAGGCTGTTCTAAAACTTCAGGGAATGCCGAATGATCGCCGTATGTTTCAATCATCTTTGTATTCTATTTGCTTTAAAAAATATATTAATATCGTCTTCGTAATACCTGTTAGGGTTTCCTTTTACATACGCTAATCCCATACGGTGATAACTATGCAGGGTTGACTTTGACTTGATGTTATACTTATCCATCACTTCTTCTGTTGTTAGCGGTACAGGTTCTTTTGGGGTTGATAAAGCCAGGGATAATTCTTCCCGGAATATTTGGCGGATGCGGTTTTCGTCCATTATACAGTAACATTAAATTGTTTATACCACTTCACTTTCTTTCCTTCGCCAAGAACAAGTTCATTAGCTGAATGAATATCCATGTGGTTTTTAATAAGGTTTTGATAGAGTTGCTTGTGTTCTCCTATACGCTTTTCCAGTTTACCGTATCTCTTGTATTGTTCAGCCCAGTCAAGATGAACTGCATTGCCTACAATAACATTAGGATTGGGTTTACTCTTATGACGTTCGGTAATGAAATCATTGTAAGCATCTGACTTATCTGGATCAGGTTCATATTGAGAAGCTATCTGCAGTAACTCTTCTTCTGGAGCGAACATGTTCTTTTCAAGTTCCGCCTTAGCTTGCTGTACTCTTTTGTAGTGGGCTTCGCAGGCTGTTAAGATATTATCCTGCACCCCTCTATGTGCTTCAAAGGTTATTACATTCATGTGTCTTCCGTCACGGAGGATAGCAAGCTCAAACCATTTCCAGCCGGTTACTGCTAAATAATGCTGACCTTGAATGATATAACCTACAGGGAAGCCGGCTTCGTATTTATCTGCAGCCATGCCGCTTATTGTTTTCGCCTCAACAATACCGGGCTTCTTTTTATACTCAGGATGCAATACGGATTTGGCATCTATATTGGCGAACATAAAAGGGATGCGGGGGTTCTCAATGATGGCTTTTACCTTCGTGTACTTCTTGATCTTGTTTCCTTGCTCTCTATTACTAAGCCATCCATCTTCTGTGCCATCCCAATACTGCCAGTTATCCAGCACCACTTGCTCTAACTGGTGCCCCATTTCTGTTGCAGCATTAGCTTTGAACCTGCTCTTTGTTAAACCTATTGCCTGGTAATAAAACTCAACGGGAGATTTGTATTCATTAAGACCCATTAAAGTAGAGGCATCTGAGCCGCCGACTTTACCCTGGGTAATAAGGGAGTTGCGTAAGGCTTCCCATTGAGGACGGTTTAGTTTGCCGGTAAGGGTTTTGATTAGTTTCATTATTTATCCTTTGCCCCGATTAATGCTTTCATTCTGATTTGTGCATCTGACAAGAGCGTATATACGGCACCGTTATCGCCAAGATAATCTGAGTAAACAGAGAATTGCCCGAGGCGACCTTTGTTGTCTATAACCTTCCCGTAGATTGTGACACCATTTCTGCGTTCAATAACAACTTTTTCTTTATTACTTATCATGCTATTTTATTTAATGTTAATTCAGCTTTCTTTTGATTGAGTAGAGTAGTTAAACTTCCTTTCTGCGAATCGGTCAGGTAATACTTGCCTATTTGCCTCTCCACATCTTTCCAGTTACCTTTTTCTACTTCGGCGATCATACGGGTAAATACTTCAAATGTTAAAGCCGGTTTACCATCTACCTTACGGTCTGCTTTATTACCATCTGCTTCGTTAGCATCATCATCTGCATCATTCACTAGGCCAAGCATTGTAGTTAAAGAGTACCTTCTGAGATAAGTGAACACCGAGCCGTAGTATTGAATATTCTTTTGCTCGAATACAGGAATAGAAGCTAAGGCAGAGATCCATTGACCGGATTCTTTATCAACTAAGGTTGTTCTTACACCAAGCCCTTCTAGTACCTGCCAGATAACCAATCCTTCTTTTCTTAAAAATGGCTTAATGGTCTCCGTTACCTTCTTTAGATCAGCGAAGGAGAAAGTATAATGCTCACCTTTAGAGTTTTCTACCTTCACATCGACATTCACTTCAAGCTTTATTTCGTCTTGAAGTCTCTCTAGTTTAAGCATGAGCTTATCTTGCTCTTTGCTTATAACGGTGCCGGATAAGTTAAGCGACTCCTTGATCATAGTATTTTATAAATTCGTGAATAATATTGTTTGATATTTTAAAGAAGATTGCATCCCAATCGAATGACCACTCCCAGGTTCCTTTGCGGTATATTTTCTTTACCCGGTGGGCCAGTACCACTTCGGTGTAGTTCTCCATCATCCATACCCGTAGCATATCGAGATCAAAGGAGCGGGAATTATACCTGAAAGTGTTACTTTGGTAGTCAAACATCCTTTCAAAGATACATAATGTATCATTATACTACAAAATATATTTTATTTATTTTTGGTATCTATTGTAACTTATAGATACATATCGTACTTTTACTATTCCAATCACAAACAAACATGAAAAAGGCAGATTTAAACACATTGAACGGTAGATTCAGATACGTTCGCTTAGAAAAGAAATTAACGCAAGAAGAATACGGTAATGAAATTGGCTTAACCCGGATGGGAGTAAATGCTATAGAGATAGGCAGGTATAGCCCTACCCTGGAGACTATAATGAAGATCCGCCACAGATTTAATGTAGGTTATAGCTGGCTACTGGATGGCAGCAACAAAGACCAGGACGCAGAAAAGCTTTCACGGGAAATTGAAAATCTTAAGAAGGCTTTGGCGGATCGGGAAGAACTAATAAACACCCAGAAGAAATTGATTGCGGCGATAGAAAAATAATTGCTGACGCAATTCTTAGAAAAATAATTACTAGCGCAATTCCTAGAGAAGTAATCGCTAGCGCAATTCCTGGAAAAGTAGACAGAAAGAATATAGCAGATAGAATAAAGAAGCCCCTTAATTGGGGCTTTTAAAATATGCGAAGGGTTTATATGTGGTTTCTATTTTCTTTTGCTGGCCTTTACTTTTATGTGGCTTAGGAATAACTATTTCCATTGGTTTATAATTCAGCCAATCATCTTTATACTTAAAGGGCTTGCGGCCCATGTTAGTTCTCGGGCGCATGGTTGCAATATGAAAATGACCACACTCGTTACACTTATATGTCTTCATACCTTTGCGCTGTTTTGCTGCAACATGAGCTGCTGCAGCCTGGGCTTCTTTGTATGAAGTATACATTGTTTTATCGCAGATCATACTAATCAAGATTATTGCGCCACGCACCTTCGTGTGGATCGTACTGACGATCTATGCCAATAGCATAAATACCCTCTGCAATGCGACAATCATTGGTGTGATCGCAATCGGAAATGTTTCGATTAATTTTAAATGTTTCTTCTTTAATATTCACCTCTTTGTAATGCTGATGGTATGCGCCATCTTTACCTACAACTGCAAACACTTGCCCGTTTAGTTCGAATAATTCTACATCTCCGGTTATGATGTGTGCGTGGCCGCTTGTTTCACCACGGGCGATAATCCTACCTTCGATGGTTTCAATTTTCTTTACTCCTTGTGGCAGGGCGTTGATTAGATAACCCTGAACATCGCCACCATGAAATGATTGTTGTTGTACTTTAAACATTGTTTTTGATTTTAAGTTTATAAATTAACTTCTGGAATACCATGAGTAATCAACCGACGCTGGCACAAACTCCGGTCTGTGAAATTTAGCAGCCTCAATTGCCTTATCAAAGGCAGGATTTGTTGGTGTTAAGTATGTTGTACCTGTTGATGGGCAGATTCGCTTGATCCATGCGTATGGTTCATTCTTTACTTTATTAAGCCTTTGTTTTGTTTTGTAAATGGAGATATTCTCAACGTCACCATTCTTGTGAACAATGCTGCATTCATCAACCAGTGATGCGTTTAAAAAAGTGAGCATTTTTTCGGCACCCATAATTTCATAAGCGGCGCTACGCATTTCGTCGTTCTGCTCTTTGATATATTCTTCGAATGTGTATTTACCGGCTATACATTTACCAAAAAACTCAGGCTGAATAAACCTGCCGTGAATAAAATTCATAGCGAATCCATCTTTAAATTCAACCGCCGCTTCATTAGTGCTATGTAGTCTGCCACTTTCATCACGATTTATTTTCGTGGGCATATCCGAAACAATGCACATCCCGTCGAATTGGATCATATCAAACACCCCGCTTAACAACAGTTCCTTAAAACAATTGAAATCTTGTTTTTTATCTGTTTTGATCAGATCGTTTTGTAAGAAGTAATCTATCCATGCAACCCACCCGTAGTCTATCACGTTGCCGTAATAGGAAGTTGTATGGTATTGTAGTTTATTATCCCTGATATTGTCCCCGATATTATCCCAGATATTGTCCCCGATATTATCCCCGATATTATCCCTGATATTGGCCCAGATATTGTCCCCGATATTATCCCCGATATTGGCCCCGATATTGGCCCTGATATTATCCCTGATATTGGCCCCGATATTGGCCCCGATATTGGCCCTGATATTGGCCCCGATATTATCCCCGATATTATCCCTGATATTGGCCCCGATATTGGCCCAGATATTGTCCCCGATATTGGCCCCGATATTGGCCCTGATATTATCCCTGATATTGGCCCCGATATTGGCCCCGATATTGGCCCCGATATTGGCCCCGATATTGTCCCCGATATT
>CBIHNR010000108.1:0-17828 GCA_966211215.1 uncultured Pedobacter sp.
GCTAATATAAAGACACTTACACCGTCTTTTTATTTTCAATTGAATAATTCAGGTTTAAAAACAAATTAAACTTTCACAAAAAAAGCCCGCATTTTAATTGCGGGCTTTGATTTATCGTTTTGCGAAAATTATAGAGTACCAATTAGTTGAACTAGGTCAATAATTTTGTTTGAGTAACCCCACTCGTTATCGTACCAAGAAACCACTTTAACGAAATTGTCGTTAAGAGCGATACCTGCTTTAGCATCAAAAATTGAAGTACGGGCATCACCTAAGAAATCTGTAGAAACTACTTCATCTTCCGTGTAACCAAGGATACCTTTTAATTCGCCTTCAGAAGCCTCTTTCATAGCTGCTTTGATTGCCTCGTAAGAAGCTGGCTTGTCTAACTTAACTGTTAAGTCAACTACAGAAACGTCAGCAGTTGGTACACGGAAAGCCATACCAGTTAATTTACCTTTTAATGCAGGGATAACTAGCGCTACTGCTTTAGCTGCACCTGTAGAAGAAGGGATGATGTTTTGGTAAGCACCACGTCCACCTCTCCAATCCTTAGCAGAAGGGCCGTCAACAGTTTTTTGAGTTGCAGTAACAGCGTGAATTGTGCTCATTAAGCCTTCAACGATACCAAATTTATCGTTTAACACTTTAGCGATAGGAGCTAAACAGTTAGTAGTACAAGACGCGTTAGAAACGATAGTTTGTTCAGCTGTTAATAATTTATGGTTAACACCCATTACGAAAGTAGGAGTGTCATCCTTTGCAGGAGCTGACATAACCACTTTTTTAGCACCAGCCTGAATGTGTTTTCCTGCTGTATCCTGGGTTAAGAATAAACCAGTAGATTCAATTACTACTTCAGCACCAACTTCATCCCATTTAAGGTTTGCAGGGTCTTTCTCTGCAGTAACACGGATAGTTTTTCCGTTAACAACAAGGTTGCCATCTTTAACCTCAATTGTTCCTTTAAACTGTCCGTGAGTTGAATCATATCTTAGCATATAGGCCATGTAATCTGGCTCAACAAGGTCGTTGATTCCTACAACTTCAATGTCAGCACGCTCTACAGCGGCTCTAAATGCTAAACGGCCAATACGGCCGAATCCGTTAATTCCAACTTTCATTTCTATTAATTTTTATTCGTGTAATAATTTAAAATGTTATAAATAGGCTTTCTAACAATTTGGGCTATTTTGTAACCAAAGTCAGACGCCGTTTCTTTCAATAAATCCTGGAATACATCAGCCACGGCGCCCGTAAAGTATAAAGGCAGGCCCGGATGTTTATCAGCCAAAGGCGCAACGTAAGTCTCGAAATACAATTTCAATCCGTATTTTACCAGAGCATTTACATATTCGCTTTCTCTATTTTCTGCAAGGAAATCTGTAAACGATGTTAAGTATAAAACCGGCTGCGAATGTCGGTAAACTTTGTCTAAAATTTGCTTACGCTCGGGGTGATATTTTTGAACAAATATACTTTCAAACTTTTTGGGCATTGTTCCGGTTAAGTAATCTTTTAGCAGGCGTCGCCCTAACCAGTTTGCAGATCCTTCGTCTCCGAGAATATATCCCAAACCAAAATTATTCTCTTTGACTTTCTTTCCATTGTAATAGGCCGCATTTGCCCCGCTGCCTAATACGCAAACAATGCCTTCTTTATTACCGGCCGTAGCTAACGCAGAAGCTGAAAGATCATGGTCTACCACTACCTTAGCATATCGAAAAAATTCAGTAAAAGTGCTTGAAATAATTTCCTGGCGTTCTTTTGAAGATGCGCCGGCACCAAAGAAATATATTTTCTTTATGTCTTCAGCGTAATTGATCAGCTCATTATTCCGGTTTAGCAGGCTGCTTATCGCTTTTTTGTCTGTAAGATACGGGTTAATACCGGGAGTTCTGAACTCGGAAATGATCTCTCCTTTGTCAGATAACTTCCAGTCTGCATTTCGCGAACCACTATAAATTACAGCAATCATCTGGTATTAGATTGATAAAATGTTAGCCATTTCCATCAAATCTTCTTCCAGTTTGAAGGAATGGTTGTGTATTGCCTCCTCCAGATCTGTTAGTTGAATTCTATTGTTTCTTAAACCTACCATTTTGCGGTTTTCACCTGCCAAAAGGGCTCTAACTGCAGCATAACCCATACGTCCGCCCAATACACGGTCAAAGCTGCTTGGCGAGCCGCCACGTTGTAAGTGTCCTAGAATAGTAACTTTGATATCGTAAAAATTGAATTTCTCTTTAACTCGTTTTGCTACATTGTAGGCACCGCCGTGTTTATCTACTTCAGCTATGATTACAATGCTTGAAGTCTTGTGTTCAGCGCTTTTCTCAAGTTTTTGAATCAGGTCGTCAATTGCAGTTTCTTTCTCCGGTAATAAAATAGCCTCTGCACCACCTGCAATTCCTGCATGTAAAGCAATACAGCCAGAATCGCGCCCCATTACTTCCACGAAGAATAGCCTATCGTGTGACGCTGCTGTATCTCTGATTTTATCAATAGCCTCGATAACTGTGTTGGTCGCTGTATCATACCCTAAAGTATAGTCAGAACCATATAGGTCATTATCGATAGTTCCAGGTACGCAAATAACTGGAATATCGTATTCTCTGGATAAAAGCTCGGCCCCAGTAAAAGTTCCGTCTCCACCAATAGGCACTAAAGCATCAATTCCCTCTTCTTTTAAGTTTTTGTATGCAAACGCACGTCCTTCGGGAGTTCTGAAATCCATGCAACGGGCTGTTTTAAGTATAGTGCCACCCATTTGGATGATGTGGCGAACAGAACGGGCGTCCATATTTATGAACTTTTTGTCGATCATGCCCTGATATCCTTGTTGGATACCAACCATTTCCTTGCCTAAGTAAATACCTGTACGAACAACTGCACGAATACAGGCATTCATCCCTGGCGCATCACCTCCTGAAGTGAATACACCAATTTTGTTGATTGTTGCCACGCTCGATTAAAATAAATTTGACGAATATAGGGTGTATTTATTACACTAAGCTAAAAAATATGATAATTTTTTCCACTTTTGTGCTGGCATTCCAAAAATACCAATAAAGATACTGCTAAATATTAATAAAAAAGTTTTGCAAACAGCGCTTCCAAAATTCGATTCTGTATTCTCTGTCGATTGTGTAATCTTCGGCTTTGAAGAAGGTGTATTAAAGATTCTTTTAATTGAACGTAACGAGGAGCCATTTAAAGACTGGTGGGCTCTTCCGGGTTTATTTGTTGGCCCTGATGAGGGTATTGATTATGCAGCTGAGAGGATCTTATATGAACTAACCGGCTTGCGCAACATATATATGGAGCAGTTGTATACCTTTGGTGATGTGGATAGGCACCCCGAAGGCAGGGTTATTACTGTGGCTTATTATGCTATGATACGCTTGAGTGGCAAAAGCGAACTTCATCCGGTGACTAATTATGCTAAAAAAGCATTCTGGCATCCGGTGGCAGAATTACCAAAGCTGGGTTTTGACCACTCTCAGATTTTCGAAAAAAGCCTTGATAAAATTAAACGTAAAATCAGCTATCAGCCAATTGCGTTCGAACTACTTCCGGAAAAATTTACGCTTACTCAATTGCAAAACGTATATGAAGCGATTCTGAATAAAAAGCTGGATAAGCGAAACTTTAGAAAGAAGATGCTTAACTACGGTATTTTAAAAGAACTCGACGAGAAACAACGTGGCGTGTCTTACCGCGCGGCGACACTTTATAAATTCGATAGAAGAAAGTATGCTAAGCTCTTTCAGAAAGAGCTTTCTTTTATGAAAGAGTAGGATATACAGAGCGCAGAAGCTGGAAATTGTAGGTTAGGGGGCTAGCCCGCTAACCTCCAATCTCCAGCTCATCTTAATCCTCATTCTGGTGCTCAATATGATACAGAACAAGATCGTCAATAGGTGAGCGAAGTAATTTCCCCATTTGCATGCCATATTCGTTAGCAACTTCCTCCAATATATCTCTGAAGCTGTAGCCAACAGAACCTATGCAATTGAAGCTGTAATTCTTATAGTTTGGATAGTGGGACACGAGGTTTTTAAAAAAATCGCTAAACGCAGATTTTACCAAGCCGCGGGTGTATTGCCTGTCTGAGGTTTCTTCATAAGCAAATTTTGCAAAACTCGCACAAAAACGGTTGGCTAAAGGTTTTGAATAAACATTTTCCTCAATATCATCATGGCTCAGTTTATAGGTTTCGTAAAAGTTCTTGCTAACGCTTTCGGGCATATAGCCTCTTAAGTAATCGATAAGTAGTTTCTTGCCTATATAGGAGCCGCTACCTTCGTCCACTAAAATGTAAGCCCCAGAATCAATCTGATGTGTAATTTCCTTACCGTCATAAATACAGGTATTAGTTCCTGTACCTAAAATTGCAGCGAAGCCTGGCTTGTCTCCTAATAAAGCACGTGCTGCGGCAAGCAAATCGTGGCCTACAAAAACCTTGCTGGAAGTAAAAACCGTTTTGATTGCCTCTTTTAACTGGTTAGCCTTTTCGTCGTTATGGACACCTGCGCCATAAAAATTTACTTCTGAAATTTTATCGAATTGCAAGTCTTTTGGCAAATTCTTTTTTAACGAATCTGCTACATATTCCGTTGTTACAAAGTAGGGGTTATAGCCTTCAGTGTTAAAATATGCCTTTTTATTTTCATCATTAAGCAGGCACCAATTGGTTTTGGTAGAGCCTCCGTCCGCAATAATTATCATTCAAATATTCTTTAGTAACTAAATGTATAAAAAACTTGAAACTTTAAAGTTTACAATGTCTTTATTGTTTGATAATTTTCGTTAAATTTTATTTGATTATTCTCTTTTTTACCCTGATTATTGAGGTGGGCCTTGCGGAATAATCGTTAAGTTTCCAGGCAAAATAATTAAGCTCTATATGATTGTAGATTTCCGTAGTGACACAGTTACCAAGCCATCTAAAGGTATGCTAGATGCTATGTTTTCAGCCAAAGTTGGCGACGATGTTTATGGCGAGGATGAGACGGTAAACGAACTGGAAGAGAAGTTGGCCGCTATGTTTGGAAAACAGGCAGGACTGTTTTGCCCCAGCGGGACTATGGCTAATCAAATAGCAATTAAAGTGCTCACGCAACCCTTGGACGAGGTGATTTGTGACGAAGCATCGCACGTATACCGTTACGAAGGAGGAGGCATGGCCTTTAATTCGGGTGTTTCTATCAGGCCCTTAAAAGGGGAAAGAGGCAGGTTAAATGCTGATTTAATTGAAGAAAACATAAACTCGGCGGATATTCATCATCCCTGTTCAAAGCTTATTGTATTAGAAAATACGTCGAACCGGGGTGGAGGGAGTTATTATACGCTTGATGATATTGAGCCTATTTATCATTTAAGCCAGTTGAAGAAATTATCGCTTCACCTGGATGGCGCCAGGATTTTTAATGCTCTCACTGAATCAAAGGACCATGCGAAGGATTATGGGCATATGTTTGATACTATTTCGGTTTGCCTTTCTAAGGGCCTGGGGGCGCCGGTAGGTTCGGTGCTACTAGGTAATATCGATGTAATTCACAAAGCGAAAAGAATTCGTAAAGTTTTAGGTGGCGCCATGCGGCAATCGGGATATTTGGCAGCTGCAGGAATTTATGCTTTAGATAACAATATAAGCCGTTTGAAAGAAGACCACCTGCATGCAAAGATGATAGGGAAGACCTTGGTAAGCCTCTCAGTTGTTCAAGACGTTTTTCCTGTTGACACCAATATCGTGATAGCAGAAATTGATCCGCACCATACCGCCGATTTATTTGTGGAAAGGCTTGAAAGGCATGGGGTGAAGGCTGCCGCTTTCGGTGAGCACCTGATAAGGTTTGTTACCCATCTTGATATAAGCCAGGCTGATATTGACTATGCCCTGACCTGGATTAAGAAAGAATTTCACTAAGTCACCTTAGTACATATTTTAGTATTCCTTCATTTTTACAATGAAACAAGATTCTTTTTCCTAAAATTGCAATGCCTTAGTTTATTTAAGGCTCAAAAACTTTGGTATGAACGAGGAATTTTACCAGTATATTTTTGATAAGCATCAGCATATAGAAGCAGTGCCATCTAATAAAGAGATAGCAGCCTGGGCTCTAAAGGTTATACGTTTACTATACCCTGAGCAATCAAAAACAATATATTCAACATTACATGAAATTGAGCTGCAATTGGATGCGCTTGAGGTTGAATTAAAGAAGATTATGGATGCTACGACAGCATGCCGTGAGTGCGACAATGAAAAAAGAGCCAAAGACTTTTTTAGGAATTTACCCGAATTATATCGGGTTTTAAATACAGATGTGCGGGCCATATTAGATGGCGACCCAGCTGCAAAAAGCGAATTTGAAGTAATAAGGGCTTATCCCGGCTTTTATGCAATTTCATTTTATCGCCTTGCCAATGTATTGGTGAAACTTGAGGTGCCAATTTTGCCCAGGATTTTAACTGAATACGCCCATTCTAAGACTGGAATAGACATTCACCCGGGTGCAGAAATTGGCGAATACTTACACATTGACCATGGTACTGGGATTGTAATTGGAGAAACCACAATTATTGGAAAAAATGTTAAGCTTTACCAGGGAGTAACATTAGGTGCATTAAGTGTAGAGAAGCAGATGGCTTCTATTAAGCGCCATCCTACGGTTGAAGATAATGTAGTGATTTATTCAGGAGCGACAATTCTGGGTGGAGAAACGGTTATTGGGCACCATAGTATTATTGGAGGAAATGTATGGCTTACCAGAAGCGTACCTCCGCATTCTACAGTTTACCACGAGTCGAGGGTAAAAGTTGTGGAAAGGCAAATTAAAGATTAGTTAGAAATGGCAAGCGTTATAGATTTGGTAGGCAATACGCCTCTTGTTGAAATAAAGAAACTCAATCCCAATCCCAAGGTTCGAATTTTTGCAAAACTTGAGGGGAATAATCCCGGCGGAAGCGTAAAAGACCGTCCTGCACTGAATATGATTAAAAGTGCATTGGAAAGGGGGGATATCAAAGCAGGAACTAAGTTAATCGAAGCAACAAGTGGAAATACTGGCATTGCCCTGGCAATGATTGCCTGTTTATATGATCTGGAAATTGAACTGGTAATGCCATCCAGTTCAACTAAGGAACGCACCTTAACAATGGAAGCTTTCGGCGCAAAAGTTACTCTGCTCGAAAGCATAGAAGCTTGTCGTGACTATGCCGAAGAAAAAGCCGCCACTGGTGATTTCTACCTTCTAAATCAATTTGCCAATCCTGATAATTACCTTGCCCATTATAAAACGACAGGCCCTGAAATCTGGAGGGACACAAATGGCGAAATCACTCATTTTGTAAGTGCGATGGGGACTACGGGGACCATTATGGGCAATTCGATGTTCCTGAAGGAAAAGAATCCGAATGTCCAGATAGTGGGTTGCCAACCCACAGAAGAATCATCTATACCTGGAATAAGGCGCTGGCCTGTTGAGTACCTTCCGAAAATTTTTGACCCTTCGAGAGTTGACAGAGTGATGGATATCTCGCAGCACGATGCTACCGAGATGACCCGCCAGCTTGCAAAAGTTGAAGGTATATTTGCTGGCATGAGTAGCGGAGGTGCCGCTACTGCGGCTATAAGGCTAGCGGATGAACTGGAAGAAGGCGTAATCGTCTTCGTTATCTGCGATAGAGGAGACAGATATCTGAGTAGTGATCTCTTTGGCTAAAAATCCAGAACAATTTTACTGTATTTCCCTTTAATAGATGAATGAGAGTATTATCAGCTATTGGAGGAGGATTAGCAGGCGCTTTTACCCTCACATTTTTAAATGAGATTATTAGGCGGATAGATAAAGATGCCCCCAGAATGGATTTACTGGGAATGGACGCGGTATCTAAAGGGTTAAATAAAGCAGGGCAAAGGGTTCCTGATTCAAATAATTTATTTGCTTTATCACTTTTAGGTGATATGATAAGCAATACCTTTTATTACAGCCTGGCGGCTGCCGGAAATAAAAATTATGTAGTGCCAAAAGGTGCTATACTAGGGCTTGCCGGAGGTCTCGGCGCTTTGGTGCTGCCGCAAAAAATGGGACTAAACCCTCGTTATAGTAATAAGACATTAAAAACTCAACTACTTACCACAGGTTTCTACCTGGCTGCCGGAATGCTGGCTTCGTTGGTATCAAAGGCTATTGAAAAGAAAAAAGACGAAGAATTAGAACACCATCCTCAGATGTGGGTTTGATTTACCCCTTTCACAAGTTAATAATTCTACAACTCTATTTAATTACACCTGATTGTTAGTGCATAAATTAGTTGTTTTCTTTGTTCCGCAGTTTGGGAGTGTTGCTTAATACCCAAAGATCAATGTCATTTAGCTAAGAACCAGAGTTCGATGGTTAGGTGATTTGTAAGGGTGAAATGGGCTTTCTCGCCCTCCGGTCCGAAGGATCCTTTGGAGGAGAGATGCCGTAAGGCAGAGAGGGTAGCACATTTTACAAGATTTTTCATCCAACATCCCTTAACTAAATGACATTGACCCAAAAGATGATAGGGTGTATGACAACCTTAGGCCGATAAGAAAAGAAGATGTTGTAATCTTTGTTTTTGACGGAGGGACAGGTGGCTTGACTAGAGTTTATGTGTCATTAAATCTCTTTCTAAGCCTTTGAATAGCTTCATCCTACGTTTATCCTACGTAATGCTACGTTTTTCATATAGCCAGATTGGCTTGTTGCTTATTTCGTTGATATAAGCATGAGCATCCAAGTGTTCAGGCTGAAAAGCTCTTTGTTTATTGCTTTTTTTGGGGTAGGAGACCGGTAAAATGATGGTGGGAGGGGCTAAGTCCAGTTCGTTTTCTCAGAAAAGGGCATAGAATCCCTGTCACCATTTAGGCGCCCGATGATTGGGAAAAATAATATTAGGAGATAGAAAAGCAACTTATGAAGGCGGCTGGTCAGTAAAGGACAAGGCATGGATGCCCGAAACGATCGCTAAGCCTGGTGTTGTTATCGTTGAGTGGATTTTTATAGGGGCGCTACTGAGCTTATTTTCGACAGGAGTATTTGATTTAGCGTTCTCTTCGGCTTTTGAAGTATTAATATACTCGGCGATGGCAGCATGATAAGCGGAAAAGTGCTTTTTGCCTGAATAAGCTTTCTTCTTAACCGGATCGGCAATAACTGAACGGGCATAAGCTACCGCAAGCTTAAAACGGAAGCGCTCCGCAATCTGAGCTTTTGTATAAACCACTTTGCTCATATCGGGATAATGGGCAACCACTGTTTTTCCATTATATTGCTTAAAGGTGATCAGGCGTGAGAAACTGCCTGATGTACCGTGCATTACTATATTGTCGCGTTGTACTGCCATATGTGTAAATTACTAAATTGACTAGAGCTTGTCAAGGGCCAAAGAGTAATGGGATGCCGGATCGTCGTCGAGGGAAAAACGAAGAATGTACAACACTCCCCTCTAAACACTAAGGTTGGCACAGCGGTACAAAAAACGGAAAACGTTCCCGGCAACGATTGCACAAATTTTTATAAGCCAACTAATATTTCTTCGTGATAAACTCTGTAAAATTGCTTTTAATATTAACCAATTAATCAATATATACTATTACACAAGCAAAATAACAAAGCTTTTATGGTAAAAAGTTTCCGTTTTTATTGTTTGTACACGCTGATGATGAGGGAAGTGAAGATGTGTTTGGAAGGTCGAAAAATCTATTTATTAAGCAAATAAACCTAGTTGTTAATTTTTAATTTTTTATGAGGAAAGCAATACTCTCATTGTATATGCTGTTAGCATTTATTGCCACGGCATTTGCACAAACCCGACAGGTAACGGGTAAAGTTGTTGATAGGGGAGGCGAAGCCCTTATTGGCGTAAGTGTAGGGATAAAAGGCTCTACAGTAGGAACGAGTACCGATGCAGGAGGTAATTTTAAAATTAAAGTTTCTGAGTCGGGGAATGTTGTTCTTGTTTTTAAGTACTTGGGATTTAAAAATAAGGAAGTGACAGTTGGTAGTCAAAGCCAGTTAACTGTAAAGCTGGAAGAAGATGCGAGGACTCTGGATGAAGTTGTAGTGGTTGGTTATGGGGCAGTTAAGAAGAAAGATCTTACAGGGGCAGTGGCAACTGTTAGTGCTGAAGTAATTGCAGCTGCACCAGTATCTTCTGCATTAGAAGCCATCTCAGGAAGGGTTGCGGGGGTAAATGTTTCTTCGACTGAAGGTTCTCCAGACGCGGAAATGACGGTCCGTGTAAGAGGTGGCGGATCTATTACGCAGGATAATACCCCGTTGTATATTGTTGATGGTTTTCCGGTGAATTCAATATCAGATATCGCACCTCAGGATATTGAATCTATCAGTATTCTTAAAGATGCGTCTTCTACTGCGATCTACGGTTCTAGAGGAGCAAACGGTGTGGTTTTGTTGACCACAAAAGGTGGTAAAGGAGGCAAGACCAGCATTAGTTATAATGTATTTACCGGAACTAGAAAATTAGCGAATAAACTAGATGTTGTGTCCCCATTGGATTATGCTACATGGCAGTATGAAAGAGCTCTTTTAGATAACAGCATTGACGATTATACCAAATATTTCGGCAGCTATCAAGACATAGACTTATATTCGAATGTTCGAGGAAATGATTGGCAGAATTTAGTGTTTGGTCGTACTGGAACGACTTTTAATCAGAATTTTAACATTAGTGGAGGCAGCGAGAAAACAAAGTTTAGCTTAAGCCATAGTTTTGTTAAGGATAAAGCTATTATGCAACTTTCTGCATATCAGAGACACAACTTAAACTTCAAACTTAATCATAAGCTGTATGATAAATTGACTTTAGATTTTGGAGCTAGGTATTCTGATACTCGTACAGAGGGGGGAGGAGCAAACGAGCAAAATGAAAAATCATCTGCGGACTCTCGATTGAAATATGCAATGATTTATCCCTCAATCCCTGTTGCCGGCTTAACCAACTCGACTGAAACTGATCCTGACTTTAATTTGTATAATCCACTTGTTGCGATTTCAGATAATGACCAGTTTATTCAGAGAAAGACCTATAACCTCAATGGAGCCTTGACATACCAGCTTGTAAAAAATTTAAAGCTACGTTCCGAGGTTGGATATGATGGTTTTAGAAATGATCAGGATCGGTTCTATGGTATGACAACTTATTATGTTCAAAATGCCCCAGCCGCTGAAAATCAAGATCTTCCTTCAATTATTTTTACAAATACCAATCGTAATACTTTCAGGAATACCAATACTTTGAATTATGATTTTAAGAAATTATTGAATAAAGATCATAACCTGGTTGCGCTATTGGGCCATGAATATTACGTGGAGAAAGAAGGAATTCTTACGACGGTTGTTCATGGATTCCCTTCAACCTTTAATTTTCAAGACTCCAGAAGACTTTCAACTCAAGGACAAGCAAATTCAATTCAAAATTTTTTCTCTCCTGACAATAAGTTACTGTCGTTCTTCGGAAGAGTAAATTATGATTATCAGGGTAAGTACTTAGTAACTGCCACATTGAGAGCTGATGGGTCTTCTAAGTTTTTAGGATCCAATCGTTGGGGGTACTTTCCTTCAGCTTCGGCAGCATGGAGAATTTCTCAGGAGGGCTTCATGGAAGGTACAAAGGATTGGCTGAACGATTTGAAATTGCGTGCTAGTTATGGTGAAGCGGGGAACAATAAAATTCCTTCTGGAGTAGCTTTCCCTGCTTTGTTAAACTCTACAACTACATGGGTGAATGGTACCAATAATTATTGGGCTGCTTCAAAAACGATGGCTAATGGAAACCTAAAGTGGGAGACAACCACTTCTAGAAATATAGGCTTAGATATATCTTTGCTCAGCGGAAAAGTTAGTGGTACAATTGATGCCTATCTAAATAATACAACTGACCTTCTTATCGACTTTCCAGTAGCTGGCACAGGTTACGATTCCCAATATAGGAACATTGGAGAAACTCAAAATAAAGGCTTAGAATTTTCAGTGAATTGGAATGCTATTAGGAAGAAAAACTTTGACTTTACTGTTAATGCAAATATCAATTTTAATCGTAATGAAGTTGTTTCCCTTGGCGGATTAGCGAATTATGCTGGGCGATCAGACTGGGCTTCTACAGAAATTGGTGTAGACTACCGTGTTGAGGAAGGCGCTGCTATCGGTAGAATGTGGGGATATCAAAACGACGGAAGATACGAGGTTTCTGATTTCACTGGCTATGATGCTGTAGCTAAGAAATGGACTCTTAAAACCGGCGTAGCGGATGCGTCTGACGTTGTTGGTACAATTCGTCCAGGTTCTATGAAGTTGAAGGACCTTAACTCAGATGGGAGGGTAACAACTTCGGATTTGGACAAAACCATCATTGGTAATGCTAATCCTTTAAATACTGGTGGTTTTTCAATAAACTCTCGTATTTATAGTTTCGATTTTGGAGCTTATTTCAATTGGAGCTATGGTAATGATATATACAATGCAAACAAAATAGAATATACATCTACTAGCAAGTACAGTTCCAGAAACATGATCTCGATAATGGAAAGCGGAGAACGTTGGACTAATCTGCGTCCTGACGGAACTTTAAGCAATGATCCTGCAGAATTGGAGGCCATGAATGCGAATACGACTCTATGGTCTCCCTATATGAGCCGCTTTGTTTTTAGTGATTGGGCGGTTGAAGATGGTTCATTCTTGAGATTAGGGACATTAACATTTGGTTATACATTGCCTAAAATGGTCGCAGCCAAGCTAAAGGTTGGGAACGTTAGGGTTTATGCTTCTGGATATAATTTATGGTTATGGACAAATTATACCGGATTCGATCCAGAAGTTTCCACCAGACGCAAAACTCAGTTGACGCCAGGTGTTGACTATTCGGCATATCCTAGAAGCCGTTCTTATGTGTTTGGACTGAATGTTAATTTCTAATAATTCGATTTTGAAAAAAATGAAAAAGATTTTTAATATATCATTGATGATAACAGGGATTGCGCTAATAAGCAGCTGTAAGGACGTATTGGATGCTCCAACGAAATCCTCAATGGACGAGTCTGTTATTTTTTCTACTCCTTCCTTGGCTGAGGGGACCGTAGCAGGGGTTCTCCAATCTTTTGGCGAGACCAACTCTTACCGTGGAAGATTTTTGGTTAACTATGGTATAAACACTGATACAGAGGTTTATAATAGTTTAAAAAATACTACGGATGACAAGTCAACGCTTGCGAACTACAATACCAATGCGGGTAACTCTCAAATGAATACGGATAATAACGCATATGCCAAGTTTTACGAGGGTATTGAACGTGCCAATATTGCTATAAAGGGGTTAAGAACTTACGGAAACGTTAATAGTAATGCTGCTTTAGGTCGCGTGCTTGGCGAGATGCTGACATTGAGAGCAGTGTTATACAATGATCTGATAAAAGGCTGGGGCGATATTCCGGCGAGATTTGAACCTATCACTACTGAAACTGTTAATATACCCAGGTCCGATCGCGATGTTATCTATAAACAGCTTTTAGCAGATCTGGAGGAAGCCGCCAATTATTTGCCTTGGCCAAATGAGTCCTCGGCTGCCACATCTGTAGAACGTGTAAATAAGGCTTTTGCTAAAGGATTAAGAGCTCGTTTAGCATTAGCTGCAGGAGGTTATGCGCAACGTCTGGACAAGACAGTAAGGCTAAGTACAGATCCAGAGCTTTCACGTGATAAAATGTATCAAATTGCTAAGAAGGAATGTCTGGATATCATCAATAGCAAAACATTAAAGTTATTAGGATTTGAGCAAGTATTTAAAACCTTGAATGAAGAGACCGGTTTAGCCGGGCTGGAATCAATGTGGGAGATACCGTTTAGTGAAGGAAGAGGGCGGGTGATTTTTGATTTAGGCGTAAAACATACTACGATAGATAAGTACACCAAACAGAATAAGGGGGGGGTGGATGGTCCCAATCCGATTATGTTATATGAATATGATAAAGCAGATGTTCGTAGAGACGTAACTATTGTTCCTTATGAGTGGACAAATGGAATTCAGGTGCCTTCAGCTTTAAATCGTTTATATTTTGGAAAGTATCGTTATGAATGGATGAAACGTGTGGTAACATCAACTAACGATGACGGCCTAAACTGGATGTATATGCGTTATGCCGACGTAATATTAATGGCTGCTGAGGCTATTAATGAAATTGATGGCCCTGCGTTAGCTGCGCCTTATTTAAAAATGATTCGAGACAGAGCATTTCCTAATAATCCCGAAAAAGTTGCTGCTTATATGAGCCAGGTAGTGACCTCAAAGGAAACTTTTTTCAGTGCTATAGTTGATGAAAGAGCCTTAGAGTTTACTGGCGAAATGCTGAGAAAAGCAGATTTAATTCGCTGGAACTTATTAGACGCTAAGTTAAACGAGGCCAAAGTTAAATTGCAACAGTTGGATGGAAGGACGGGAAAGTATGCAGACCTACCATCAAAAATCTATTATAAAACTAAGGTCGACGGTGAATCTGTGGAAATTTATGGATTAAATTTTGGAGACAAAGACGTGGATGGAGTTGCCTTAGGATATAGTTCCAACAAGTCTTGGACTTTATCATCAAGCGGTGATGCTGTGACTTATTGGAATGCCTTATTCCTAAAAGATCCAAACAAACAACAGGCCTGGCCAATATGGAAATACTTCATTGATAATTCCGGAGGAATATTAAATAACGATCACTTGAATTAGTAAGGTTCATATCATATGAATATAAATAAAATATTAATCGCTTTAAGTTTTTTAGCGAGTGCAATTAGCGTTTCGGGTTGTAAAGACGATATTTTTTCTGAAATAACCACCTTAAATCTTGACAGATCATTGTCACCGACGGGATTAAGTGCTGCAGTTGTCAATAAAACAGGTGTTAAGCTGACATGGACAGCGATTGGAAATGCAAAATATTATCGGGCAGAGATTTTTGAAACCGAAAACTTTTCTGGTACAGCTACCAAAATTGTAGATAGTATTGCCATTAGCGCCATACCTTACACTATAACTGGTTTGGCAGGCGAAACTAAATATTATGCCAGAGTTAAGGCTCTCGGTGTTGACAACCACGATTCCAAATGGGTTTCTGCAACTTTTTCAACAGATGCTGAACAAATTTTTCAGGATGTTGATTTAACGAAGTTAACCGCTAATTCGGTTGTTCTTAACTGGCCAGCTGGTCAAGCCGCAACCACGATTGTGCTTTCCCCGGGTGATATTAGTCACAGTGTAACAACTGCTGAAATTGCAGCCGGGCAGGCGGTTATCTCTGGTTTAACAGGTGAAACTTTTTATACTGCTACGTTAATGAATGGTACTAAGATACGAGGAACAAAAACATTCACTACCTTAATTGATTTAGGCGGCGCAACTAAGGTTTCACCGGGTGATGATTTGGCAACAATAATAGCAAATGCTACAGCGGGCCAGACTTTAGCTTTAATGCCAGGGACCTATAATGTTAATGCAGATGTTATGGTTACTAAATCTATTTCTATTAAGGGAGCAAAGCCTACCGATAAGCCAATCATAAATGGACTCATTCTACGAGTTAAAGGCAACGCGGGATTGTCCTTAAAAGATTTGATACTTAATGGTACGGGCTCATTAAATGGGAATCAGGCCATTATCTATGATGAGGCTTTGAACGATGCATATGGAGAACTGAAAGTAGTTGATTGCGAAATCAAGAACTATGTCAAAGGTATTCTATACCTTAACCTAAAAGCTCTTGTGGAATCTGTAACTTTTAGTGGGAATACCATTTATAATATTGAATGTGCAGGAGGAGATTTTATAGATTTTAGAAATGGCATAGCTAAAACTTTATTGTTCGAAAACAATACTGTGTATAACAGTGCTCATGCTAGAGATTTATTCCGCATGGACGCTGGAGGTTCAACCAATTTTCCTTCAGTAACGAGTGTCATTACAATACAAACAAATACGTTTAATGATGTTGCTAATGCTAATAGATTTTTATACATCCGTTTAGCATCTCACCAGATTCATTTCTCAAAAAATATTATAGCCAATACTAATGGCTACTACACGAATCAGGCAGCAACGACGATCAGTACTATGGCGAGCAATAATTACTTTAATGCCCCAAATTTTACTGCAAGCGCTACTGTCAATGCAAAAAATGATGTAAGTACTACTAAGACTTCTTTGGATCCAGGTTTTACTAACGCATCAGCGGGCAACTTTACAATCACTAATCAAACTTTAAAGGAGAATGGCATAGGAGCCCTCCGCTGGAGGTAATTAGAGTCTGATTCTCAGGCATTATTTAACCAGGTTAGCCCAATTTTTTGGGCCGCCTGGTTTTTTTAGTTTTCCCTACTGCACAATCTTATTCGCACATGCCGAACTCGCAAACGCCTCAGGCTTCGCCTTAAACACAAACCCCATACTTAAAATATAACCCATAGCTTCATGCAGGGCTTGGTTCGACTTAAACATCGGGTTAGTATTGATATCCGCATGAACCTCCAGGCCAATATCATATAAGTCTAACAAGTCACATAAGGCATAAGCCGTTTCAATAGACTTCTGCACCTCGAAAAGCATACGTTCCTTGATGCTCATCTTTTTCAGGCTTTTCTCCTGCTGAATAAACATAAAAGCGCCCTTTTTCTCTCTCAAGAATACAATAACTGTAGCAAAATCAATAACGGCACCCTTAACTTGCGAATCTGTACCGATACAAACTTTAAGCTTGTTGCCCAAATTTGTTTCCCTTTCTATCGCACGTTCAACTTCATCTAAAATGGGGTTTTGAATAAGTTCTCCACTAAATTTTTTCCAGGCCATAAAAAATACTCCTTAATGCAGGCCATTATGCCGCTATTTTATGCAGATGTGATGAGGTACTATAAAGATAACATAAAATAGGTTAAAAAAATGTGTACTAGCGGTTAACATATTCACGTTCAATTCCGTACAAGGAGCAACTACTAAAAAAGAAGGAAAAGATGGTGATGGGAAAAAGAGTGCTTTTATGCCTACTTTTGTTAACAATAATTGCAACTTCATGTCAGAAGGTTGAAGCTTTGATGGAGGCTACATTTAAATCACAAGACTTGCTAAACATTTCGTACGGTGCCGATCCAAATAAAATTATGGACGTTTATCTACCCGCAGGCCGTGGCGACAATACTGAAATAGTGTTCCTGATTCATGGCGGTTCCTGGAGCAGCGGCGACAAAAGTGAATTTACAGAACATGCCCTTAATCTAAGGAGAATGGGCTACGCCGTTGTAAACCTTAACTACCGTTTGGTGAATAGCAATGGCACAATTAAACTTTCAGACCAGATTAATGATATTAGGGACGCAGTGAATTTTGCTTATTCTAAGTCAGTTGACTGGGAGGTTAGCAATAAAATCGGACTAGTTGGCACCAGCGCTGGAGCCCATTTAGCATTGTTGTACACCTATGCTTATAATGCCGACGATAAAGTCAAAACTGTGGTTTCATTAGCAGGCCCCGTTAACTTTAACGATGCAAGAAATGTCAGTCCACAATTAGCATCTGTTGTGGAAGGCCTGGTTGGGGCGAAGTTAAGTTCAAACCCACAGGCATTTACAGCATTAAGCCCCATTGCAAAAGTAACTGCCAATTCAAAGCCTACATTAATCTTCCATGGCAGAAAAGATACTACCGTTCCAATTCAGCAATCAATTGATTTGAAAGCCAAATTGGATGAGGCAAATGTGAAAAACAAATTAGTCATTTATGAAAACGCCGGACACGAGGTT
>CBIHNR010000109.1:0-17743 GCA_966211215.1 uncultured Pedobacter sp.
AGGACAGGCATGGCCAGAAATAACCCAGGGTATGAAAGAGGTGGGAATAATGGATATGGAGATATATCTGTTCGGTACCCGGCTTTTTATGATTATGGACACCGTTGAGGACTTTAACCACGATACAGCAATGGCAGAACTGGCTCTGAAACCTCGCCAAAGTGAGTGGGAAGCTTTCATGTCGAGATTCCAGGATTCTTCTTCAGAAGCAACAGCTGACCAGAAATGGCAGCAAATGGAGCGTATCTACAAGATGGATGAATAAGCAGAGCAACAAATACGAACCATTAACAAGTAATTTTAAAAAGAGATGAAAAGGTACATAACCTTATTGTTATGCACGGTAGTGAGCTTTGGATTCAAAGCAAAAGCACAAAACGCCACTTCATTTTTTCCAGATAAAAACCTTATTACCACCGGGATCTATTACTATCCGGAACATTGGAAAGAAAGCCAGTGGGAACGCGATATTAAGAAGATTTCCGATATGGGCTATGAATTTGTCCACCTTGCTGAGTTTGCCTGGTTTAAGATGGAGCCGGAGGAGGGAAAATTTGATTTTACATGGCTGGACAAGGTTGTAAACCTATGTACTAAGTACAATCTGAAGGTGCTGATGTGCACTCCCTCAGCAACTACACCAAGCTGGATGAGGTTAAACTATCCCGAAACGTTTATAATGGATGGCCACTATATCAGGGGAGAAAACGGAACGCGTGGACTTGGTTCAATAGTGAACCCTGCATACCGGCAGTTTGTAGCCAAAATTGTGGCCGAAATGGCTAAGCGTTACGGCCAGAATAAACAGGTAATAGGTTGGCAATTGGATAACGAGCCAGATGCTAAGCCAGACTATAGCCCCTCTTCGCAGGAGGCTTTTAGAACCTGGTTAAAAAATAAATACAAAACTGTTGATGCTTTAAATGAGGCCTGGGGAACAGCTTTCTGGAGCCAGTGGTTTAACAGCTTCGACCAGGTTATCATACCCAACACTAACCTCGTTGGCTGGTGGGGTAACAATCCTCATGCACTGCTCGACTTTAAAAGGTATTCTGCAGATGCGCAGGCGGAATTTCTGGATTTTCAGGCAGAGGTACTTCGCAGCTCTGTTTCAAAGAGCCAGTTTATCACCACAAATTATACAGCTGTTTCTCCAGGGGCAGATCCCCGCAGAACGAAGAAACTCGACTTTGCTGCCTATACAGCTTATCCTAACGGCGGTTCCGACAATCTAGGTGACCAGGGCTTCAGGTTAGGAAACAGCAAGGTTATCCTTTTTGCATCCGAGTATTTTAAATCTCCGGGGGGGATATCCGGCGTAATGGAGATTCAGCCGGGGCCAGTAAACTGGGGCAGTTACAATCCTCTTTTATTGCCTGGTACTGTTCGCATGTGGCTATACCACACCTTTGCCGCTGGAGGAAAGCTGGCATGTTCCTATCGTTTCCGCCAAATTTTATACAGCTCAGAGCAATACCATGCAGGCACTGTACTGACGGACGGAGTAACACCTTCTCCCGGAGGCGAAGATTATATGCAGTTTATGAAAGACATAAAAGAGCTGCGTAAACAATATAAGCCAGCTGCTAAAATACCTCAAAAACTAAGTCAGCGCAGTACGGCGATTGTATGGAATCTGGAAAACTACTGGACTATAGACAGGCAGAAGCAAACCAACCAGTGGGATACCTGGAATTATCCAATTAAGTTCATGGAAATAGGCAAATCTTTAGGAGCTCCCGTGGACGTAATCCCTGAAACAAGCGACCTGTCCAAATATAAGTTTGTGATAGTGCCTGCTTATGAAATGGCAGATGCTAGTCTGATAAACAAATGGAAGGATTATGTAACGAACGGAGGAAACCTCATCATCACCTGCCGCACAGCAACCAAAGATCGCAGTGGGCATTTTTGGGAGGGAGAACTGGCTGCACCTCTATCAGGCTTAATTGGAGCACATGTCAAAGCAACAGATATGCTTTCTCCTTACGCCAAAGGCGACATTTTAATGAAGGGAAGCCATTACAACTGGAACAATTGGGCCGACTTGCTGACGCCCGACAAGAATACTGAGGTTCTGGCTGCCTATGACAATCAGTTCTACAAGGATAAGCCGGCAGTGGTGAAACGTAAAATTGGCAAAGGCACTGTAATCTATATTGGAGTTGATACGGATGATGCGAAGCTTGAAAAAGATGTATTACGGGAGGCTTATTTGGCAGCAGGGGCAACTGTAGAAGATTATCCCACAGGAGTTTATGCTTATTGGCGTGATGGATTCAATATCGCAGTGAATTATTCCTCAAACGACTGCCCCGTGAATGTTCCTGCCAACGCAAAGATTATTATCGGCGAAAAAATATTAAAGCCAGCAGGAGTGCTGGTATGGACTGAATGATTAGCAAAATATTAGTATAGTTTATGAAACGAGTGTTCTTTTCCGGCATATTTCTGTTTATCACAAAATGTGTTTTAGCCGCAGGCTCTGTAAAAACAGTGCAGAACGGCATGAAGGTTTCTCCGCAAAGCGGGCCAGCCAAAACTATTGAAATTGAGGTTGTTGATAGCCGTATTATTCGGGTACAGGCTTCGCCAGAAGGGGTTATGCCTTCTGTATCAAGCTTATGTGTGGTACAGCGGGACAAAACGAAAACGCCATTCAAGGTGACAAGCGATGCTCAATTCGCCCAGTTAACAACAGATCAGGTTACCGTAAGAGTTTCCCTGGTTAACGGAGAGGTTTCTTTTAAAGACAAATCAGGCAAGGTACTGCTTCAGGAAGCAAAAAATGGCCGCCGCTTTAGTCCTTTCACTGCACAAAATGATAAAGGTTATACCATGCAGCAGATCTTCACCGGAACTTCTGGTGAGGCGATCTATGGATTGGGCCAACATCAATCAGACGATTTTAACTATAAAAACAAAAGCGAAGACCTTTTTCAGTACAATACAAAGGTGTCGGTGCCTTTTATAGTATCTACCAATAATTACGGAATCTTGTGGGATAACTATTCCCAAAGTAAATATGGCGACCCGCGGGACTATAAAGACCTGAACCAGTTTGCACTCTATAACAAAGAGGGCAAGGCAGGTTCCCTTACGGCTACTTATATTCAAAAAAACAAAGCCCCAATTATTCGTCAGGAAACAGCAGTTGACTATGAGAATCTTAAGACGGTTAAAAAATTCCCGAAGGATTTTAATTTTAGCGATGGAAGTATTATTTGGGAGGGATCTATTGTTGCAAAAGAAAGTGACACTTATAAATTCAGCCTTTACTACGCAGGATATACAAAAGTATGGCTTGACGATTCTCTGGTAGTTGGCGAACGATGGAGGACTTCATGGAATCCGAATACGCATCGCTTTACCTATCCTTTGGTAAAAGGTAAACGCACCAAAATTAAATTACAGTGGAAACCAGACGGCGGGGTATCCTACATCGGCCTGAAAGCCCTTTCTTCATCGCCTCTTGAGAAAAACGGCTCTATATCTTTTTGGTCTGAAATGGGCGACAAGATGGACTATTATTTCGTTGCCGGCAAAAACATGGACGATGTGATAAGTGGTTACCGTACGCTAACAGGCAAGGCTAGCATTATGCCAAAGTGGGCTATGGGATATTGGCAAAGTCGCGAACGGTACAAAACCCAGGACGAGTTATTGGATGTTGTTGCTGAATATCGTAAACGTAACATCCCGTTGGATAATATTGTGCTAGACTGGAGCTATTGGCCTGAAGCTTCCTGGGGTAGCCATGCGTTCGATCTGGAACGTTTCCCTGACGCGAAAGGGATGGTAGACGCTGTACATAAGAAAAACGCTAACATCATGATTTCCGTTTGGCCGAAATTCTATACCAGCACAAACAACTTTAAACAATTTGCAGACAATGGATGGATGTATAAGCAGGCTGTAAAAGATAGCCTTCGCGATTGGGTTGGGCAGGGCTATGTAGGATCATTCTACGACGCGTACAGCGCTGATGCGCGTAAGCTTTTTTGGAATCAGATGAAGGATAGCCTCTACACCAAAGGTTTTGATGCCTGGTGGATGGATGCTTCTGAACCTAATGTTCGGGATTGTACAGACATGGAGTACAGAAAACAACTGTGCGGACCTACAGCTCTTGGATCATCCTGGAAATACTTTAACGCTTATGCTTTGGTAAACGCCGATGCCATTTACAAGGGACAGCGCGAAGCGGATAACAATAAGCGTGTTTTCTTGCTTACTCGTTCGGGCTTTGCAGGCTTGCAACGCTATTCAACAGCAACATGGAGCGGCGATATTGCAACAAGATGGGAAGACCTAAAAGCTCAGATATCGGCAGGGCTTAACTTTTCCATGTCGGGTATTCCGTTTTGGACAATGGATATCGGTGGCTTTTGCGTGGAAAAACGTTATGAAGAGAGCCAGCGCAATTATGACCTCACAGGTGAAGAAAATGCTGACCTTAAAGAATGGCGTGAATTGAATTTACGTTGGTTCCAATTTGGTGCTTTCTGCCCGCTGTTCCGCAGCCATGGACAATTTCCATATCGTGAGATCTATAATCTGGCTCCCGAAGGCCATCCAGTTTATAAAGGCCTTGTTTATTATAATGAGCTTCGGTATAAGCTAATGCCTTATATCTATTCACTGGCAGGCATGGCTTATCATAATGATTATACCTTGATGCGGTCGTTGGCTATGAGCTATACAGCCGATAAACGCACTTATGGAGTTAGCGATCAATTTATGCTGGGATCTGCACTGATGGCTTGTCCGGTTTACCAATACAAAGCGCGTAGCCGTGAGGTTTATTTTCCTGCCGGAAACAAGTGGTACGATTTCTATTCAAGCAAGCAGATTGCCGGTGGCCAGAAATTAGATGTAGAAGCACCGCTTGATCGTATTCCACTTTTTGTTCCTGCCGGTACCATATTACCTGTTGGCCCGGTAATGCAATTTACCACCGAGAAGAAGGCAGATGATATTGAAATACGTGTATACAGAGGAAAAGAAGGCAAGTTCAGCCTTTACGAAGACGAGGGTACAAACTACAATTATGAGAAAGGATCATTTACTACAATTCCTTTCCACTATAATGAAGCAGCAGGTACACTAACCATAGGTGCCCGTAAAGGAAGCTTCGATGGCATGTTAGACAAGCGCACATTCCGCGTTGTTTCCATAGGCCAATCTGCTTCGCAGCCAAAAACAGTAGAGTATAAAGGTTCTGAAATAACTGTAAAGCTATAAAAGGAGTTCGATAATGCGTTTGCAAGGGTGTGCTGTAGCTTTTTCTCTCCCTCTGGGAGAGATGCCGAAGGCAGAGAGGGTATGAGACTTTGCAAGACAATTTTTTATGTATTTGTCGCATGCAAGGTGTTTATTTAAAGATGTTTATGTAAAGTAATAGGCACTGCTTCTTAAGTGTCCCCGAGGACAGAACGCATTTGTTTATTTTAAGAATGGTTAATAAAAAATGAAATTTAAAATCCTAACTATACTATTGGGAGCCTCATTAATGGCTTCCGCACAGCAAAAAAAACAAGTTTACCTTGATGTAAATCAGCCTATCGAGGCTCGTGTAGAAGACGTTCTTAAACGAATGACTACCGAGGAAAAAGTTGCGCTATGCCACGCACAGTCCAAATTCAGTTCGAAAGGAGTTGCGCGGTTAGGGATTCCCGAAGTATGGATGATGGATGGCCCGCATGGAATCAGGGAGGAAAGCTTTTGGGACGAATGGGGCGGAGCGCAATGGACCAATGATTCTTGTACCGCTTTTCCGGCGCTTACCTGCTTGGCAGCCTCATTCAACCCTGATCTTTGTTTATCCTATGGTAAATCAATAGGGGAGGAAGCCCGTTATCGGAATAAAACTGTTTTATTAGGGCCTGGTGTTAACATTTACCGGACACCACTGAATGGAAGAAATTTCGAATATCTTGGAGAAGATCCCTTCTTGGCTTCGCGGATGGTGGTACCTTATATAAAAGGAGTACAAGCAAATGGCGTAGCCGCTTGTGTGAAGCACTTCGCATTAAACAATCAGGAGGAATGGAGAGGCCATATCAACGTAAATGTGAGCGACAGGGCTTTGTACGAAATTTATTTACCTGCTTTCAAAGCTGCAGTTCAGGAAGGTAATGCATGGTCCATTATGGGTGCTTACAACCAGTTAAGAGGAGAACATTGCTGTCACAACGATCTTTTACTGAACAAGATCCTAAAAACACAATGGAAGTTTGACGGAGTTGTAATCAGCGATTGGGGAGGTGTACATAACACAGATCAGGCAGTTAGAAACGGGCTTGATTTGGAAATGGGTACTTATACCAATGGATTGACTACCAATGGAAGCTTTCCGTATTCAGAATATTATTTAGCCAACCCCTTCCTTAAAGGGGTTAAAGAAGGAAAATATGATATGGCTTTGCTTGACGATAAAGCCCGCCGTATTCTGCGTTTAATATTCCGTACCACCATGAGTGCCAACCGGCCTTTTGGACGTTTTGTCTCACCAGAGCATAGCGAAGCTGCACGCAGTATTGCCCGCGAGGGAATTGTACTGTTGAAAAATGACAAAGCTTTTTTCCCTGTTGTACCGGGCAGATATAAAAAGATCGCTGTAATAGGGGAGAACGCTAACCGCAGCCTGGTTATTGGCGGTGGTTCTTCCTCGCTTAAGTCCGCTTACGAAATTTCGCCCCTGCAAGGATTAATAGCTAAATATGGCCGTGATCATATTGTGTACAGCATGGGTACGGCTTCTGGCCCTTCCCTTTACGGACGTGAAGAACCTTCGAAGTTAAATGCTGATTCTTTGATGGCTGCGGCCATTAAAGTAGCAAAGGATGCCGATGTTGTACTTTACTTTGGTGGGCTTAATAAGAACCATTTTCAGGATTGTGAAGGAGGAGACAGACAAACATTGAGCTTGCCTTTTGGACAAGATAAACTGATTGATGCCTTACTCAAAGCAAACAAAAACACTGCGGTGGTATTGGTTAGCGGAAATGCTGTGTCAATGCCCTGGCTTAGCAAAGTGCCTGCGGTTATGCAAGGATGGTATTTAGGTTCTGAAGCTGGGAATGCCCTTGCTGACGTAATCTCAGGCGAAGTAAATCCATCAGGAAAATTGCCTTTTTCTTTCCCTAAAAAGCTGGAAGACAATTCAGCCCATGCCTTTGGCAAACTTTCTTATCCCGGAGATAGCGTTAACCAGTACTATAAAGACGACATTCTGGTAGGCTATCGCTGGTTTGATACCAAGAAGATAAAGCCACTGTTCCCATTCGGATACGGCCTTTCCTATACAAACTTCCAGGTAGGAAAACTTACAACGGATAAGCCTTCTTATGGAAAAGAAGATGTTATCCATGCCAGGTTTACCGTTAAAAACACGGGTTCACGTACCGGAGCAGAAGTGGCACAACTATATGTAACTGATCCTGTTTGCTCGGTGACACGTCCTGCCAAAGAATTGAAGGCCTTCCAAAAAGTATTCCTACAGCCTGGAGAAACAAAAACAGTTGATCTGGATCTGAAAGTTGCTGATCTGGGCTTTTACGACGAGACAAAACAAGGATGGAATGTTGAATCAGGTGAATTTATCCTGCATTTAGGAAATTCTTCCGACAATATCTCTCAAACACAGAGAATCATGGTGAGATAGATTGCAGGAGGTAAAGAGCTTTTTTCAAAAAACAAAGTATGGTGATGACATCGGGCGTAATACCGACTAAGGCTCCTTGTCATCCCGACCCAAGGAGGGATCTTAAAACGCATCATATATAGCAAGCTTTCTAGGATCTCTCCTCACGTCGAGATGACAAAACGCCGAGTGCAATCGCCTTAAAATGTCATTATAGCCGTAGGAGGAATCTGAAAGCTATTAAGTTAAGGCATTGTCTTGGTGGGTTAGCCTTTCTCTCCCTCTGGTCCGAAGGACTCCTTTGGAGGAGAATCGACCAAAGGGAGCTCATTGAGACAGTTAAAAAAACAAATTAACAACTCAATAGATGCCGAAGGCAGAGAGGGTAATCGCCTTACAACTGTTTCTTTCAAAACCCTTACCATAAAAAAATAAACCAAACAAAATGAACCAATCATGAGGAATCCCATAAAAATATTATTAACGATTCAGATAAGTTTAATCACGTCTTTGACATTTGCTCAAAGCAAAACTGTCCATGTCAAATCTCCAAATGGTAAAATTGACATGATGCTGCAAGCCGGAGAGAAAATCTCGTGGTCTGTTAAACATGAAAACACAGAAGTTATAGCGCCGTCCACTGTTTCACTAACGCTTGATAATGGAACAGTCCTGGGAAATAACCCTCGTGTTCTTAGTGTCGAAACTTCTAAAATAAACGCCTCTTTTTCAACACCTGTGTATAAGAAAAAGTCCGTGGTTGATGAATGCAACCAGCTTATAATGCGTTTTAGCGATAATTATGGCTTAATTGTAAGGGCTTACAACGATGGTGTAGCTTACAGGTTTTTTACCGGTAAAAAAGGTAGTATCACGATTAAATCCGAAGAAGCGAACTTTAATTTTAGTAAAGATCATAAAGCTTTTGTGCCTTATGTAAGAGATTTAAGGGAAAATGATATGTATATATCAGCATTTGAGGCAATGTATGATGAAATTCCACTTTCAACATTCAAGAAGGATTCTTTAGCGCTGGCTCCACTTCTTGTAGATCTTGGTGATGGCAAGAAGGCTGTTGTTACAGAGGCTGAATTGCAGGACTATCCCGGAATGTTTTTAACCATAAATCCTCAAACCCGCCAGGGTTTACAGGCGCGGTTCGCTAAATATCCGCTCGAGGAACGATTGGGAGGTTGTAATAAAATGAACTTGATGGTTGCTAAACGGGAGCCCTACATAGCCAAAACAAGCGGAACCCGTAATTTTCCCTGGAGAACGGTGATCATCAGCGAAAGCGATAAAGATCTAGCC
The DNA here is from genome assembly GCA_966211215.1 of uncultured Pedobacter sp. Lineage (GTDB taxonomy): Bacteria > Bacteroidota > Bacteroidia > Sphingobacteriales > Sphingobacteriaceae > Desertivirga. The sequence goes on from CBIHNR010000109.1 coordinate 8,957, forward strand.
AACAATGACATGATACAAAAGCTCTCTGAGCCTTCAAAAATTGTTGATGCGAGCTGGATAAAACCCGGAAAAGTGGCCTGGGATTGGTGGAACGACTGGAATATCTCAAAAGTAAATTTTAAGGCAGGAATTAACACCGAAACCTACAAGCATTATATAGATTTTGCCGCAAAAAATAACATTGAGTACGTAGTACTTGATGAAGGCTGGAGCGAGGAAACTGATTTATTGAAGATTTCACCTCAAATGAACCTCGAAGAAATTATTGACTATGGTAAGCAGAAAAATGTAGGCATCTTTCTTTGGGCTTCATGGTATGCCATAAATCAGCGTTTGGAGGAAACGTTTTCACAGTATTCTAAATTAGGAGTAAAGGGCTTCAAGATTGATTTTCTGGATCGCGACGATCAAAAGATGGTGCAATCGGTGTATCATATAGCAAAAAGGGCCGCCGATTATAAATTGTTAGTCGATTACCACGGAATGTACAAGCCTACTGGCATTCAACGCACATTCCCTAACGTGCTAAATTTCGAGGGTGTTAAAGGGTTGGAGAATGTTAAATGGACAGCTAATGACGATGTACCCCGCTATGATGTAAGTGTTCCCTTTATCAGGATGGTTGCAGGCCCGATGGACTATACTCCCGGAGCTATGCGAAATGCTACCAAAGCCAACTTCAGGCCTAGTAATAACTTGCCTATGAGCCAGGGAACCAGAAGTCATCAGCTAGCACTTTACGTTGTTTTTGAGGCGCCCTTGCAAATGTTGGCCGATAGTCCAACGGCGTACATGAAAGAACAGGAATGCACCTCTTTTATTGCTCAAATTCCAACCACTTTTGATGAAACCGTTGCGCTTGACGGAAAGTTGGGCGAATATGTTGCCATCGCACGAAAAAAGAATGATAAATGGTTTGTTGGAGGCGTAACTAATTGGTCAGACAGGGAAATAACCCTCGATCTTTCTTTTCTCGGAACAGGAGCCTACAAAGCCGAGATTTTTAGAGATGGAATGAACGCCGAAAAAGACCCTACCGACTACAAGCGTGAAGTAATTGAGCTTAGAGGTAAAGATAAGCTAACGATAAATATGGCCCAGGGTGGAGGCTTTGCAATTAGGTTTGAGCCTGTAAAGTAATATTACTCACCTTTTTCAATAGAATACAACTCGCAGTGCTGGTGAAGCTATCTGCACTGCGAGTTTGCTTGGATATATCCACTAATAGACGCATCTGCTCTTTTCTAAGTTTGCATCTGCATATTGCAGGAAGTATCTATTGCCGTTGCGCTTTAGCCAACGGATCTAATAGTCAGTTGCTCGAAAGCTACTAACGAGCAGCTTTCAGCATGCCAATTATAGCCTGATTTTCCTGGATGATGGCGTGGTCCAGGGCAGTTTTTCCGAATCTGTCTTTCTGGTTTGTATCCACCTTGTATTTTAAGAGAAGTTCAACCAAAGCCGGATGTCCAAAGGTGACGGCAAAAAACAGGGCGTTGGCGCTGTTAAAATTCAATTTGTTAGAATTGGCTCCATTCCTAAGCAGCAATTCAGCAATGTTCGTATATCCTTTAAAGGCAGCCCCCATCAGGGCAGTATTGCCACTTTTATCCTGAATTTCGAGATTAGCCTTACTTTCTACCAGATATTTCACAACGTCGGCACTGTTATTATAGGCTGCCAGTATCAGCAGGGAATGCCCGCCGTTATTCAGGGTGTCGATATTGTTTTTTCCTGCAACGAACGCTTTGATCTCTTCCAGATTATTTTGGCGGGCTGAATCAAAAACGGATATCGACTGAGCTATGGCGGAAAGCGAAATACAAAATGCGATGAGAAGGACTATTAAAGATTTCATAAATAAATAATAAAAGCTATTGTTAGTAGTAGGGGAGGATCTGTTCCGAAGGAAAGTGAAAAAAGGTATCCCTGAATGAAGATACCCCCGAAATTAAATAACTTAACGTGCTGTAAACACCTTTTCCACCTCTTCTCTGCTCAGATTTAACTCTTTTGCCAAACGGCTACCATACTCTCTGTCTGCCATGTAGAAATACCCCACCATTTTTGCCGTTACCACTGGATTTTTAACTTGCTTTAATGCACCTGAAAGGTTTGCAATTAGGGCATCCTTATCTTTTTTAGAGAACGAACGATATAAATCTCCGGCCTGGGCAAAATCATTAGGCTTGGAAATTTTTGCTTGTGTGGTCTCCACATTCGCAAAGGTTGATTTTGAGTACCTGAATTTAGCGTTGTCTGCAACTGCTGGTTTATTCGTAGAAGGCTGATAATTAATATCGCCGGATTGCTTGCGTGTAGACATGTAACTATCCTGATTGTACGTAGTAACAGCCACTTTAGGAGCGTTTACCGGCAACTGTTGGAAATTTCCGGTTAAGCGGTGGCGTTGCGTATCGAAATAAGAAAACAGTCTTCCCTGAAGTAACTTATCCTCCGAAGGTTCAATACCTGGAACCAATGTGCCCGGTGAAAAAGCGGACTGTTCTACCTCCTGGAAGAAGTTTTCGGGATTTCTGTTTAGCGTCATAGTTCCCACTTTTACAGGTTTAACCAATGATTCCGGCCATACTTTAGTTACGTCAACAGGGTTAAAATCAAGCTTGTCAAAATCCTCCCTTTTCAGCATTTGCACATATAAATCCCATTTCGGAAAGTTTTTTGAATCAATGGCTTCTCTCAAATCCGAAGTGGCATGCTCAATCTTTGTCGATTGGATTTTATCCGCTTCAGCCTGCGACAGATTCTTAACTCCCTGCTGGGATTTCCAGGTATATTTTACATAGGTTACTTCACCTTTGCTATTTACCCATTTAAAAGCATGTACCCCCGAGCCGTCCATCTGACGGAAATTCGCAGGAATCCCGAAATCTGAAAATACCCAGGTTAGCATGTGCGTAGCTTCGGGCACATTAGAAAAGAAATCGAAGAAACGGTTAGGATCTGAAGCTCCGTTTGTAACCGGAGAAGGTTTAAATGCATGAACCATATCAGGAAATTTGATCGCATCCCTTATAAAAAATACCGGGAGGTTATTGCCCACCAGATCGTAATTGCCTTCATCGGTATAGAATTTTACAGCAAACCCTCGAGGGTCACGGTAAGTTTCGGGAGAGCCTTTTTGATGAACCACGGTTGAAAATCGGACAAAGAGAGGTGTCACTTTTCCAGCCTTATTTAAGAAGCTTGCTTTGGTAACATCAGAGAAATCTGCAGCTGCTACAAATTCCCCATAGGCACCTGTACCTCTGGCATGAACTACTCTTTCGGGAATACGCTCACGGTCAAAGGCCGCCAGTTTTTCAATTAAATGGATGTCTTCAAGTAACACCTGGCCATTATTGCCGATGGTTTTTGAGTTTTGATTATCACCAACCGGAGCGCCGGTATTGGTGGTTAAATCGGTTTGGGCAATACCCAAATTTGAAAGAAATAAAAATGAAGTAATTGGGAAAAATAATTTTCTCATGAGTTATAGTTTGGTTTGGCAAAACTATAAGTGAACTACCTATTTATAAAATCGATTAAATTTATAATAATATAGTTTAAATCTATTAATGTTGAGTGTCAGTTGTTTATGCGTGTGAAATTGGCGGATAGTGCTTAAAAATGATAATTTGAGGCGTTGATAAAGGACTCCTTTGAATGGGAGGTAAAAAGGAGGGATACTTTAACAAAATGATACCTATGGGTTAGCCAATTTCGTCTCAGTTTTCGTAATGAACATACTACATCTCCCCAGATGAAAATTTATCAAATCCTCTTTTCATAATCCAATTACCTACTTCCTGTACTGCTTCAAATGTAAAGTGTTTAGATGCTGAAAATGGCTTTCTAAGGGCTGTAGATGCCCTTATGTATGAAAATGGTTAACAAAAATGCTCAGTATTTTAACATTTGACGAGTATTTGATACTGAAGTTAGGCGAGCTTTGATGTTATAAAGCCGCTCATATTCGTGCTGATGAATAGAGTGTTTTGGTGGCCATAAAACAATTGCCCACTTAAGCTTGAGACCAATTATAAACGCTTGGCCCCGTAATTTTTCGAGGTAAAGGGAGTGATGAGAAGCCGAACGGTAGTCGCTATTTAAAATAAAACTATAATCAATATGAACCAGAAATGGCTCCGTGCTACGTAAGCACCCTTGGAAAATCAAGAATCAAAAGGAAAGCATCCGATAAACCAATTAACTGTATAAATAAAATAATCAAAAATGAACCAAACAATTTCTATTAGGAAACTACCATGCTTTTTATGGTTGATCCACCCTACGCTACGGCTTTTAAACAATGCATACTATGTTCAAGAAAAGCAATTAGTTGAAAAGGTAATAGCGAGTGATGTTTCCCGGCTTGATCTGGGGGCACAATTTGCATAAAGTGAAAGAAGGCTTAGAGAGCAATCAATTTCATTTTTGGAAATATTGCTGAGGCCTGTTTCAATATTCATTATTAGTCGAGTTAAAGTATAAAATATGAAATCATCTAAAAAGATTCGCTTGCCATTACTGCTACTATTGGGAATTTTGTGTGTGTCCCTGGTCAGTACAAACGCTTACGCACAAACAAGAAAGATTAGCGGCGAGGTGATAGAACAGAAAACGTCAGATCCGCTTCCGGGTGCTGTGGTTTTAGTAAAGGGCGCTAACCGCGTCACCAATACTGATGCAAACGGAAAATTTACTATCGAAGCATCAACCGGCGATATCCTGGTTGTTACCATGCTGGGGTTTCAGAAAGCTGAAGTAACAGTTGATAAAAGCAACTCTGTAAAAATTAAACTGGCTGAAAGCTTTTCGCAGTTAGCAGAGGTGGTAGTTAATATAGGTTATGGTACAGCAAAGAAAAAGGATATTACCGGAGCTATAAGTTCAATTACAGGGGAAGACCTGAGAAGGACACAACCTGTGACATTTGAGCAAGCGCTTCAGGGTAAAGTTCCAGGAGTAGTTGTTCAGCAGGCATCTGGTCAGCCCGGAGGGGCTGTTTCGGTGCAGATACGCGGGATAACTTCTTTTGGGAACTCAGACCCAATGTACGTGATCGATGGTGTGATTGTAAGCAGCGCCGGTTCTGTAGGTACTGCGGGTTTAGTAGGTAATGGGACAAACGCTCCCGGTAATAACCCATTGGCCGGCATCAATCCTTCCGATATTGAATCGGTAGATGTGTTAAAGGATGCATCCGCTACGGCTATCTATGGCTCACAGGCTACAAACGGTGTGATCGTAATTACCACCAAAAGAGGAAAGGGGGCTACGCCAAGCATTTCTTATGAGGGCTATTCCGGCTTTCAGCAATTGCCAGCTAAGCTTCCGGTGATGAATTTGCGGGAATTTGCAACATTTATAAACGCCAGAAACACTGGTTTCGGTTGGGGCTTCGATAACAGGGAAGAATTTGTTAATCCTAAATATTTAGGCGAAGGTACCGACTGGCAGGATGTGATGTTCAGGAATGCAATGCAGTCCAATCATTCCCTTACTTTAAGTGGATCTGATGCCAGGACGAACTACCTTCTTTCGGGTTCCTATTTCAATCAGGACGGGATTGCCGTCGGTTCTAGTTTCAAAAGGGCTTCTTTCAGGCTTAATCTTGACAACAAGACTACCGACTGGCTGAAGATCGGAACCAGCCTTCAATTTGCGAGTATCAAGGATAAGGTAACTACAAGCACTTCAGGTGTTATCAGCACTTCGTTGAGCCAGACCCCCGACATCGCTGCTAGCAATCCTGACGGAAGCTGGGGCGGGGCCTATAATCCCGATGGATGGGTGAACGCTATAGTAAACCCTTTTGCCATAGCCACGATCAATAAAGACGAAGCGGTACGAAACCAGGTATTCAGCAATACCTATGCTGAGGTATCTTTTACCAAAGACCTGGTATTGAAAAATGAATTCTCTGCGAACTATTCAAGCGCCAATCAGGACCGCTTTTTTCCGACCTATACGTTTGGCAGGGTAGTAAACACGAATAACAGTGCTTCATTGAATTCCTCTCAAAATTTGAGTACTACTATACGAAACTACCTGACCTATTCGCATGTGTTTAAAACCAAATACAATGTGAATGTTATGACGGGTCACGAGGCGCAATTGAGCAAGGGCGAGAGCGCAAGCGCCAGCCGTAATACCTTCCCATCAAATAATGTTCAGGCTGTTAGTAGCGGAGACCCTCTTACAGCTGAAAACACTGGCTCAAAAACTCACAATGCCCAGGAATCGTACTTTGGCCGTTTAAATCTGGGGATCAGCGACAAATATCAGCTTACAGGTAACCTGCGTTTTGATGGTACTTCAAAATTTCATCCTGACAACCAATGGATAACCACCTACTCGGGTGCATTTGCATGGAAAATCCATAATGAGAAATTCTTAAAAGGCATTAAAAGCATCAATGAACTGAAGCTGCGTGTAGGTTATGGTTTAACGAATAACCAGAACGCCAGTGACTATCTCTATGCGGCTACGCTTGGAACACAGGCTACCGCTTTATCAGGTATTGCCCAGCTTACCGAAAACGTTGCGAACAGCAAGGCAAAATGGGAAACTACTAAAAATATTAATATCGGTTTAGATGGTAATATGTTTAACTGGCGCCTCAACTTCGGTGTAGATGTGTATAACCGCCGCACAGACGGCCTTTTGATGCAGGTGCCTTTGCCATTGTATTCTGGAACAACTGTGAGTTGGTCTCCAGGCTCCTTAAAAGCCCCCTATGTGAATGTGGGGTCGATGAACAACAAAGGTATCGAGTTCAGGATAGGATCTACCAATATCAAGAACAAGAACTTTACCTGGAGAACAGATGTGAACATGTCGCATAACATCAATAAAGTATTGAAACTGAATGCCGAGGGCGCATCATTGAACGGGCGGTATAGTAAAACGGTTGTAGGCAGATCTATAGGTGAATTTTATGGCTATATGATCGATGGTGGTGTTTATGCCACATTAGAGGAGCTTGAAACTCATGCCATCGTAGCCAGAAATGGCGAAAAACAGAAGATTGGGCCGGCCGGCGGTAAAATTTGGTTAGGCGACCTGAAGTTTAAGGATAAGAACGGGGATGGTATCATTGATGAAAACGACCAGTATTTTCTTGGATCGCCAATGCCAAAGATTCAAATGGGTTTAGGCAATAGCTTTACTTACAAGAATTTCGATTTGTACATCTTTTTCAATGCCAATATCGGAAACAAGGTATTCAATCAGTTGCGCGTTCAGGGGGAAAATCCCGGCACCAGTTTCGGATACCTGAGAGCCCTTAATGATTTTGCGAAGTTCGAAAAGATTGATCCAAGCCTACCTGACATAGATCCTAATCAGTCATATGATATTAATATTCCAGGCGATAGAGCGATACTTAATAACTATTATGTAATTAACCCTACTACCAGGATTCCGGGTATAAGAAACGACAATACCAACGATAATAACAGGTTTTCAGACAAATATATTGAGGATGGCTCTTACCTGAAGTGTAAAACAATTGTATTAGGTTACACGCTTCCTGGTAAACTGACCGATAAGGCTCATATCAATTCTTTAAGACTGTATGTAAACGTATCCAATCCCTTTGTGATTACCAAATATTCGGGAATGGATCCTGAAATTGGATCATGGGATCCCTTAAATGCAGGTGTTGATAATGGGTATTATCCTCAGCCTCGTGTGTTCACATTTGGCGCCAATATTAAATTAACCAAATAGTCATCTGTCAATAAGATCAATTATGAAATTAATAACAAAAATATTTATCTCATCTCTTTGTGCTGTGCAGTTGTTGGCAGGTTGTTCAAAAGATTTTCTGGACAGGCCGCCTTTATCAAACATAAGTGTTGACAATTTTTATCAGACCCCTGGAGACCTACGACTGGCAACTGCTGCTTTATATGCCGGCAAGCAATGGGCCGAATGGAATTATACGTGTTATTTACCGGTAGGAGAAGTGCTTAGCGGCAATATGGTGCTAGGCTATTGGGGCGATGCCGTGCAATTGAACAATTTTGCTGTTACAGGTATGAATGGTATTATGAACGCAAACTGGGCGGCGATGTATAGGGTTATTGCACAGTGTAACGCTACAATCAATGCCATAGAAAAGAAGGCACCTGCTTCCATTCCTGTGGCAAATAAAAACGCAGCTATTGCCGAAGCAAAATTTATCCGGGGTTTTGCCTATTATAACCTGGCTGTTTTATGGGGGGCTGTTCCGGTGATAGAAGATAATGAAAAGCTTGTTTCTTCGCCTCTGGTTAACAGGGTTAAAGTAGAGGATGTTTACCAATTTGTGACCAATGATTTAACCTTTGCGGCACAAAACCTCCCTGCAAAAGATGCGACCGGAAGGGTAACCACCTGGTCGGCACAAGGTTTGTTGGGCAAGGTATATTTAACCCGCTCGGGGCTGAACCAAAGTGGGGGCATGCGCAACCAGGCATTATTGGACAGCGCAGTAAAATATGCCGGTAACGTATGCAAAAATAGCGGGCTGGGTTTGCTTCCAAATTATGCCGATCTGTTTAAAACCCAGTTTAACGACAATCCGGAATCTTTATTCGCATTGCAATGGGTTGCCGGTGGCGGCTGGTTAGACGGGAATATGCTGCAGATCTATTCTCCGGGAGGCCAGGAGATATCTGCCAATGGGGCTGCTGGTTGGTTTGGTATACGTCCTACGATGGATATGTATAAGCAGTACGAGGCGAAAGATTCAATCAGGCGTAAAGCAACATTTATGCTGAACGGTGATTATTACCC
>CBIHNR010000110.1:0-17554 GCA_966211215.1 uncultured Pedobacter sp.
AGGCAGAGAGGGTATAAGACTATGTCGGTTATCACCTCACCCTATCCCTCTCCTCGAGGAGAGGGGAAAACAAAGTGCTTATTTTTAGTTATTTAACAAGTAAGAAACAATCGAACTCAGGTACTTACTTAGTCTGCGCTGTTCCCCCTAATTCGGCAGTCCTGATTGCCATGATACGTTTCTCAAATTCTTCACCATGTATCAAAGCCTTTGCTTTAATTCGCATCTTATATACATAAATAGTTTTTTCAGAATATTCCAGGATGTTGGCAATAGCCTGATTGTCATCTATCCCCATTCTAATTAGGGCAAAGATTCTCAGATCGGTTGTCAAAACCTCGTTCTCTTTAGGCCAAATCTGGTCTTCCGTTTTAAACAGTGAGTTGAATTCGACTATGAAATTTGGGAAAATCCTTAAAAACACATGGTCGAACGTATAGAAAAGAGTTTCCCGCTCTTTTTTAATATTTATGTTATTTATGATGATGCCAATATCATCGTACTTTTTAACGGACAACTTCATGTCGATAGAGCGCTTCAATTTCTCAAGCTTCAAAATATAACCCGAAATCACATTAAAAAAATAACCTATATACTCCTCTTTTATTCGGGTTCCCTCAATCAGTTTTTGATTAATCTCCTCCAGCTTGGCGTTTGTGTCTTCGATGATTTTCTCCTTCGCCTTAAGTTTTTTTAGCTGTTTGAAGAGGACAATCGAAAACAATACAACCAGCAAGGCCAAAAACGTGATAGATATAAAATAAATCAGAAAGCGTGTTTTTTCACGTTCGGAATTATTTAATTTTTCGGCAGCCACAATGGGGAGCACTGCACTTATCTGAAACTTACGCTGACGGGCGCCATAAAATTCAGCATCGGCCATTGCATGCTGAATATAGTTGTAAGCATTTTTTATATCTCCCCTCTTGTACAAAATTTCTGAAAGCCAGAACAGGGCAATTGTTTCCTTGGTGGACGAACGAATATCTGCAATCGCTGCTTCTGCCAAAAGATCAATACTCCGTTCAATTTGGTTGTTGCCCTTATACATATTAGCAAGGGTTGATGCCACAATTGCAAGCTCGTGTTCATTTAGTTTTTGATGATTCAGTATAGCCAATAGTTGGCTTTCAGCTGATTTATAATCCTTTAGTTTTAAACTTTTATATGCAAGCAGATAAACTTTGTTAAAAGATCCAGGACCTGCAGTATTGATAGCCGAATCAATGTATCGGCTGGCTAATTTGTTGTACAGAGGAGCATAATACTTATCATTATCATAGGCAGCCAGGTCATAGTAAGCCCTGGTTAACATGGAGTAATAATCAATTTTTGCAGAATCCGAAAGAGCTCTAACATCTACGTTTTTCAAGCTCTCAAAGGTTTCGGTAAACATCCCGGACGATAGCAAGATGAAGCCGAGTTTTACATTGCTCTCGTTTTGTTTTTTCTTATCCTTTAAACCTCTGCTAATGGATTGCATCTTACGGACATAGGTGTAAGCTGAATCAAACTGATAAGACTTGTACTCATGATAAATTTTATCGCACAAATAATATCGAAGGCCTGGATTATTGGCAGCGTTTGCAAACTGAATTTTAAGCCTGTTTATGGTAACATTTTTGTTTTTATCGAAGAAGGACTTGTTGCTGAGTTCGGCGTTTAATACATTGATGAGGCTGTCTGTTTTATAACCGCCCCTGGCGCTATAGCTTATTAAGATGGAGGTGAAAAATAGAACTGAAAGAAAAAATCGCATATTGATTTTCGTATGGCTTGGCTATAAAACTAAAATTATAAAATCGATTGGTGAAAATATACCTGAAAATAGGGCGTTCGTCATCATTTTTAATACAGATAAACAACTTTTAAACCTTTTACAAGTTTGAGCAATTAATTAATATTGCACGCAAAGCAAAAAAATACACTATAACAATGAATAGTAATCGCTTTTCTTTATTTAAAATATTATCTGTTAGTATATTATCCAGTTTTGTTCTTTTTACTTCTTTTATTGGAAAGCAATCCACTGAAGGTAAAAGCCAGAGAACTATTGTAATAGATGCCGGCCATGGAGGCAAAGACAATGGCTCTTCGGGTAAGTATTCAAGTGAGAAGCAGATAACCTTACAGGTAGCCTTAAAGTTGGGAAAAGCATTAGAAAGTAAATATCCATCTGTTAATGTTATATATACCCGCACCAACGATGTTTTTGTAGACCTGTACAAACGTATTGACAAAGCAAATGTAGCCAAGGCCGATATGTTTTTATCAATACATTGTAATTCGATGCCTGCTAACTCCAGAACACGTGCAATTACGGATGGAACAGAAAGCTTCGTATCCGGATTTAGCCGGCTTAAAGAACAGGATGTTGCAACAAGGGAGAACGCCTCCATCCTTCTGGAAAAAAACTATAAAAAGAACTATGATGGTTACGACCCTAACGATCCGGAGAGTATCATCATTTTTTCACTTCTAAAAAACTCTAATCGCGACCAAAGCATTAAGTTGGCCCGTGCCCTGCAAAAAGAATACACCAAAGTAGGCAGGTTTGACAGGGGGTATAAAGAGCAAAGCCTTGCAGTTTTGGCAAAAGCCGGAATGCCAGCTGTATTAACAGAAATTGGTTTTATCAGCAGCCCCCGGGATGAGGAATACATGAATTCTGAATACGGGCAAAACGAAATTGTTTCTTGCCAACTCAAAGCTATTGAGTCTTTTCTTAAGCTTTCCGAATAGGACCTAGTTGCTGAAAGCCGGCATTAAATCCATATACCAGAAACCGGTTTCCTGGCTATTGTGACAAGTATTGATATTTAGAGGCTTATATACTTTTTCGCCTGCGGTGTAAGAAATACTATTGTTGAAAATCGGGCCGTCGAAACAAAAAGTATGGAACTCTCCGTTTTCGCCGCAGGGATCTACATTCGCCGGAAGCATTTTTAAAAACTCAGCGTCAATTTCTTTTCCTACAAATTTTCCGTCAAGAAAGCCGGTGCTAATACAACAGGTTATAGTCCGGAACCCCAATTTCAAAAAGTCCTGAATTAATTGAGAAGTGTCTTTTCTCCATAATGGAAATACACCTTCCAGCCCATGTTTTGCAAGAAATTTTAACCGATACTCCCTTAAGTCCTCAAGAAAAATATCGCCAAATACAATATGGCAGATTCCCCGCTGTTTTAACTCATTTAGAGTTCTGCCAAGTTCATCCTCATATACACTATTAGATGGACTGTTTGCCACCATCATTTTATATAATGGAATACCGGTTTCTTTCGCCTGCATTTCCAACAGGACTTCCCTTACTCCATGCATCGAAATTCTTTTGTACTCGGCATTCACAGTCGTGATTAGCAGCACTATTTCTAATTCAGGATAATGATTAAGGACGTAGTGCAGTGCATAGGCAGAATCTTTGCCCCCACTCCAAAATAAGGCAGCTTGATGCTTCATTGCACAAAATAACGCATTATGGGCGTTAAATGTAATTCTCTTAAACAAAAACGCATATTCGTTTTTTAACACAGTATACCTTTTATACTATGGAACCACTGCATGCAAATACTGTTGAAGGACAACTTCATGAAATTGAACATATTAAGAAAGTAAGAGAACTTGCTGCGAAATTAAAGGACATTAAGATAGCGATGTTAACTACCAATACTTTGGATGGAAGACAGCATAGCCGGCCTATGTATACATTCGAGTTGAAAGACGACGGCATTATCTGGATGTTCATTGGAAAAGACTCAAGGAAGGTGGCAGAAATTGAAGCCAATCCGAATGTACTACTAAACTACAGCAATCCGCAAAGCGATTTATATATCACTATAAATGGTAAAGCCGAAATTAGCGAGGACGCCGCAAAAATTGAAGAGCTTTGGAGCAATCGGTTCAAAGCCTGGTTTCCGGAAGGCTCAAGGGACAAAAATTTATCCTTGTTAAAAATTACGCCGGAAGAAGCCGAATATTGGGACACTCCAGATTTGTTGTTAACGCAGATTATTTCGTTAGTAAAAAACACACTTTCGGGAAATCCATATGTAAGCGGAGAGAACAAGAAGTTTAATTTTTAATTATTAAATAGAGTTTTTTACTATAAAGCAGTATATTCAGGCTCCTGAACACACGCTTTATGTCCGTTTATTCCATTGAAGATAAAATCCAGTCAGCAATTGACTCTGTTAAAACCTATGCCGCAGATTTGCCTGGCGTATTAGTATTGCACGATTTAAGAACCTGGAAAGTAGCCTGGATGTCTGAAAGAGGGCTTTCCCAGCTAGGCATTACACTTGATGAAGTTACAAGCATTAGTGCCGAGGACTATTATGCAAGATATTTTAACCCTGAGGACGCGAAAGACTATGTCCCTAAAATATTGGGATTGTTTGATAACGAAACCGACGACAACATTTGCACGTACTTCCAGCAAGTAAGATTCGCCGGCCACTCGGATTGGAAGTGGCATATGTCGAGCACGAAAGTATATATGCGCGATGATGAAAATAAGCCCCTCCTTACAATAACCATGGCCTTCCCTATTGATGCTATGCACCATATGACAGCGAAGGCAGAAAGAATTTTGCAGGAAAACAACTTCCTCCGCAGGAATATTCAAAAATTCAGATTATTGAGCGAACGGGAACAAGAAATTCTTAAACACCTTTCGCTGGGGAAAAACTCCTCCGAAATTGCGGATACTTTATTTATATCTGAACATACGGTTGATACCCACAAAAGAAATATCAAGCGGAAACTAAGTGCCAGTTCGATGTATGAATTAGGGGAATATGCAAGGGCTTTTAATTTGATATAATACCTTACGGGGACTATTTATACTCTATTTGTTCTTCAGTAAAATAAGTTTTACGCTTATTTATTTCGTCCGTTTTGATAGAAGAGCCTGTTGGGCTGTTTTTGTGCCTGTGATTATGGATTTTAAGAAAATCGCGTACCTCGCCATTGATAATATCCGGATGTGACTTTTTTATTTGACGCTCTGCCTCAGTTAGCGACAATTTAATACTTTCAATAAGTTTGGTGATCTGGTCCGCAGGAATCTTATTAGCGGTAGAAAATGGTGAGATTTTGGCTTCCCATAAAATCTCATCAGCATAGGCATTTCCTATACCCCGGATAATTTTCTGGTCCATCAAAATGTTTTTTATTGCAGTACGGCTACGTTTTAGCTTCGCTTCCAGGTAATTAACATTCAGATCATCAGATAAAGCATCTGGCACCTTGCTTTCCTCGGGATTTAAGGAAATATTAGCAAAACCCTGGAAATCAGTTAACGCAATTCCCGCACCATCCTTAAACAACATTTCCACCAAGGTAGATTTATGAGAATTCGTTTCTTCAAAAAGGTACAGTTTGCCATTCAACATCAAGTGTAAGCCTACAATCTGATTATCATCAAACTCAAACCGAAGCTCCTTCCCTTCCCGATAAACACTTAAAAGCTTTTTACCATTCAGGGCTTTGTTTAACTCTTTTTCCGAAACTTGTTTTTGCGGCTTAAGAAGAGCTACTTCTTTAACAGTTTTTCCAGCTAAAGCTTTGTTTAAATTGGCACTAAATATTTGCAGGTCTGGAAGTTCAGGCATTGTCGGTAATTTTTGTAAATAAACCTATCGCAAGCATTAAAGTTTAAATATTAATTCAAATAAACATAGGTAATGCCATCGCCTCCCCTGTCTGGATGCTCATCCTCCATCCGGCTAACCTCCGAGTACTTTTTCAAATAATTCCTGATAAGCTTTCTTAAAATACCGTCGCCTTTCCCGTGAATAATTTTCAGGTTAGAAAAGCTCATCATAATAGCCTTATCTAAATATTTTTCGATTTCGTATAAAGCTTCTTCGCCCCGCATGCCCCTTACGTCAATCTCAGGGCTAAAATTTGCAACAGCATCAGTCACCTGAGATGAGTATGAACGGCGAATTTCCTTAGGAACCTCTTTGTTTGAGATCTTAGATACCCGCTTTCGTTTTACCACCGACCTCAAGTCTCCAATAGCAAGAATCACATTATCCTTGGTGACATCAATTACCTGCCCAACCGTTTCAGAGTCGCTTAGCTTCACCCAATCCCCAGTTTTTAACTCTGACGTATCCGCTTCCACTTTTTTGGGTGCAAGTTCTTTAACCTGATGTTTATGTAACTCAGCTTTAAGGTTTTGTCTTAGTTGCTGTGTTCTTTCTTTATCAGCTTTGCTTTCCTTTATTTCAGAAATTGTGTTTTCTACAAGCTTATTCGCATTAAGGATAATATTCTTCGCCTCATTCTTCGCATCCTTTAAAATCGCTTTTCGATTTTCTTCAAGGTAAGCTTTCAGCTTTTCATTTTCCTCTATAAGAGTTTTCACCTTCCTCTGCTGGCGTTCAACGGAAATACGATTCTCCAGCAATTCCTTTTTATCTCGCTCCAAATCCACCAGCAAGGTGTCCACTTTTTTCTGGTGCCCGCTTATCTTGCTCTTCGCTGCATTCAGTACGTTGGGTGGTAAACCTATTTTTTGAGCAATCTCAAAAGCATAAGAACTGCCCGGCTTACCAGTTTCAAGTATATATAGCGGCCGCATCTCCATATTGTCAAACATCATGGAAGCATTTTCAATACCTTCGGTAATATTGGCAAAACTTTTTAGGTTAGAGTAGTGCGTAGTCACCACCCCACGAATATGCTTACGGTTTAAAGCTTCGAGAACAGCTTCGGCAATTGGGCCGCCAAACTGAGGGTCAGTACCGGTACCAAACTCGTCGATTAATACCAAAGTTTTCCCACCCGAATTCTCCACAAAATACTTCATTTTTGATAGGTGGGCACTGTAAGTACTCAAGTCGCTTTCGATGGATTGGTCATCACCGATATCTGCAAATACCTGCCTGAAAATACCAAAAGTAGAGCTTTCGTCAACCGGCACAAGCAGCCCCGCCTGAACCATGATCTGTAAGAGCCCAACCGTTTTCATACAAACCGACTTACCTCCAGCATTCGGCCCCGATACAACCAGCACACGCTGCCCTTTGTCTATTTTAATATTAAGAGGCACAACAGTTTGCCCTTCTTTTTGTAAAGTAAGAAGTAACAAGGGATGCCTGGCGTTTACCAGATTAAGCTCTGCCGAGCTGGCAAGCACTGGCATGGTTGCCTCCGTCTGTATAGCGAAAAGAGCTTTCGCTCTTACAAAGTCCAGCTTGGTTAATAAGCCATGATAAGCAAGTAAAAGCGGCACATAAGGGCGTAGTTCGTTACTTAAAGCTGTTAATATTTTTATTATTTCGCGTCGTTTCTCAAACTCAAGGTCACGAACCAGATTATTTAATTGAAACACTTCCTCTGGCTCCAAAAACACCGTTTGTCCCGATGCCGATTCATCATGTACAAAGCCTTTAACCTTGCGCTTATTCTCCGCTAAAAGCGGAATACAAAGGCGCCCATCCCGAATCGTCAGGTTGCCATCGGCTGTCCAGTTATTGTTCTGCGCGTTCTTAAAAATGTGGTCAATTTTTTTGCGGGCTTCCTGCTCTGCTTTTGAAATGCTATGAATTAAATGCTGTAGCTCTGCCGAGGCATTAGGACGAATTTTTCCCTTATCGTCAATTACCTGTTCTATGCTTTTAACAATCTTCTTTTCAATCGGAAGATGTTCGAATAACGCCTCCAGGTTAGGGTAGCGCCCCTCCCTTTCATTAAAGTAGTTGATAACAGCAAATACCGTTTGAAGAGACAAAAGCACCTGATGAAGCTCCGCTTCGGTTAAATAAGCGCCTTCTACCTTTATTTTATCTGCTAAAGATTTAATATCGAATAGGTTTCGAATCGGCAGAGGTGTATCATTTTCAAGAATTTCTTTAAACTCTTTAGTTTGGTTTAAGAATTTCTGAATTTGGTCGAAACTTGTCATCATTTGAATACGCAGAACCATTTGCCTGCCCATTTCGCTAAGGCAATGCTGCTGTATCAATGACTTTATTTCGGTAAACCCTAGTTTATCTGCTGCATTTTGCGGGTAAATCATTTTTTATCTTTCTTCAGTCTAAGCTTCTTCTCTAATCTTGATTTCTTTACCGAATCTCTTTTTAGCGAATCCTTTTTAAGGGCAGCCTTCTTTAATTGAACCTTTTTAATTGAATCTCGTTTTAACGAATCTTTTTTAAACTTCTCACGCTTGGCGATAGAATCCTGAACAAACTTATCACGCTGCTGCTGCTTCTTTATTTTTATTTGCTCTTTCCTTTGCTCGGCTTTCTCTAACTTTCCAAGTTTCTCGGCTACTTGTGCATACATTGCTTTAAGCCGCATGGGGTCTTTTGCATAAAACTCAAGGCTCTTTTTAAAGCTCGCCGAATCAATATCGTAAGTTTCATACAAGGATTTATACGTTGTAATTACTAACGTTGTATCAATAATACTTGATGTATAACCATCCGCCAGGTGCATGTCTGTAAGCACATTAACCATTTTATCCTCTGGAATTACACCCTCGGGAGTGCTGCTATTTTTACATCCTGCAGAAAAAATGAAAAGAAAAAACAATACCAGTAAACGCCTCATTTCTTAATTTAGCCGTGATTTTGCGATAAAAATACATATAAATGAGTATAGCAGCCAACCTAACAGAATTAAAGAAAGA
Source organism: uncultured Pedobacter sp. (assembly GCA_966211215.1). Lineage (GTDB taxonomy): Bacteria > Bacteroidota > Bacteroidia > Sphingobacteriales > Sphingobacteriaceae > Desertivirga. The sequence continues at coordinate 8,645 of CBIHNR010000110.1, forward strand.
AACCGACCGCCTGAATGTAAAGCTGATCGCTGTTTCTAAAACCAAGCCAAATGAAGAAATTCTGGAAGCTTACCATGCCGGACAACGCGTTTTTGGCGAAAATCAAGTTCAGGAATTGGTTGAAAAACATGATGCACTCCCAAAAGATATTGAATGGCACTTAATTGGCCATTTGCAAACAAACAAGGTAAAATATATTGCTCCTTTTATTAAACTTATACATTCAGTAGATAGCATTAAGTTATTGAAAGAGATAGACAAACAAGCTGAAAAAAACAACCGGGTTATAGATTGCCTCTTACAGGTTTACATCGCAGATGAAGATACCAAATTTGGATTGGGCTTTGACGAAGTTATTGAGCTTCTTCGCTCGGATGAATTTGCCGGGTTAAAACATATCAGAATTACGGGCGTTATGGGAATTGCCACCAACACCGAAAACCAAAAACAAATCAAAGACGAGTTCCATGAGCTGAAAGTTTTTTTTGATGGGCTTAAGCAAAGTTTTTTTAGAAAAGAAGCTGCTTTCCGCGAGGTATCGATGGGCATGTCCAGTGATTATAAAATTGCGATAGAACAAGGTAGCACTATGATTCGCGTAGGCAGCACCATCTTCGGGCACAGAGTTATTAAACATTGGAAAGCAGACAAACAATAAACATCTTATCTTCAATAACTTCTAAATTCCAGATATGATTCGATACGCCGAAAGAGAAGACTGTGCCCGCCTGCTTGAGCTGGTAAATGAACTTGCTGTTTTTGAAAAAGCTCCCGAAGAAGTAACCGTTTCTTTAAAGGAGTTTGAGGATGCCGGTTTTGGCAACCAACCAGTTTGGAAGGCATTTGTTGCCGAAGTAGATGGAAAAGTACAAGGTTTTGCTTTATGGTATGTACGCTATTCAACATGGAAGGGCTGCCGCTTATACCTGGAAGACTTCTTAGTTACTGAAGCCTACCGCTGCCAGGGGCTAGGGCGCCTCCTTTTCGAGGCTGTTGTTGCAGAGGCGGAAGATAAAGGTTATAATGGTATGGTTTGGCAGGTGCTTGACTGGAACGAGCCTGCAATTAATTTCTACAAAAAATATGGTGCTGCTATCGAGTCCGACTGGCTAAATGCATCCTTAACAAAAGAGCAGGTAACAGCTTTGACAGAAAACATTAAAGCCGGAGCTTCCACCCTGTAATTCTTTAAATAAATGACAGAAGTTTTCAAGTTTGGAGGCGCATCGGTAAAGGATGCTGCCGGAGTTAAAAATATAGCTGAAATAGTAAAATTGCATGGTGCTTCGCAGTTGCTAATTGTAGTTTCGGCGATGGGTAAAACAACCAATGCCCTTGAGGAATTAACCTTTGCTTACACTCAGCAGAATGAAAATATTGATGAAATATTTGATAGGATCAAAGCATATCACGAGGAGATATTATTAGGGCTGTTTGAGGATTCAACGCATCCTGTTTTTAATGATGTTGCCAATACTTTTGTCGAAATCGATTGGATCTTAGAAGAGGAACCTCAGGATGATTTCGATTATATATATGACCAAATTGTCTCTATTGGCGAATTGATTTCTTCTAAGATTGTGGGCGCCTACCTCAATCATTGCGGAATAGTGTGTAAGTGGTTGGATGCCCGCAGCTTTATTCACACCGACAATACTTACCGCGAGGGACAGGTAGACTGGGTTAAAACGCAAAACACAATCGAGAGCCAGTTGCCTTCCATTCTTGAAAATCAAATCGCAATTACACAGGGATTTATAGGCGGAACATCAGAGAACTTTACTACTACCTTGGGCAGAGAAGGTTCCGATTATACTGCAGCTATTTTTGCCTCTTGTTTGAAGGCAGATGCTGTTACTATCTGGAAAGATGTTCCAGGAGTATTAAACGCTGACCCAAAATGGTTTGATGAAACTGAACTGATGTCTCAGTTGAGCTATCACGATGCCATTGAGCTTACTTACTATGGGGCTACGGTTATTCATCCAAAAACTATTAAGCCTCTGCAAAACAACAATATTCCATTGCATGTACGTTCGTTTTTAGACTATAATGCCAGTGGTACAACTATTAGCAATGCTGAAAAGGTAACACATACGCCATCATTTATTTTCAAAGTAAACCAATCGCTTATTTCGATATTTCCAAAGGATTATTCTTTCATAATCGAAGAAAATCTTAGCCATATTTTTGATATTCTTCATCAGCACAGGGTAAAGGTGAATACAATGCTCAACTCGGCTCTTAGCTTCTCAATTTGTGTAGATAATAATCCTGACAAGATCAAAAGGCTTATTGAAACGCTCTCCAGCTCATACAAAACCATTTACAATAATGATGTTGAGTTGGTGACCATAAGATACTATAACCAGCAAACCATTGACCGGGTTACCGAAAACAAGAACGTGCTATTAGAAGTAAAAAGCCGACATACTTGTCAGATGGTGATGAAAGACATCTCTTAATCATACAAAAGCTTGAATTACGAGTTATTAAAACCTGAAGTACAAGATTTTATAAATAATCATTTAAATGACGACATTAATAAGATCTTACTTGGAAAGAGCCCTTTTCCAGGTATAAGTACTCGCGAGCTGGTACAACAGATTGATGGCAAAAAAAGAAGCGAAAAAAAGTTACCAAGTTGGTTTAGTACGCCAGGAGTCTACTTTCCGCCAAAGCTAAACATCGAACAGGCATCCTCAGAACAAACTGCGGCTTACAAAAGCAGGTTGATCCAGGGAGACAGCTTAATAGACCTTACAGGCGGTTTTGGGGTGGATGCTATCTATTTTTCAAAGCGTATCAGCCGGGTTTATCATGTTGAACAGAATGAAGAGTTATCCGACATAGCCTCGCATAATTCGAAGGTGCTTGGGGTAAACAATATTGAATTTATAAAAGCAAACAGTGTTGGATTCTTACTGGAATCCAGGGAAAAATTTAGCACTTTATATGTCGACCCTGCTCGCAGGATAGAGTCACAAAAAGTTTTCCTTTTAAAAGATACTCTGCCAGATGTTGTTTCTAATCTGCCTCTATTTTTAAGCAAAGCCGAGAGAATAATAATCAAAACATCCCCCCTCTTTGATATCCAATCTGGCCTACGCGAGTTAACTTATGTCTCTGAAGTCCATGTAGTAAGCGTAAAAAACGACTGTAAAGAACTGCTATGGGTTGTTGACCGGGATTTTGCAGGCGAGCCAGTAATAGTAGCTTCTTGCCTCAATCGGAATGTTGAAGAACTTTTTTCATTTAAGCTATCTGAAGAAAAGAATTTCCCCCCGGCTGACACCAGCTTCCCTCAGCGATATTTATACGAGCCTGATGTTGCTCTGCTGAAAGCTGGCGGTTTTAAGAGCATAAGCTCGAAGTATGGGCTCAAAAAGCTTAACCCTAATACACATTTATATACCAGTGAATCATGGAATAGTAAATTTCCGGGAAAGGTGTTTGCCATTCGCGAAGTGGCTATATATAAGGAATGGATCAAAGCCAACCAGAAAAAGAAAGCCAATATAGTCTCCAGAAATTTCCCTTTATCGCCTGAGGAACTTAAAAAGAAACACAAGATTGCAGATGGGGGCAACGACTTTTTATTCTTCTGCACGGGTAACAAAAATCAGCTGCTGGTTATTGATGCGCAGAAAGTTACCCAATAAAAAAGGCGCTTATTAGCGCCCTATTTCTAAACCAATTGCTTTTGCTATCATGGCCATTTTACTTAGCCAGGTTTTAAGCAACTGTTCCTTACCTTTAGGATATTTTATCGTAAATAAATACTCGCTTTTATCAGCACTGTAGGGAGTATTAAGAAAATCAAATGGAAGGGCATTGTCCAGATACTTTCCAAAGTTGTGCTCTAAAGTAACTGATGCTGTTTTAATGTCACTTGATTTCCAGTCTTCCTGTTCATACAACTCAAGCATTTCACGTTCAGTGTTGCCAAATAAAACTGAAAATTCACTGGCAGATAGTCCTTGCGCGATTGCTACCTCTTTTACGATTTTACCAAAATGCATCTCAAATTAATTTTAATGGAAAATTACCACTTAACCTCACCGATTCCCAATTAATCCGGAAGAAGTTATCTTAAATATAACCTTTCTACGGCATCTTTTAGTACAGGGTTTCAAAGTTTCCTAACCTAGTTCACATTTTTCCTGCAGCCTTCGAAAACATTTCAAAGATCAGAAAGTTTATTCAAAGTTTTTAATTTAATAACATTCATTATTTTTGCAAGACAAACAAGGAGATAGCGGGTGCCGAGAACAGCGTTTACAAAATACATTCTGGTTTTTCTTTTTCTTTTCGCAGTGCTGGAAAGAACAGGCATCTCTGTGATTTCATTTGTAGCTTATCAAAGCAGTAGAATCATCGATGCTGAAGAAATAAACAATCAAGAAGAATCGAGCCGATCCGCCGAAACCGAAAGCATAAAGGAATCGCTTAAAGAGTTCCTTTCGGACAGCAGCAACTTAAACTTACATCTTCCTTCTTTATCCCTTGATCAAAAGGCGAAAAGAAATAAGAATAACGGAGCCTATTTAATTTATCATCTTAGTGTCCCCACGCCTCCTCCGGACAGCTTAGTTTAGGGCTTTTTTATTAGCCTACTTATTTCATCTATGAGCCTGCGCCCTCTGGGCCTGGCATTGCATTACTATTTACACAACATTTCAAACCAAAATAAAAATCATGAACAAAGTTAAAATTAGCTTGACGGCAATTGCTATGTGCTTATTTGCCAGCAATGCGTTTTCTCAAAAAATTAGCGATACTGAATTGAAGAACAATCCGGCACCCATTAAAAATGCAGCGGAACGGGTTATTCAATTAGAGCCGATTTCTTTTAATTATAATAGCCAGAAGTTTAATAAGCTTAATTTACCAGGAGGGCAACAATATGGTTTTTCTACAAATAATGTTGAATCCATATTTCCCGGACTTGTAAAGCAACAAACTAAATTAGTGGCGGCTGGTAAAAATTCGTATCAACCGGCTACAATTAAAAATGTGGATATGGTTAGCTTAATTCCATTCCTTGTAGGCGCCATTAAGGAGCAACAAGAAGAGATCGACAAGCTAAAAAGGGAAATTAATTCACTAAAAAGCACTGCGAGTACAGCTAAATAGAAAAAAAGGGCGCCTTGTGCGCCTTTTTTTTCATTTTTTTTACCGATTCCACCAAATAGGTGCCGATCAGACAAATTCAAATGACTTTTTCAAAACAAAAGACTATATCTTTCCTTCGATAGCATATTCATAGAACATTATTTTGTTTTGGCAATGAGAAAAAACAGCGGCTTGGTCGCAAATAGACCCTAAATACAATCCAAAAGAACATCGACGAGGATGATTTTAGTTAGATATTTATATTTTCGCGTGATTTTAGAACATTAAAAACATAAAATGATCACCTCACTTAATTCTAAACTAAGTAAATCACTAGTTCTTTTTAGTTTTTTTGCAACAAGTAGCGCATTGGCACAAAAACTCAGCGACAACACCCTAAAAAAAGACGCGACTCCTATTAAAAACTCTGTAAAGCAGCTTACAAAACTTGAGCCGGTATCCTTTAACTATTATAAAGTTGAATTTGATCAGCTTCCAGAAGGGAAACAGTATGGCTTTTTAGCAAGTGACGTAAAAGCTGTTTTTCCTGAATTGGTAAAAAATCAAAGCAAAGTTGTTGCCGGAGACGGAAAAAATGCTACAAAATCAGTCACTATCGACAATGTTGATATGGTTAGCCTGATTCCAATTTTAGTAAGCTCTATAAAAGAACAGCAAGCTGAAATTGAAAAATTGAAATCCGAATTAAATGCGCTAAAAAGAAATGTAAGCGCATCGAAATAAAAAAAGGCGAGAAATCGCCTTTTTTTATTTTATTCTGAATAGAAGTCCAAAAGTGAGCCAAAATAGGCATCATCCCATCCTTCAACAATATCCTCAAAATCTGAATCTGGAATATTGCTATGCCTCAACTCTACAGAGGTTCCATCTTTATGTGGATGAAGCTTTATAGTAACTATGGAAGATTCTGTTTGATCGCCGAAATACCACTCCTGAACAATCTTTTTTCCTTCTTCAAATTCAAGATTCTTGCCTGAAATGCTTCCCTCCCACAGAGAAAATTCCGAACCGGGCTCTGTAGACATCTCAGCCTCCTCTCCGGTCCATAGGTTAATGGTATTGGGGTTGGTTAAAGCCAGGTAAACTTCTTCGGGGCTGGCGGGCAGTATATAATATTTTTTAAAATCTTTCATTCGGGGCAAAGATATAGCTTTTACAGAAAGCCAACAATTGCGCCACACTACCAAACCCTGGTGTGCTGATGTATTTTTGCTTAACAAAAGTTTAGAGCCGATCTTAAGGCATCTACGCTGGCTGTTTTTTACAGCTTTTACTATAAGGATTTAACAAATCCTAAAAAATCTTCTATACTTGGATACGAATATCATGCTTGAAACTAAAAGAGAACTTTACAATTACTGCCTTCAATTTGCAGAAGAGCGGATTAGTGCTGCCGAACAAGCAATAAAAGATGCGCAGGATGCATCTGTGAACGATACTAAGAGTAGTGCCGGCGATAAATATGAGACGACCCGAGAAATGATGCAGCAGGAAATATCAAGGAACCAGGCTCAACTTGCGGAAGCTCGTAAATTGAAACACGCTTTAAGCCAGATAAACCCGCATAAAAAATATGATTCGGTTCAAAATGGCAGCCTGGTTATAACAGATAACGGAGCTTTCTACCTTTCTATAAGCGCAGGACAAATCAAACATCACGACAAAACCTATTTCGCGATATCTTCATTTTCGCCTGTTGGAAGAAACTTAATGGGACTAAAAAAGGGCGATATATTTACTTTTAATGGTAAGAAATTTGAAATTGTAGACTTGGCTTAACAATCAGGTTTGAATTATCCCCACATTAAATTTCTTTGTAATTGGTGATTGATTCGCGGCTTCAATGCCCATTGAAATGGCTTTACGAGTTTCAAGAGGAGCTAAAATCCCATCAATCCACAGGTGGGAAGCCGCATAATAAGGAGTCATTTGCTCATTGTATTTGTCGGTTATTTCTTTTAATAGCTTCTCTTCCAACTCTTTTGTTATCTCCTCTCCCTTTGCTTTCAGTGCACTTTCCTGAATTTGCAATAGGGTTTTTGCTGCCTGGGCGCCGCCCATAACAGCAATTTTTGCCGAGGGCCATGCAAAAATCAACCGGGGATCATAGGCTTTGCCGCACATGGCGTAATTGCCAGCACCATACGAGTTACCGATAACCACAGCGAACTTAGGAACAACAGAGTTTGCAACGGCGTTAACCATTTTAGCTCCGTCCTTTATTATTCCACCTTGTTCAGAGCGGCTGCCCACCATAAATCCAGTAACATCATGCAAAAAAACAAGGGGAATTTTTTTCTGGTTGCAGTTCATAATAAAGCGGGCGGCTTTGTCTGCAGAATCTGAATAAATTACGCCTCCAAATTGCATCTCGCCCTTCTTTGTCTTAATCACCTTCCTCTGATTGGCAACAATTCCGACAGCCCAGCCATCAATTCTGGCCAAGCCACAAATTATTGATTGCCCATACAGTTCTTTGTATTCTTCAAACTCGGACTTATCTACAAGCCTGTGTATGATTTCGAGCATGTCATAAGGTTTCTCGCGGTTATCCGGTAAAATTCCGTAAATATCCTCGGGATTTTTGGCTGGGGCAATAGGCTTTGCCCGGTCAAATCCGGCGTTTTGAGGTGCTCCAAGTTTGCTTACAATATTCTTTATCGCATCTAAACAAGCCTCATCATTAGGGAACTTATAGTCTGTAACACCCGAAATTTCGCAATGAGTAGATGCCCCTCCCAAGGTCTCATTATCTACCTGTTCCCCAATAGCAGATTTAACCAGATAGCTTCCGGCAAGAAAAACAGAGCCGGTGCCATCTACTATCATCGCCTCATCACTCATTATCGGCAAATAAGCCCCTCCTGCCACACAAGGACCCATAATAGCAGCAATCTGTACAATGCCTTCACTGCTTAATATCGCATTATTTCTAAAAATTCTACCGAAATGCTCTTTGTCGGGGAAAATTTCGTTTTGCAATGGAAGAAAAACTCCTGCGGAGTCCACCAAATAGATTATAGGAAGCCTGTTTTCCAGGGCAATTTCCTGGATTCGAAGATTCTTCTTGGCCGTCATCGGGAACCACGCACCCGCCTTCACCGTTGCATCATTGGCAACGATCAGGCACTGCTTGCCAGCAATGTATCCAATGCCACTAACAACACCTGCACTCGGACAACCACCAAACTCAGAATACATCCCTTCAGCCGCCAGGGCGCCGATTTCCAGCCAGGGCTTATCATTATCTACCAGGTAGGCAATCCGCTCTCTAGCCAGCATTTTACCTTTTTCTTTATGCTTTGCGATGGCTTTTTCGCCCCCGCCGGTATATACTTTCTTCAGGCGATTGTTTAGTTGATAAACTAACTGCTTATTAAAATCTTCGTTTTTGTTAAAATTGATATCCATAGATGGCGAAGGTTATATTTAAAGGTAGTAATTACCGGCAATGAAACAAGCGCAGATGTTATATAACCAATATACATCCTATTTGGGCCCCAAGCCCGTCAAATAGCTCTCGCTTGTAAAACAGACATTTTATCTGAAGAACAACTCTGAGCCTGAATTAGCAAGTTGATACCTAAGAAGCAGAAATTACTGGGGCCACATAGGCTTGTCCCTAGCTTTTACTTATTTAAGACATCCTCGAGGGCTCCAAAAGCTAGTAAGTCCTTAGTTCATGTTAAGGCCTTGTTAACCCTTTCTTTACCTGTTCTTCGGCCCCGAGGAGAAGATTAGGTAACCAAGAGGAGAAGAAGAGGTTAACAAGAG
>CBIHNR010000111.1:0-17507 GCA_966211215.1 uncultured Pedobacter sp.
GGGCTTAGCAACATAAACAGTATCATAGGCTGTGTCTGCACAATCATATTGATTTTCCGCAATTAACCGCAGGATATACCTGCCAGGCGTGTAACGGACATCTTTAGGCTCCTTTTCGTGTGAGTCCGGGCGGCTATCACCAAAATTCCAGGTATATTTTGTGGCTCCAATAGTTTCATTGTGTACATCTAAGAGTAGAAGTCCTGTACAATCCTTATTACTCGTTATTGTAAACTTTGCATCAGGCTTTGGAAAAGTAGTCTCTGTTAAGCTCTTTGAAGCTATTATGCAGCCATAAATGTTGCTCACCTTTAACTCAATATTATATACCTTGTTTGGCTCTTTAAGAACAATATTGGTAGGCTGCGGCTCCTTAGAAACTAACTGGCCGTTTACAAACCATTCGTAAAAGTCTGCATACTTTGACTTTTGATTAAGCCCTAACAAATAAGGCACGCACTTATCAGCCTTGGAAACAATGCTAAAATCAGCCTCTGGCAGTGGGTTAAATTGAATATATTTTACAATTGATGAGGGACAACCAATGATACTTTGAGCCCTCAATTCTATTTTAGCTTTATAAGGCATTGTTGCATTGGCCGGCACTTGAATTGTTTGGGGGGCTATATTTGTTTGGTTGAAAACTGCCCCGTTATCAATTATCCACGTATAGTTTACCTGATCCTGTCCGGAATATGTACTAGCATTCGTAAAAGAAATGGTAGCCTTCGTACCACAAACACTTTCCACAGACGAAGTAAAATTAGCAACCGGAGAATCTGTAATAGTTATTGTCTTCGTTAAAGATTTAAAACAACCTGAGGCATTATAGAACTTAGCCTCAATGGTGTAAACGCCAGGCACGGTATAAACGTGGCTGGAGTTTGTGCCAGCTGTATTATTGGTTAAACTGGTTGGGTCACCAAAATCCCAGGCTACACTGGTTGCGCTGGAGGATGTTGAGTGTACCTCGAGTTTAAATGGCACACAATTGATAGGCATTTCGTTCACCAAACTAAAAGACGGTACCGGCAAGGGTAAAATTTCAACAACCTGTTTAATAGCCTCGGTACTACAGCTTGAACCGTTAGGGAAAACCTGCTCTACAATTAATTGCACCTCATAAGTTCCAGCTGCCGTGTAAACGTGCTTAGGTTCTCTCTCATGACTATCCAATCCATCGCCAAACTTCCATGTATAAGTTACGTCTGTGGAAGTATTGTAATTGATAAAAGACACCGGATCGCCTAAACAATACTTCGGGCGGTTTATTGAGAATTTAGCCAGAGGCCTTTCAAAAACGGTGATGATTAGCTCCGTAGCGGTTGCACTTGAGCAATCATTTGAGGCATTGAGCGTAACAGTATATGTTCCTGCCTTTTCAAACAAATGCGTTTTACGTTCTGGCGAGAGCGAACTGTATTCAATATTACCATCTCCAAAATCCCACTTGAAGCGAGTTGCACCCGTGGTATTGTTGTCAAAAGTTACCGGAAATGGGGCGCAGCCATATTTAGAAAGGCCAACAAGTGTAAGGCCCGCCTGAATTGTAGTGGGATAAACTATAATTTCATACTCTTTTGAATCAGAGCCGCACTCATTTTCAACAGTAAGCTTTACCTTGTATTTTTTAGTTACCGCCGTGGTGTAATCATGAGTTATAGGCTTTAAGTCGAAAGTTGTAATTGTTGGAGATCCATCCCCAAAATCCCAGATAAACTTATTAGTTGCTCCATATTTAGCATCCACCCCTCTGGAAGTATTGCTAATCTCCAATTTAAAAGGGGAACAGCCACTGGTTTCTTTAGGCGAGAAAATAGCCAAAGGTGTTGGCCTTACTAAAACAGAGTCAACAAAAGTCCTTTCGATACACCCGTTAGACGCTGTAAGTTTAAACACATAAGTAGTATCCATATGAGATGACGCAGGCTGCAATATCCGCTTTCCAAGTTCTTTGTCGTTTGATATTAGTTTGTTGTTTCTATCATACCAGGTGAATATCAAATCATCTGATGAGCCCCCATTAATCATAGTTGATTTATTTTGGAAGGTTACTTCCAACGGGCCACATGGCTGATTGATAGTTTTGCTATACAATGGAGTAAAATCGCTTACTGTTTTAAAAGTATGTATCTGTGATTCATAGCCGCAACCATGCTTGCTGCCTACTACTAATTTAATATTTACCTCCTGGCCATCGTTTGTAATTGTGTAACCTGGAAAGTTTGTATCGTCTCCATCATTATCAACAAGCTTCACCAGATTATTGCCATTATTATCGACTGTATACCATTCGTAAGTAGTATTCCTATCGGGATAAGGGGTTACCGTAATTACCTGCTTTAAATCAAAAGGGGCACAACTTATGTATTTAGACGCCTTAAAATCAGGCTTCGCTTTGAAGTCTACGGTAATGGTGATTGGATCGCTGGGGCTACCGGAAGCTCCATTACATTGTCCAGATTCGACTACGCGCCGAAATTGCGTTGTTTTCGTCAAAACGTCTGACTGATAATCCGGGGCATATCCACCATTTCCAATATTGAGCCATTCGTTTGTTCGTTCATCAAATATTTGCCATCTATAATCGTATTGGCCAGTGCCGCCTGCTGGACTTGTTCCCCTAAGCATCTCAGGTTTCGTGTCCTCACAAATGGTTTGGCTTTTAGAAATAATATTATTAGTTATTGAAGGCAAAATTTTAATCGGTATGACGTCACTTACAGAAGAGCAGGCTCCTGAAGTAACATACCTCCTCACATATACTTCACCAGATCCGGGTATTGGCCCATAAAAATCCGGATCATTTTGTCCTGGCATTACCGACCAGGAAACCTGATCAGCGCTTACTTGCCAGATATAGGTGTAGTCGCCAGTCCCTCCGTTAGGCTTGGTACCTTCAATAAATAGATCTCCATTTGTACAAACCTCTCTTTGGGTATTCGAAAGAATTATCACATTATTGGTAAGCGGCTTTAATGTGCGAATTACTTTCTTCGCAGATTTAGCCGGGCAACTATGCGTATCAGAAATTGTCCAAACCAGGGTGTATGAGTTTCCTGGAACTAAGCCGGAAACCACGGCTTTGGGATCATTTGCATTAGGGCTGAATGTAACAGCGTTCGGCGAATCTTCAACAGACCAGGTTCCTGTAAAATTAGCTCCGGGATCATTTGCATTTAAAGCGTATGAAGTTGCATCGCACAATTCCACGGGGCCTCCCGGGTTTGATTCTGGTATGACAGGCCGAGAGTCGATCCAAACAGGATCGCTAGTAACCTCGCACATATCGTGGCTTTTAACCTTTAAGCGGTAATAAGTAGGCTCAGACTGCCCAATTCTGAGAATCTCCTCTGTTGGATCACCACCCACATTTGTCCATTGAACACCATTTTTAGAAAACTGCCATGCGTACCGGTAATCTGGACTCAAATAGAAACTAACGTCCCCCCCTGTAACGACTGGGTCGAGAGTAATGGTTTCTCCAGGGCAAATCACACCTAGATTACCAGGCATAACAATATTAACATCCCCCAGCACATCCACAATTACATTATCTCTGCTTGGCTCACACTCTCCATTACTAATTACCCACTGAAACTCATACCGGTTATCTTTTTTAAGATCAGATACTTTTGCGGTCCTTGAGCTTACATTATCAAAAATAACAGCAGGGCCTTTAATCTGCACCCATTTCCCCTCCCCGATAGTTGGGTTGTTTCCATTTAACGTATAAGTATCAGTTCCGCAAATAACTGCATCTCTGCCTGCATCAGATACAGTAGGCTTGGGCTTAACTGTAATTGTATAAGTGTCAGGAACTCCGATACAAGGGCCAGCTACATACTTGAAGCTTGGCGTTACTTTAACATATGCAACCAGGTCCGCGCCACTGGTGCTCTTTGCTATAAAGGATGGAAGTTGTGGGCCTGAACCGTTTTGCAAGCCTACATCTTGTCCGCTTACCTCCCAGGTATAAGTAACAGAATCCTTATGGGCATCGCCGGTTGTTTCCGGGCGGAAGCCCCCAACGTAGGCAACAGCATCTTCGCAAACAGAAAAGTCGGCAATGGCTTTAGCTTTGATAGTAGGCAGCACTGTTACTAAAATTTCGGAAGCTTCGCCTTGACATTCGATACCGTTATACAAATATTTTCCAGTAACAGTGATTTTTGCGACAGCCGGCAAATCATCCGCAGCATTTACAGCTTTAAAACTTAGTTTTTGAGTATTGGAATTATAGGTAGCATTCGTGATGATTGCAGGATTATCTATAGTGTGCGAATAAGTGGTAGATCCAAGCGGCTCATTTGTGGTTGAGCTTGTAAATGTGATCTCTGCCTCACTTCCATTGCAATAGTAGTATTTCTTAACATTGATTTTTGGTTTAGGATAAACTGTTACTGTTGCTTGTTGCGATTCAACAGAACAAGCAATGCCATTTACAGTTTTAGAAGTTATTCTCTTAAAATAAGTGGTTTTCTCCAAAGCTCCAGGCTGATAGTCCTCAGTAGTAGCACCGCTGATATTATTCCAGTTACCATCAGAATTGCTCTTCCATTGATAACTCACACCTTGCGCATCCCCCTGCATGCTAGAAGCTTGCCCGTCTAACAATGCCGGCGAGGTATTGTAGCAAATAATCTGCTCCCGATTGTTGATTTCGTAATTTTCAATAGCCGGAATTATAGTGATCTTAATTTCGTTCGATTCTTTTATACAGCCTCCACTCCTTACAATACGTTTGAAAAATGTATTAGTAGTCAGTTTACCCGGCTGATATGTTTCTTCCGTGGCGCCGTTGATGGAATTCCAGGTATTAGTCCCGTCAACCTTATATTGCCATTCATAAGTTTTATCAGCAATTCCTCCTGCTAATTTCTTGCTAAAAAGGGCTTCTGGTTCAGTATTATAACAGATAGTCTGGCTATTCCCAATTTCATTTTCAGAAATTTTTGGATTTACATAGACCACAATCTCTGCCGGTAAGCTTTCACAGTTGCTATTTGGGGAAACTTGTGTTACATAATATCTATATCCTGACCCGAAGCCTCCCTTGGGATTATCAATATTCGTTGCCGGTGTTGGTGCTACAGAGCTTGAGTTGCCTGGAAAAGATCCAATATACCACCTCAAGGTGCTAACCCCATCCCCCTGAGCCGTTAGTTCGGAAGGAATATCTCCATGGCAATAATTGATCTCCGGCGTAACAGTCGGTGCGGGAGGCGTCTGCAAAATCACCACTTTTGCTGCCTGCGAAAAGGCTTCACTTGTACATTTCCCATTGGTTACAACTGCCCGAAACTCAGTTGTTTTTCCGAGATTAGTATAGGTATATGGATTAATGGAAGTGTTTATATCCTGCCAGTTGCTTTCGCCATCTGGTTTCATTTGCCAGTATTTTATCTCGCCAAGATGGCCAGTTAATTTAACTTTAACCTCATTAGTTCCCCCGCAAATAGGTTCGGTAACACTGGTAGCTGTACCGCCCTCAGGCAGAGGGTCAAATGTAATTTGCTGTGAAGCAGACTTGGGCTGGCCACAATCATTTTCGTAAGTAACTGTTACGGTATAGGTTTTTGCCTCCAGGAATTTAATTTTAGGGTATTCGTTGGCTGCCGTTGTTCCACCAATAAACTCAAAATTACCGCCGCTAACCTCCCAGGTGTATTTTGGAGTATTTGAAGTTCCTGTATAAGTGGGCTTATGATATATATCTGTACCAAAATCAATGGTTGAATTGGATAAACACCAGGTTCTGGCGTCTGGCATCGCAACATCTATCACGCCCGAAACAGAAAATGACTGATCGACATAAGCGCCATCCGGCTCAGAGCAGGCGTTATACACATATAGCCTTAAATTGTATTTTCCAGCCTCTTTGACTCTAAGGCTTATATTTTTGAAAGCCCCCTTTGCATTGATTGTTCCTGATAAGACGGAATACTTAGCAGCAGGAACAGGTGAAAAAGCATTATCTAATAGCACCCATTTGTAGCTTGACTCACAAATATTAGTTTCAACTGTTGTGCTGCTGGCAGTTACATCAACTGATGGTGATAAACACAGGCTCGACTGGCTAATTTGAATCTTAGGCACAGGCATCTCAGAAATGCATATAGTCCGAACCATGCTATGCTTACAATCCGGGCTATTAGCATTCCTAGCACTAAGCCTAATGTTGTAGGTTCCTGGTTCGGTAAACTTGTATTTGAGGTTTGTTTCCTCAGATACTTTAGTATAGATTTCATTACCCTTATTATCAATTTCCCAGATAAAGGCTGATTCTGCATTACACTCAATTCCTCCACGAACGTCCGTTCCCGACAAAGATGTATTCGAAAATGACACTTCCGAATTAACACAAGCCTTACTGGTTCCTTCAAATGCAGCTGTAGGTAGCTTACTGATTCTTGCAAAAATAGAGTTAGGCTCTACGCTACAATAAGCTCCTTTAACCTCTAAACTTACCTGGTATGCGTTATATACCCAGGTTCCGTTAACGTTATGGTCTTTATCGCAGGATGACTTTTCGTACTTGTGTTTCAATTTCCCACTCTGGGCCATCACCTGCTGGTGCGTAAATTCGCTCTCATTGTCATCCCCCCATTTGATTTTATATATAAGCCGGGGATAATTATTAGGATCTGCTGTTATGGCCGCGGTATAGTCCAGATCACAAGAATTATTGTTAACACCATCGCTCAAACCTTTTTTAAACGATGTATTTAAAATCGTATAGCACCTAGTAGACACTATTCCATTTGATACAGCCTTAAACGTTGCAGTGAAATAAGCCACAGAAAACTTAGATGTTTGCTTATTGGTAGCGTCGAAAACAAAGGTTTTAGAAGTTTCAGCAATTAAATCATTATCTAATTGGGCAGACACAACTGCTCCAGAAGTAGAATTGTTTGTAAATTCGATATCTCGCTGGGTAAGTGTTTCGTTATCACAAAATCCAAAGATGTTTCCAGCCTCCAATGTATAATTGGCTTTAATCTCGACTGTCGGCCCAGCTTGATTTACAATCGTAATTGGATTAGCAGCAATACCCTCTACTACTGGCAATGTTGATACTACCTTGATTTTATAGCCGGTGCCAGCAGGGATATTATTTAACGGCTTACTAACAACGAATGTCGTAAAAAAGCTATTATACTCGCCAATTACCGGACTTGCTGCCGTAAAATTCCCACTTGGGTCTGAAAGGATTAATTGGAATTTGTTATCAGGTTTGAAGTAACCATCAATTTTAATCCGTGCTGCAATGGTACTTCCCTGCCCGTAAGGACCTGGATCTACGTCAACAACCGTAATTGTGGGATTGGTTTGGGAAAAGGTTTTTGGCACCGCCGCCAACAGAAAAATTAAAAAACAGAAAAACGGAAAATATCCCTTGCCCCCGTTCTCCAAACTCCGAAATAGTGAGTAAAAAAGTTTCAATATAAACTAATTATACGTTGCCGCTTCAATCTAAACTGGTTGATAAAGTATGGGCATACAAATCTCAATGGCACTATTCCTGCACATGCTCTACTTAAAACAATAAATGTTAATGCCTTAGGGCACTCTTTATCGCTAAACTCATCATCTCCATTAAGCCAAAGCAAAATGAAAAAAAATCAGAGGGAAAAATAATAAAATCCTTTGTGGTTATCAGCGTTTAATAAATAATCGCTTAAAATGTTCTGTATACGAACTTTTATAAAAAATGGCCGTATAAATTACAATTTATTTTTACCAAAAACTTAACAGCAGTCCCCTATTATTTAAACTTTCACAAAGGCTGCAACATACCTAACTATCATTTTTTGATTTTTATAATGTTAACCAATAAAACGAACGGTATTTTTAATATTCAGATATACAAATTTGGGAAGCTAATACTTCTATTTGCATAGCTTGAATCACCACCAGCTTTTTAAATTAACAGGCTCAATCATGTTTAACCTCTCTGATAACCGCATTTACCAAAAGATATTTAGCCTTGGGCCTGCCGCTTACGTTTTAGTTAAAGCCGATTCTCCCAATTTTACCATCTGTGACGTTAATGAACCCTATCTAAAAATTACTCATACTCAACGGGAAGAGATTATTGGTAAAGGAATATTTGAGGTTTTTCCGGGAAACATAGCAGAGCCAGATGAAAACTTTGATTTTCTGCGGGAAAGCCTGCTTAAAGTACTGAGTACCAAACAACCAGACAAAATGACGGTACACCGTTATGATCTTGAAGACAAAGCCAGGGGGGGTATAATCCAGCGATATTGGACCGGAGTAAACACTCCCATTTTAGACGAAAACGGGGCTGTAGAATATATAGTCCATTCGCCGCTGGATGTTACTTACACCTATGAGCTTTCTCAACGGGATAAGGAAGCCGGCCGTGCTCTCGAAGAACAAAAAAGCAATTTATATTCTGTTTTTATGCAGGCCCCAGTGGGGATAGGAATTTTTAGAGGGCCTAAATATCACGTGGAGTTAATTAATGATGAGCTTTGCAGCATGCTTGGAAAACCACAAAAAGCATTGCTCGGAAAACCCTTTCTGAACAGCTTAACTGAGGTTTCCAGAAAAAACTTTAAGCAGATTCTAGACAACGTGATAGAAAGCGGCGAAACCTTCATTGGCATGGAAGTTTATATGCCCCTCGTAAAAACAGTAGAACAGGATGACCTTTATGCAAATTTAGCCTTCGAGCCACTTAAAGAAATTGATGGCAGTATATCCGGAGTTATTGCCGTGGCCACCAATGTAAGTACACAGGTAAACTTTCGCAGAAAACTGGAGGAAAGCGAACAAAGGCTAAACCTGGCAATTAAGGCTTCAAACCTGGGTATCTGGGATACTAACCTTATAACCCGAAAATCGGTACGGTCATTAAGGCATGCGCAAATTTTTGGATATAAGGACACAAGCAAGGAATGGGGGCTAGAGCTGATGTTCAGCCATGTTCATCCGGCCGACCTCGAACGTGTAAAACAAGCCCACCTGGATGCTTTTGATTCAGGAATTTTTAACATACAGTTCAGGATTATTAGGCTGGACAGCATAATCCGCTGGATTCATGTAATCGGAGAAATACAAAGAGACCCTAAAGGACATGCAATCAGGATGTTAGGAACTGCGAACGACATTACTGAAATTAAAGAGTTTGAGCGCCTTAAAGATGAGTTTATAAGCACAGTAAGCCATGAAATCAAAACTCCGGTAACTTCGGTGAAAGCTTATGGCCAATTGCTGCAACGGCGGCTGCAAAATGAAGGCAATGCCGAAAATGTTCATTTCCTCCAAAAAATGGACCTGCAAATTAATCGCTTAACAAGCTTGGTTCATCATTTATTGGATGTAACCCGCATTGAGAGTAATAAACTTTTGTTTAAGCCGGAACGGTTCGACTTGAATGTGCTTGCTAAAGAGATTGTTGAAGAAATACAGCAATTAAGCACCAGGCATTCGATTGTATTTAAGCATTCTGGACCTGCAATGGTTTTTGCCGACATAGAGCGCCTGAGCCAGGTAATAACGAATATGCTTACCAACGCGGTAAAATACTCTCCAAACTCAAATATTATAAATGTTAATATAGAGCAAAAGGAAACCTTTGTGATTCTTTGCGTAGAGGACTATGGAATCGGCATAGCGCCCCAACATCAACAACGCATTTTCGACCGCTTCTATCAGGCTGATGAACAGGCGAACTCTATTCCTGGCCTGGGACTGGGCTTGTATATATCTTCAGAAATAATTAAAAGGC
Source organism: uncultured Pedobacter sp. (assembly GCA_966211215.1). Classification (GTDB taxonomy): domain Bacteria; phylum Bacteroidota; class Bacteroidia; order Sphingobacteriales; family Sphingobacteriaceae; genus Desertivirga. Next base: position 9,761 of record CBIHNR010000111.1, read on the forward strand.
AGGGAGGAAAAATGTGGGTTGAAAGCAACTTTAATCAGGGATCGAAGTTTTATTTTAAGCTGCCATTAGCTCACTAGGGCTCAAAAAAAAGCCCTGGATATATTTCTACATCCAGGACAACCTAAACCTTATCACAATTGTGATGAACAAATATACACTTGATTATCATACTGTAAAGCAGAAATAAAAGAACGCGAAATTTCTTAACACTGCAAACACACTACCAATTGCTGACTCTGCATGTTTGACTTCCAAATTTTTGCACATTGCAAAAAAACATGACGAATTCTGGTCCATTTGAGGGTATCTGTACTCTAAAACCTTCGATCCCTAATTGAAATCATATTTAATTTATGGTTAAATTTCTAATTAACTGAGCCAACAACTAAAAAAATCACATACCAACGCATTAGCAGATAACATTTTATTAAAAGTTTTACGAGCAATTCTTTTGAAAGGATTATTTCCGTTATTTGAATAAAACCAAGAAAACAAATATAAACACCTCATTAACATGGAATTAAATATTGCAATTGGTTTCCTTTTGATCTCGTACGGATGGATGGCTTATGAGTTTTCCAATGCCCCTATCATGCAGGACGAAGAGTAAATTCCTATAATCAATTGAATCGCAGTTATAGGTATCAGGATACTGCCAATCCTGATTTTTTTTAATCTTCCAAATTTTCACTTTAAAACCGCACGATTGCAAACGTTGGCATTACTTTCGGTACCTTATATTTAAAATGCTTTAATCGGGAACGTTTGCATAAATTTTTGTGTCATTTTATACGCTATAAGCATCGAATTTGGTTAATCTTGTATGATGAATACAGGTAACCCTCTGAAATGTTACCATTTTTAACCAATTAATATTCACCATGCGGGCAGCTCATGTTATTTCTTACTTATTAACACTTTGCAGTATTGTAGATTGTCAACTTCATAATTTTGCTAACTCACCTGGCAATTGCTGGATAGATCTATTTCAACTGAAAAAGATTTGAGGATTTACACCGTTTATTAATAATTGCACACATATGCCTCGCCAGAGGCGGTCACTAATAAAGTTTTGTATGAAATCTATTGTATCAAAGGGACTGCTTTTAATTAGCTTAGCCTTGTCATCTTTTATCCTTAAAGAAGAGAAAATTACCATCTATTTAATCGGAGATTCTACCTGCGCTAACAAACAGCCTAAGGCTTATCCGGAAACTGGTTGGGGAATGGAATTCGGAAAGTTCTTCGACAAAAGTGTGGAAGTTGATAACCGTGCCTTAAATGGCAGAAGCACCAAGTCTTTCATCAATGAAAACCGCTGGCAGCCTATTGTTGATAACCTGAAGAAAGGGGATTACGTCTTTATCGAGTTTGGGCATAATGACGAAAAAATAGATAAGCCAGGCGTCGGCACCTCATTGGAGGAGTTTAAAAACAACCTGGTAAAATATGTAAACGAAACCCGTGCTAAAAAGGCAAATCCGGTTTTGCTTACTCCTATTATGCGCCGTAGCTTTAAAAATGGAGTTTTTCAGGATTCTCATAAAGGATATCCGGATGTTACCCGCCGTGTTGCCGATTCACTGCATGTGCCATTAATTGATATGCACCAAAAAAGCGAAAAACTGATACTTTCTTTAGGGGAAGAGAAAGCAAAAACTCTTTTTAATCATGTTGATTCCGGGCACGTAAATTATCCTGCCGGAAAAAAAGACGATACTCACTTTAGTCCTGCTGGCGCTGATAAAATGGCGGCATTAGTAGTTGAGGGTATTATTGAATTGAAACTAAGCCTGGCGTCCAAACTGGCTAAGACTTCCAAATAACACAAAACATGACACTGCTACTTAGATCAATTTTCAGCTTTTGTTTATTTCTTAGCCTCTGCTCTATCAAGGCACAGGAAAAAACTTTTAAAGATAAATTAACTGTTGCCCAGGATGGAAGCGGTGATTTTAAAACCATTCAAGAAGCAGTAAACTCGGTTCGCGACCTTGGGCCGGGCCAGGTAAGCATCTTCATAAAAAAAGGCATCTATAAAGAAAAAGTGTTGTTACCCACCTGGAAATGCAAGATTTCTTTAATCGGCGAAAGCCCAGAGAATACCATCATTACAGGCAATGATTACTCTGGCAAAGAATATCCGGGAGGAAAAGACCTCAGTGGCCGCGACAAATACAGCACTTATACCTCTTACACCTTGCTTATTCAGGGTAACGATATTGTACTTGAAAACCTTACGATTGAGAATACTGCAGGCCGCGTTGGGCAGGCGGTTGCGCTTCACATTGAAGGCGACCGTATCATCGTTAAAAACTGCCGTTTATTAGGCAACCAGGATACCCTTTACGCAGCCACCGAAAATAGCCGCCAGTATTATAAAGATTGTTATATAGAAGGAACTACGGATTTTATTTTTGGCGAGGCTACTTGTGTTTTTCAGAATTGCACAATTAAGACTTTAGCAAACTCTTATATAACTGCCGCTGCTACCACAAAGAACCAAAAATTTGGCTTCGTATTTTTTGATTGTAAACTAATTAACGCTCCTGAAGCCACAAAGGTTTATTTGGGAAGGCCATGGCGTAGTTACGCAAAGACAGTTTTCATTCGTACCGACATGGGCAAACATATTTTGCCGGAAGGATGGCATCCATGGACAGGCGACAAAATGTTTCCTGACAAAGACAAAACCGCTTACTATGCCGAATATGCAAACACCGGCGAAGGTGCCGCCACCTCCTCCCGTGTAAAGTGGGCTAAACAACTAACTAAAAAACAAGCAAAGGAATACACCATCGAAAATATTTTCGCTGGGCGTACTAACTGGGTTCCAGCCAATTAATTACAACTAATTATAAACGATGATGAAGAAGGGAAATTTACTGGCAACTTTTACATGCCTGGCAATTTTAGGTTTTGCTGCCTGTAAAAAGAAGGGGACGGAAACAACTCCAACAACACCTACTCCCGTTAATGAAACCGCATTGGCATTTCCGGGAGCTGAAGGATTTGGAAAAAACACAACCGGCGGCCGTGGTGGCAGGGTTATTAAAGTGACCAATCTAAACAATGACGGCAAAGGAAGTTTAAGAGCGGCTATTGATTCTTCAGGCGCACGAATCATTGTGTTTGAAGTCTCAGGAAATATTGTGCTCAACAGCAGGCTCCAAATCAAAAACGGTAACGTTACAATCGCAGGACAAACCGCCCCGGGCGATGGTATATGCATTCAGAATTATGAATTGAATGTTGATGCAGATAATGTGATTATACGCTACATGCGCTTTAGAATGGGCGATTTATCTAGAAATGAACAGGATGCATTTTGGGGCAGGTATAATGAAAATGTCATAATAGACCATTGTTCAATGAGCTGGTCTGTTGACGAGTGTTCATCATTCTACGCTAATAAAAACTTTACCATGCAATGGTGTATTCTGGCAGAGAGCTTAAATAAATCATTTCATGAAAAGGATGATCACGGCTACGGAGCTATCTGGGGTGGAGCAGGCGCAACCTTCCATCATAATTTATTAGCCCATCACAACAGCAGAAATCCACGATTCGATGGAGGCTTCCGCCCGGGAACTGGTACCAGCCCTGTTGGAAAAGACCAGGTTGATTATCGAAATAACGTAATTTACAACTGGAGTGGCAACAGCGCCTATGGGGGCGAAAACGGGAAATATAATATTGTGAACAACTATTATAAGCCAGGGCCAGCAACACCTTCAACCCGGAGTAAACGCATTATGCAGGTTTCCAAAGAATCAAATGCAGCTTACGCACCCGGATATGGTACTTTTTATATTAGCGGTAACTATGTCTATGGAAATTCCACAGTAACTAACGATAATTGGAATGGAGGGGTTGATTTTGATTCAGGTGTAACATCCGCTTTAGCAAAAATGAGCACCGCATTCAATTTCGAATCGATAACAACTCAAACAGCCACAGAAGCATATAATGATGTTTTAAAGGGAGTTGGAGCAAGCTATAAGAGAGACACAGTCGATGGCCGTATTATTAAAGAGGTTCAAACTGGAACAGTAACATTCAACGGTTCAAAAACCGGCATGAAGGGTATTATTGATTCTCAAACTGACGTAGGCGGATGGCCAGTTTTGAAACAAACCATTCCCCCAACCGATACAGACAGCGATGGCATGCCAGATACCTGGGAAACCTCAAAAGGTTTAGACCCTAAAGTAGCTAATGCCAATGGCCGAAATCTAAGTACAGCATACGATAATATTGAAGTTTATATCAACAGCATTAAATAAACATACACCACAACTAATGTTCAACCTTAAAAACAACTTACTACTAAGTACTGCCCTGTTGGCTGGCGCTCAGATTAATGCGCAAACCAGCAGTGCACCTAAAAATTATGTTTCCAAAGTATGGGTAGCTGACCAGGGAAATGGCACTTTCAAAAACCCAGTCCTAAACGCCGATTACTCGGACCCTGATGCGATTCGTGTGGGCGATGATTATTATCTTACATCTTCCTCGTTTGAGGACATTCCCGGCTTACCAATTCTTCATTCAAAAGATTTAGTAAACTGGACAATTATCGGCCATGCCTTAAAACGCCAGCCTCCTTTTGATCATTTTTCCAAGCCGCAACACGGAAATGGAGTGTGGGCTCCTGCCATCCGTTACCGTAATGGCGAGTTCTTAATTTATTATCCAGACCCGGATTTTGGCATTTACCTGGTTAAAGCAAAGAATCCTGCCGGACCTTGGTCTGAGCCTATTTTGGTAGAAGGCGGCAAAGGATTGATTGACCCCTGCCCTCTTTGGGATGACGATGGAAAAGTTTATTTAGTACATGCCTTTGCAGGAAGCCGTGCCGGTATCAAGAGCGTTATTGCGATTAAACAAATGAATGCCGAAGGTACCAAAACTCTGGATGCCGGAGTACTCGTTTACGATGGGCACGAAACAGACCAAACTATTGAAGGCCCCAAATTTTATAAAAAGAACGGCTATTACTACATATTTGCACCAGCTGGCGGCGTTCCAACCGGATGGCAGTTAGTGCTTCGTTCTAAAAATGTTTACGGCCCTTACGAACGCAAAGTGGTAATGGCTCAGGGAAAATCGCCGGTTAACGGGCCGCATCAGGGCGCTTGGGTTACTACTCAAACCGGTGAAGACTGGTTCCTTCATTTTCAGGATAAAGAAGCATACGGGCGTGTAGTTCACCTCAACCCGATGAAGTGGATAAATAATTGGCCGGTTATAGGTGTCGATGCTGACGGCGATGGCATTGGCGACCCGGTTTTAACCTACAAAAAACCGAATGTAGGAGGCAAAACCTTCCCAATAGCGAACCCTGCGGAAAGCGATGAATTTGACAGTCCGAAACTGGGCTTACAATGGCAATGGCAGGCAAACCCAAAAGCTACATGGAGTTTTACAAATGTTTCAAAAGGTGCACTTAGACTATATACAGATAAACCTGAGGATGCTAAGAATCTTTGGGAAGCGCCCAATGTGTTGCTACAAAAATTCCCTGCGGATAACTTCATGGTAACCACTAAGCTTACTTTCACGCCCAACAATACTAAAATAGAAAACGAACGTGCAGGCTTAACCATTATGGGCTTCAGCTATGCCAACCTTGGCCTAAAAAGCAAAAAAGACGGAATTTACTTAATTCATACCGTAGGTAAAGACGCTGTTAAAGGCAAGTCTGAAAATGAAACTGAGCTTTTAAAGTTAAACAACGCCAATGCGCCAGTTTATTTTAGGGTAAAAGTAACAGAAGGTGCTAAATGCCAGTTCAGCTATAGCTTAGACGGACAAAATTTCACCAATGCAGGAGATGTATTCCAAGCAGAAGTTGCTCGTTGGAAAGGTGCAAAAGTTGGTTTATATGCTACACGCGAAACTCAGATCAACGACTCTGGCTATGCCGATTTCGATTGGTTTAGGGTAGAAGCGGTGAAGTAGAACCGGGTTGAGAATATTGCCTCTCCGAAAATATAGAGAACATGATGGGGACTCACAATGTGATTCCCCATCAGCTAAAAATTCATCACCATGTTTTTCAAAATAATACTAGCTGTATTTTTACTCACTTGCACTTTTAAAGTCCGGGCGCAAGATTTTATTCCGCTTTGGCCGAAGGCAAAAATGCCAAATTCAAAAGGGCTAAAACTGAAGGACAGTATCGCAAACGAGCGCATTTTCAGAGTTGGAACTCCCGGCATGTATGCCTTTTTTCCCTCGGTAACTGAAAACAAAGGAGCTGCAGTGGTTATTTGTCCGGGAGGCGGTTACGAACGGCTGGCATATATAATCAGTGGCACTCAATTAGCCAAATGGTTTAATACCATTGGAATCAGTGCTTTTGTTTTAAACTACCGCCTTCCTAATTCACCCGACCTCAAGCAGAGAGAGATAGGCCCATTACAGGATGCTCAGCGGGCTATTAAAATAATACGCAGTAATGCAGCGAAATGGAAAATACAGCAAGATAAAATTGGCATTCAGGGCTCTTCTGCAGGAGGGCATTTAGCCGCACTGGCAAGCACCGCTACGCAGGATTTAACTGCCATAGGAGATTCTCTAGACAAAACAGCTTTCCAGCCAAATTTCAGCATACTGGTTTCGCCGGTAATTGACCTTAACAAATTTGCCCATGCGGGAAGCAGGAGAAATCTTTTAGGTGAAAATCCTTCCATAGAACTGATGGAAAAATATTCGCCGCATTTGCAAGTCACAGAAACAGCTCCCCCCTCCTTCATGGTTCATGCCTTTAATGATAAATCCGTGAGCGTTCGCAACAGTCTATTATTTTATCAGGCATTGCTTGACAAAAATGTATCGGCAAGCCTTCATGCCTTTCCGCAAGGTGGACATGCAATTGCATTAAGAAATAACCCCGGCTCAACCGAAATGTGGACAAACCTGTGCGAAAGCTGGCTGGTGGAAATGGGCTTTATCCCAGAAAAACTTCCCTTAAAGTAAGCTCTCCTAATGAATAAAAAATATTTCAAAGTATTCATATTGTTTATAAGCGTTTTAACGCTTTCTTTTATCGCGGCAAAGAAGAAACCAGTTCGGGTCTTTCTGATTGGAGATTCTACCGTTGCCGACTATTCCCTTGAAAAAGATTACAAAACAAAACGGTACCCATTGCATGGCTGGGGACAGGATTTTCAGCCCTTTCTATACCGTGATAGCCTTAAACTGATACGCAATGTTATTAAAGCTGATAGTGCAATTGTTGATGACCGTGCTAAAGGCGGACGCAGCACTCGCACTTTTTTTGAAGAAGGGCGTTGGGCAGAAGTATATAAAACTTTAAATAAAGGCGATGTGGTGATGATACAATTCGGACATAACGATGCATCTGTTGAAAAGCCGGAACGATACGTAAACATCAGTGGCTACAAAGAATATCTTCGGCTGTTCATCAACCAAACGCGTGAAAAAGGCGGCATTCCAATTTTGATTACCCCAGTAACGCGAAATTATCCATGGAAAGATGGCAAGTTAGGCAGCGCCCATGGTGAATATCCGCAAGCAATGAAAGATGTTGCCAAAGAGCTAAATACAGCATTAATTGATCTGACTGAACTATCTGCCGCAGCTTTTACAGCCAAGGGCGAAGAATATGTTACAAAAACTTATTTTATGAATTTCGGCGAGGGGATATACGAAGCATACCCCAAAGGTCAAAAAGACAACACGCATTTTCAAGAAGCGGGGGCAGTAGAAATAGCACGAA
>CBIHNR010000112.1:0-17441 GCA_966211215.1 uncultured Pedobacter sp.
TTTGTGGAAGATGCAAAAGGAAATTTGTGGATTGGAAGGGGAAAGAAAAATAGGAGATGATATGGGCAGGATTTCTATTGCCGTTGACTTCAGTCAACGGTATTAGAGACATACAAAGGGGGCTTCAGCCACATTAACCGGTTAAACCTTCTTCAACTTCAATACATTCTCTGGCCCGTCAGCTAAAGCAGACGGCAATAGATACTCATCTCGGAACAAACTGTTAGCCTGCACATCACTCTTTGTAAGCCCTCAAAAACTAAAGCCTGATAAATCTGTATTATGGTTTTGATTAAAATGCAAAGCTCTATATAATGGCAAGCTCAATTCGCCTTGATAAGGAGGGTCTTTTTTTTGCTTATTCATCAATAGGTAAAATTTATATTTTAGTTCAATAACACACGCAGATGACATCTACACGATTATCCATCTTTTTAAGTTTTTGCTTATTAAGTTTTACAGCTCTAGCCCAGCAGCCGGCTAAGAAAATTTCAATTATTCCAGAACCAGCAGAGATGCAGCTGGCAGAAGGCTTTTTTACCCTGCCGGAGGAGGTCACTATAAAATCTGCCGCATCGCCAGAGGTAATGAAGACAGTAACACATCTCAAGAACCGAATTAGTGCAGCAACAGGAAGAAATGTAAGGGCCAGCAGTAAAGATGAAGGCGCTTCCATCAGGCTCCAGATCAATAGCCAGGTAGATACGCTTCTTGGCACAGAGGGTTATCGACTTGTGGTAAATTCAAAAGACATCCTGGTAAGGGCAAATCAGCCAGCCGGTTTGTTTTACGGAGTGCAATCGCTTTTACAGCTATTCCCGAAAGAAATTGAAAGCAAAGAAGTTGTTAAAGGTGTAAAATGGCGTATACCCGCTGTCAGCATTAGCGACTACCCCAGGTTTGCATGGCGGGGACTAATGTTCGATGTAGCCAGGCATTTCTTTACTAAAGAAGAAGTGAAGCGATATATCGATAACATGGTAAAATACAAGTATAACTTGCTTCACCTTCATTTAACCGATGATGAAGGTTGGCGGATACAAATAAAAAGTTTTCCGAGGCTTACCGATGTTGGTGCCTGGAGGGTAAATAAAACAGGTTATTTCGGCACTTTTTCGCCACCCCTGCCCACTGAGCCTAAAGATTATGGTGGGTACTACACTCAGGAAGACATTAAAGAGCTGATCAACTATGCAGCTGATCGGTTCGTAAACATTATGCCCGAGATTGATGTCCCCGGACACAGCCTTGCAGCTATAGTCGCCTATCCGGAGCTATCATGCACACCGGGAGTTGAAAAATACTCTGTTCGTTCTGGCGAGCAGATAATGGACTGGTCGCGGGGAGCGCCTCCAATAGCGCTACTGGACAATACTTTATGCCCCGCAAATGAAAAAGTATATGTTTTTCTGGATAGTGTAGTAAGCGAGGTGGCAGCATTGTTCCCTTTTGAATATATACACATGGGGGGAGATGAAGCCCCTCACAATTTCTGGGAAAAAAATCCAGCTATAAAAGCATTAATGCGGCAGCATGACCTTAAAACGATGGAGGAGGTGCAGGGCTATTTTACCAAAAAAGTAGAAGCAATTGTTCAGGCTAAGGGAAAGAAATTTATTGGCTGGGATGAGATACTATCGGGCAGCCCATCGCAATCTACAGCGGTAATGAGCTGGCGAGGAGTAGAAGGTGGAATAAATGCGGCTGGCCTGGGCCACCAGGTAGTGATGAGTCCTTCAACCTATGCTTACCTGGATTACATGCAGGGGGATGTAGCCATTGAGCCTAAAGTGTATGCCTCCTTGCGCCTAAACAAAGCTTATCAGTTTGACCCGGGTGCCGAGATTACTAATATTAAGTTGATAAAAGGCGGGCAGGCTAACTTGTGGACGGAGCAAATCTACAATATGCGTCATGCGGAATACATGGTGTGGCCCCGGGGAATGGCAATAGCTGAATCGGTATGGTCGCCGCTAACTAAAAAAAACTGGACGAATTTTTATAATAAGGTAGAAGATCATTTTGAACGCCTTGACTTTGCTCAAGTTAAGTATGCACCGAGTATGTACGACCCGATTATCCTGCCATCTGCCGGGCCTGATAACACATTGCGGATAGAATTGAGCACCGAAATTCCGGGTCTCGACATTCATTATACATTCGATAATTCCTTCCCTGATGAATTTTATCCAAAGTATTCTGCGCCTTTACTTGTTCCTAAAGATGCCGCTGCCTTAAAGGTAATTACCTATCGGGATAAAAAGCCAATTGGGCGAATGATGACTGTTGCTATTAGCGATTTAAGGGCAAGGATTAAAAAGAAATAGTATTATACATAGCCAAGGCCAAATACTGATTAGGGCCGATCTTATGATAAAATATACACCATTTTTATTATTACTGATCCTAGTATCCTGTGCTCAGCAAATGAAATTTGATAAGGAAAGATGGAATGAACAAATCGATCCAATTTTTCCTTCATATTATCGCCCTAAAATGCTTAAGGATCTAACACAGAACTATAAGCTTATTGGATTGAGCTGTTCTCAATTGAAAGGGCGATTGGGGCAGGCTGATAATATGGACAATAACTCAATATCATATAAAATAATAATTGATTATGGAGGAGATATTGATCCTGTATATACACAGGATCTAGTGTTTACATACTCGAAAGACTCTTTAATCACGAGTTATAAAATAATAGAATGGAAAAAGTAGCTTAAGCGTTCCAACTCTATTCAATCGAATAGTTCAAATTGTCCTTGCGCTTACAAACGCCCGTCACGATTAAGAATTCCGATTAAGAAATATATGGTTCCAGGGCTGCGCCGATAAGTTCAGCAGGTTGTTGGAGAAAACCTCCTTCAATCCATTCCCAACCACCATCTGCTGTTTTGTGGATTACGGCTCCTTCAGAAATTGTAAAATACGATGGCAGCAATTTTCCATCACAACCCGGCATTACATCAAGGCGATAATTTCTTTCGTCTACTCGAATCTTGATAGTAAATGAGCTTTCTTTCGTTTCCATAACGGTTTTACAATATTATCTTTTTTAAACGTACAACTTTACTAAAGATTATTCATAATTAGAAAGGAATATTGAGCTATAATGACTAGCGTTTATAATTTATCGAGCATTTTTACTTTTTTATGATCACTCTTTTCAATTTTTATAAATAGCAACATCGAAAACCCTAGGGCAAATTAGCATACTGTGTAAATTATAGGCGCCAGATACGCGGTAAAAAGTCATGGAATTAAGTACAAAGCCAGAATAAGACAACAATAGAAAAAACATTTATTCATAACTCAAGTACAGAATCATAGTCACAAGCATCAAGCTAGCCTACATCAGAAACAAAATTCCCTATATTTAACTTTCAATTAAAGGCAAAGCTTAGTCATGAAAAACATAAACATATCATGAACCTTATTACAAAAAAAAGAGTACTCGATTATATTAAGAGAGTGCCGGAGGGGGAAACAGCCCTTTTAACTTGGTTTATAGGGTTTAATATAAAAGAAGGCGAAAAAATCCTTCAAGCACATAATCATGAAGGAAGCGCTTCTGGAGCATCAATCATAGGCTGTGGCGATTACGAAGTTCGGTTTAGGTGCAACTTTTGGCTTGACAGCGCATACATAGAATTCATCGGAACCCCTGAAGAATCCAGCGCCTCGATTCATGAAAAAACAGCGAAGTCGCGGGCCGAAAATTCGGGCGGGACAATAGTGGAGGAGCGAGTGCCCAGAAATATTGTTAAGGTACAAAGTATTTTGGTTTCTGATGATGAAAGTAGCCTCTCTCAGACAGAGGCTGAAAAAGAAAAGCATTTATCTTTTAAAAAGAAATCGCGAAGAAAGGCAGCCAGGATTTTAAAAACTGAGGCTGACTATGAAGCTGCGCTACGCAGGGCAATAGAAATATTTCATGTAGGGCCGGACACTGCCGAGTTTGATGAATTAGCTTCATTGATCCCTTCCTTAGAGGTGTATGAGGATTTACATTTCAAGCTTCCGGAGCTAAGCCCAAGGGATGTAATTACGTTGGAGATGAAAAAACGGAAGGAAATTCCTCTATACCTGGCCCCTATAATTGGCACTGAGGAGGATGTGGAGCTGTTTTTGCAAGGCAAGAAAGACTTGAGTGATGAAGTTCTTAGAGAGTTGTATAGCCATTATAAAATTGATTTCCTTTACCCTTAAAATGTACCCCATGACATAAATTTTTAAGTATGTAAGGGAACCTTTTTAATTCGCCTCGCCATGCCGATACTTGTGTTGAACTTGTTTAAGTTTCATTCAGCGACTCATTATATATTCGCGCAATGCAAGTGGATTCCCGAAATAGCCTTACTTCGCCGGCGGAGCGAAATTGCACCAGCATTATAAGACGCGTTCAATAAATTAAGGGTATAATTGCCAAAAAGTACATTAACACAATGGAGCAACCGAATAATCCTCTGCACGGAAAAACCCTGGAAATGATTCTAAATAGCCTGGTTGACCATTATGGATGGAATGGATTAGCCCGTGAGGTAAGGATAAATTGTTTTGTAAGTAATCCGAGCATTAAGTCAAGCTTGACGTTTCTAAGGAAGACACCATGGGCAAGGAAAAAAGTAGAAGATTTATATCTTAAATTGATAAGCCGTTAGATAGGCATTAGGGCGCTAGCAAATTTGCTCTTGAGTAAGGTTTTTAAAAATGACAAGAAAAATAAAGCAGCACCCGCAAAGTAGGAACATTCAATCTTTACATAGCCTTGCGAGTGTCTTTCTTACTTACTTTCCTGAGCTTTAGAAGGATTAGGAACTGACATTGCCGCGCCATTCACTTTAACATTGTTGAAGCTTAGCCCTTTTACCTGGCCCAGTTCCAAGTCCTTATTTTTTAGCTGAATGTCTACATCCTTTAACTCAATGTTACTTATTTCAGCCTTGGGGTGCCCGATGATCTGTCCGAGTGAAGTGCCAGCCCCGCGTACATTGCTTATTGATATATTCCGTACCACAGCCTTTGGTGCTTCCTGTCCCTTTACGTCGAAATATTGGGTCCAGGGTGAAATTTTAAAAATAACGCCTCCATCTTCCATCGTGATATCAGACATGCGAATGTTTTCATAAAGCTGCGGGGTGTCTGGACGTAATTTTAGGCGTAATACAGTAGGCTTATGGGTGGTGCAGCGCCTTACCTCCACGTCGCGAACTATGGATGCTTCACTTCCAAATGTAACAATACCTCCACCGGCTTCGAAGATACAATCGGTGATCAGCACTCTTTCTACCGGAGCGCTGTCTTTATCCTGCATTGCAAAAGGCCCTTTAGAACCTTTAAGGGCAATACAGTCATCGCCAACCGAAAAGGAACAGCCGCTGATGATGATATCCTGTGAGCTGTCCACATCGATCCCGTCAGAACTAGGGCCACGATTAGGAGTAGGGCCAGAAGGGGCTTCAAAGCGGCAATTTTCAACTTTTACGTCCTGGCAACTATAAAGGTGCAGGTTCCAGAAGCCCGAGTTTAGATAGGTAAGTCCGCTAATTTTTACATCCCTTGAATTTTGGATAAACATAAGTCTTGGCCTTTCTACATCCAGGTTCTTTGTACCTTTTTCCCGGTCGCGCCTGCTATAAAATTCCTTATAGAAAGGTTCGCCGCTACCATCAAGAGTGCCTGGCCCGGTAATTTTTAGATGGTCCACTTTATCTCCATTAATTAATGCAGCCCGCCATGGCTCAAAATGTCCTTCTATACGGGTATTTAGTTTTGCATAATGGTTGATATCTGTAGTGCCCTTTAACACAGCACCTTTCTGCAACTCGATATTAACGCCAGGTTTTAGAAAAATTGAACCGCTTAAAAATGTGCCTTTAGGCACCACTAGTATGCCGCCACCGTTTTTAGAGCATTCGTCTATTATGGCTTGAATTGCTTTAGTGTTCAGCGTTTTTCCGTCACCAACAGCACCGCGTTCAGCAATATTATAACGCTTGTCGATGCTATAGCTTAATTTTTTCAGGTTGTTAATTCTATTTTCAGCCTTTACTTCAAGTCCCGAAGAGAGGAGCATGGCAAGTGCCGGAAGCATAATTGGTATATTGGTTTTCATGTTGTGTAAACTTCTTTGCGTGTTAATTTTTTGAGCAAAGATGCTTTCCTAAGCTTATTAATAACAGCCAGTATCAGGATTGTTGCGTAACATTTTGATAGTAATAGCACTTCGGCAAAGGATACAGCTCCCATTGTACCAAAATAATTGTACTCCTTATTTTTAAATTCCTGAGAACTATTTTGCATGCCCGGGAGTTCTAATTGAAAATTGCTTTATGAACAACTTCTTCAGAGCCCTGTTAGCCGGCTATGGTGCAAAAAAATTAGGCGGAGGTTGCTTGTCGACTATTCTGTTTTTTATTTTACTTTATTGGCTTATAGGCCAATGTAATCCCTAATTCCACAATCGGCATCTCGCGTAAGGCAAGACTTAAGGGATGCTAAGCAAAATGAAATACTTTTCCTTTTCTTTGTGTAGATGCTATAACATTTATATGGAAATTGGAATTACCACCTTTGTAGAAAATACTCCCGACCCTTCAACGGGAAAAGTCCTCAGTCCGTACCAAAGAATGGTTAACCTTATGGAAGAGATCGAGCTGTCTGACCAGCTTGGCTTGGATGTGTTTTCCATTGGCGAACATCACCGCCCGGATTTTATTGTTTCTTCGCCCGCGGTAGTTCTTGCAGCCGCTGCCGTTACAACTAAGAACATAAAACTTTCAAGCGCTGTAACAGTGCTAAGCTCAGATGACCCAGTGCGGGTTTTTCAGGATTTTGCCCATGTTGATTTGCTTTCAAAGGGAAGAGCCGAGATTATGGCAGGAAGAGGTTCTTTCATTGAGTCTTTTCCTCTTTTCGGATATGACTTAAACGACTATAATTCTCTTTTTGCAGAGAAGCTGGATTTGCTGGTTCAGTTAAATAAGGACGAAATAGTTAGCTGGAAAGGGCATCACCGGCCCTCCATTGATAAGCGTGGTGTTTATCCGCGGCCTTATCAAAGTGAAATCCCCATTTGGGTGGCAATAGGTGGCACACCGGAATCTGTGGTGCGAGCTGCCAATTATGGCTTACCAATGGCTTTGGCTATTATCGGAGGAATGCCCAGCCGCTTTGTTCCTTTCACTAATCTCTACAAAGAAACTTATCAGAAAGCAGGGCATAATCCTTCAAAATTCCAGCTTGCCATCAATTCTCATGGATACATAGCCGACGATTCGCAAAAAGCAGCAGATGAATTTTATCCTTCTTACGCTTATTTAATGAGTAAAATAGGAAAGGAGAGAGGCTGGCAAGGTATGGACAGACAGCAGTTTGAGCTGATGCGCTCGCCCGAAGGCTCCTTGTTGGTAGGGAGCCCGCAGCAGGTAATTGATAAGATATTGTATGAATACGAACTGTTTGGCAATACCCGTTTCCTGCTACACATTAGCGTTGGGACTATGCCTCATGATAAAGTTATGCGTGCTATAGAACTCCTGGGTACAGTGGTGGCACCGGCTGTTAGAAAGGCAATAATGTAGAGTTATATAGGCTAATTGATAAATCGCCCGCAAGCCTATGCGAAATTTGCATGGCCTATGTAGGGCAATGTCGTTAAATTAAGGATTTCAAAGGTGCTGGTGGGGACACCAGCACCGGAGTTCGCCGCGGTTGGTGTCCCCACCAATGCTATTAAGTTAAGGGCAATAACCCCATCGGGGCTATATGTTGGTAGAAAAAACAGGCCGTTATAAATTCCGTGCCGTAGGTACGGGACCATAATGTAGCGTACCTACGGCACGCACAACCGTTCATAATTATATTTTCTACCAACATTTTGCACCTATGGCGCAATCTCCGATCCTTAACTTAATAGCATTGGTGTCCCCACCAACGCTTAACTTAACGACATTGCTATGTAGGGGCGATTCAGAAATCGCCCTGATTTCTTAAATTTCTAGCAGTAATTCAGGATTGAAATCCCGGCTGCGTTCTTGCATGTACCCGTGTGGATTGCAGATTACGTTTGCCTTTCCAATTCTATAGTCAGAAGCTTTGTGAATATGGCCGTGAATCCAGTAATCTGGCTGATATTTTAAAATTGTTTGCTCAAGGTTTGAGGCATAAGCGGCAAGCAAAATGTCTTCTCTACGATTATCGGGAACTGATTTGATACTTGGTGCATGGTGGGTAACAACCACATTTTTTTCCGTAGAAGAACTACTAAGGCTGCTCTCTAACCATTTGATTGATTCTTCGTGAATCCTGAAGGTGTCAATGGGCTTTAATCTGGTATATGACGACCCTTTGCGGATTAAGCGGTAATCGTTCATCATTTCCTGGCAAATGCTTGTAGCAAGGCTGGCATCCCCAAATAATCCAAAATCAGACCAGAGCGTTGCGCCATGAAAGGTAACGCCGTCTAGCTCAAACGATTTGTTCTCGAGCACGTGAATGTTGCTCCCTTTGGCTAAATCGATAATTGCATTTAAGGTTTCAGGGTAACTGCCGTCGTAATATTCGTGATTTCCAAGTATGTAAATAACCGGCAGATGTTTAATCCGTTCCCTAATCCAATCAATGCCACGGGTGCCAATATTTGTATCACCGGCAAAAACTACTACATCAGCCTTTTCAAAGTTGATTTCGTTGAACCCAAATTCCTGGTGCAAATCACTAATAACCTGTATTTTCATTTCGGCAGTGGTATCGCTTTCATTTCGCTCTAAAATAAAAATAGCACTTTCCCAGCATTTTTTTAGATAAGGCATGAATACTATTGAAAATGGATTCCATTGTTTAATTCAGGCTTCGGCATAATCAATAAAATTAGAACCATTCTGTTTTACTCATAGCGATTACAGACCATGCACAGCCATGTTTGCTGATAGTCTTGATACAATGATCTTTAATGAGAAGAGCACCGCTAAGGTGCCCTTTAATCAGAAAACAGAGACGAAATCAAGCTAGTATTCAGTTTGCCGTCTCCCTGTTTTCCTCGTCACTCGAAGATGCGTTTTGGGCAGGGGCTTCGGTAGATTCCGATTCATTTTGATACTGATTAGCCATTGCTTCGGCTGGAGATTCTCCTGAAACTTTAACGTTGGTTTGCGTTACAGAATCGGTAATTTGATCGTTTACGGATGTGGGAAATGCCATGAAATTATTTTTTGTGAATAACGAAGATAAGCGCTGAATTGTAAGATCAGATAAAATTGCATCTTTACAAAAAACATTACATGCAATCACCTTTACTTAAACTTCTCGCATCCGCAATTCTGGTTCTGATCCAGTTTCTCGCCAACGCACAGGAACAGGTTACCTTTAAAATCCAGTATTCTCCTGGTAAAACCTATAAAACTACATCTGTCAGTTCCGCAAATGTAGAAATGAATTTTAAAGGCGATTCTGCTAAACTTAAGGAGGCAGCTGCTGCTGGCTTTAAACTGCCGATGTTGATGGAAATGCTGCAAGAGTTTAGCATGACGGCAAAAGCCGGTTCTTTGCGGGCGGATAAACGTATTCCTGTTACCTTAACCTATGATAAAGTAAATCTTACTCAGAAAATGAATGGACAGGAGCTGCCCAAAGCTGGCAGCAGTTCTTTTACAGGAGCAAAGATTGAGGGTAGCGCTAGTGAAGATGGGAAATTGCAGATTGATACAATAGTTGGTGATCTTAGCCCTGATTTGAAAAAAATTATCCAGAATATGATAGGAAGTGTTCAAAATAACATAGCATTTCCAACTAAGCCTTTGAAAATCGGCGATAAGTTTAGTCAGGAGCTACCATTGACGATGCCTATGGGACAAACGCCAATGAAAATAATTGCAAAAATTGATTACACATTAAAGGAAATAAAGGCGCAAAAAGCGTTTTTCGGTCTTACACAAACCCTTTCACTGGATTTTGCAATAAAACAATCAAACGTAAATGCTACCGGAACAGGAACAGGTTTTTTAGTTTATGACCTCAAAAATAAGTTCATCACAGAATCTGAACATGATGTTAAGATGGATATGAATTTGGCTATGGGTGAAATGGACATGGCCGCCAAGGCTGTAACAAAAACGATGCTTAAAGTGACGATTGACTAATTTTTTGAAATCTATTAAGAGGGCTGTATGCTTACCAATAGGCCTCTTTTTCAGTAAATTAAATCCCTATACTAACATTGGCCGTCGTTTGTCCTTGTATGCAGAATGTATAAGACGTAAAGTCTTGAACCGGGACTAAAACCCCGAGGGAAACTTTTGATTAAAAAAAACTTTAATTACTGTAAGATAATTTCTACATTGTAGATAACATCCACTATCTATGATATCGAAAGCTCGCTTAAGCCTCTGCTACGTAATTTTT
This sequence comes from uncultured Pedobacter sp., assembly GCA_966211215.1. Taxonomy (GTDB): domain Bacteria; phylum Bacteroidota; class Bacteroidia; order Sphingobacteriales; family Sphingobacteriaceae; genus Desertivirga. The sequence goes on from CBIHNR010000112.1 coordinate 10,405, forward strand.
TCTATTTGCATTTCTTGTGGCGTTGAAAAGAAAGTTATGAGGCAAACTTCAAACTATTCTTGGTTTCCTTTCCATTGGCACTCAGGTACCGTGTCAGGGCGATACTTTGATAAACTGGCAATTACTCTGCCTATAGGAGTGAATAGTTTAAAAGGCAATTTTATAGCTCAATTTGACCTGGGAAGCAATGCCTCCTCTGTGTACGGAAACCCTCTTAAAAACTATTTTCAAACAGAGCAAGATATCATTTCATTTATCGATACAGGTAGAAGGGCTGGTTCTGGTGTCGATTTGAGTTACAAAACCACGGGCTTTAATATTAAAGTAGGCAATTCTGTAATTTCAGATTTGTGGTATATGCCGAACTTTGGAACAACGATAAGTAAGGACTCGTTGTATTCTGGCAAGCCTAAATTAGTAGGTACGATTGGAGCAGACTTTACTAGAAATAAGGTTTTGATCATTGACTATCCGAATAAAAAGATGTGCCTTTTAGATACCATGGATTCGTTTTGGGCTTCAAGGGCCTCATATGTTGACTGCCTAGTAAAAAACAACCGTATACATATTCCTCTGAAAATTGAAGGCTGGGAATACAGACTCTTATTTGACACGGGTGCAAGTATCTTTCCGGTTTTTACCGGGCATGAAACCTGGAAGAGTATAGCCGATAGCACAATGAATACGGATAGCCTAAACATATCATCATGGGGAGAAATGGTGTGGGTACACGGTGCCAATATTAAGGGAGATGCCTACCTCGGAACAAAAAAGCTTTCTAAAGGGCGGGCATATTATACTACTAATAAACGCCTGTTGGAATTTAATAAACAGGAAAACATCTCAGGTACTACCGGTAATGCCTATTTCTTTAATAACATTGTGATAATCGACTTTAAGAACAAAAAGTTCGGCATTCTGTGATGTAGGACCGATCTGCAAGTTTGTAAAAGGCAAACTCCTTTATTCCAGGTGATGCTCTTTTCTGATTTTTTGAGCTTCTGTAACCGCTCTAATTCCTTTAATTAAAGCAACTACTATAACTATTTTAACGATGCTCCCCTTAGCGAGAGACATTGGCTCAATCAGTACATTTAGCAGGGTGGTGAGAATAAATATAGAAAAGCCAGCAATGAGGGCTGCTTTGGGCTTTTTTCTGCTAAGAAGGCCTAGTCCAACATAGATTGCACTAAGAACAAGATTGGTTATTAGAACAGAAGCCTTTTCAAGGTCATCCGTAGTGTCAGCGTATTCAACAATACCATATATAACAACCAGTGCGGCAACGCCATATAGGGTGTAAGCCCCCTGCTTAATTTTCTTTTCTTGCTCTTCGAGGTCAAGCATATGATTGGCTCTGATTGCTAAAAACGAACGCTGGTCCTGATCAGTTCCCTTTAACGGATATCCACAGAAATTACAAGCTAGTTCGTCGTTTAAATGTGAGGTGTTGCAGGCGATACAGTTTTCTTCTTGTGAAGAAGGAGTAGTGTTATTCGTTATCATTTCAGTTTATAAAATAAAATTATAGTTTATTGATGAGCGCTCCAAAATTTTCTCTAAAGTTTTGCTTAATGTATCATATAGGAAGTATATATAGGTAAATGAAAAAACGGAGGCTGTCCAATCTTGTCGCAATTACCCTCTTGAAATGTCTTATTTAGCACCACCGTACTTAACCTTAGCCGATTAAATTTGCTTCCACTTAATAAACCTCGATAACTAAACAAAAATAAAATCGGTCAAACTATGGCAACAGTAAGCACTTATCTAAACTTTCCTGGCAATACAGAGGAAGCATTCAACTTTTACAGATCAATATTTGGCGGCGAGTTTTCGGGGCAGATAATGCGATTCAAAGATCTCCCTCCAATGGATGGCATGCCACCGCTTGACGAAAGCGCTAAAGATCTGGTTATGCATATGGAGCTACCAATTTTAGGAGGGCACCTGTTAATGGGAACAGACGCAGTTGAATCAATGGGCTTTACAGTTAAACCCGGAAATAATGTGTATATCAATTTGCAGCCGGATACTCGTGCGGAAACTAAGCGCCTATTTGACGGGTTGTCGGCAGGTGGCAAGGTTGAAATGGAGCTGCAGGATATGTTTTGGGGCGATTACTACGGAAGTTGTTTCGATAAATTTGGAATCGGCTGGATGTTTAACTGCGGTGAGAAGAGCGCATAATTTGCCATCCCGGAGCATATGAATGCAACCGGTTTTTTGGAGAAAAAAGTAAAAAGGGAATCGCTTTGGGTTAATCTCAAAGCATTCCCTTTTTCTCGAGGGTTCACTATGCGGACTCTAAATCTGCAATAACTAATTTCTTCATCTTCATAAGAGCGTCCATTACTCTTGGGGCGCGTTCCGCGTCAGACACTAATTGGCCAAGCACTTTCGGGATAACCTGCCAGCTTATACCATATTTATCCGTCAACCAGCCACAAGCAACTTCCTGCCCACCCTTAGACGTTAGCTTATTCCAGTAGCCATCAATCTCTGCTTGAGTTTCGCACTCTATAACAAAGGAGGTAGCATCATTAAAGCTGAAACCATGAGGGGTGGAACTGTCCATTGCCATAGCAACATAGCCGTTGATAGTAAATTGGGCATGTTTCACAAAATCAACATTCTCGCCATCCTCAGGGCTATATTTTAATATCCCCTCAACAATTGAGTTAGGAAACACCTGCGTATAAAAATTGATTGCTTCTGATGCCTTTCCGGCATTTTCCCCGGTAAACATCAGGGTTGGGCAAAATTTTTGGGAAAAACTATTTTTCTCCCCCGTATATAACTGCCAGGAAACCCCGTATTGGTCTCGCAACCAGCCATACTTTGCACTCCATGGGTAGGTGTCCAGCGGCATTAATACGTTTCCATCTTCAATCAACCTGTTCCAATATTTCTCTGCCTCTTCGGCGCTTTCGCACATTACCATAAACGAAATTGCCGGGTTGGGAATAGAAGTAGGGCCTTCGTTTAAAAACATAAACTTTTGCCCGCTTAGTTCTATTTGAACAACCCAGGGCGAAGTTTGGCTAATCCTTCCATCGCCGAACACGTCGATGTAAAAAGATGAAGCTTCGCTAACTTGGTTTCTTAGGGTAATGCAGGGATAAATCGAGTTATTCATAATAGTATTAATGTTAGTTATTCTTTAACAAACTTATATGGATAATAGATTCACCGTCAGGCATGAAAACGACAAAGTTAGGGGTAAATGCGTCGTACAAAGCAGAGTATCTGTTGCAATCACATCCAGCCTATCAAAGCATGCTATATTATAACAAAATGCGTTATAAATTAATACCTTATATCTATTCTCTTAATGGAATGGTTTATGATAATGATTATACGATGATGAGGGGCTTAGTGATGGATTACGGTGCAGACGCGGCTGTGAACAATATTAATGACCAGTATATGTTCGGCCCATCGTTATTAATTAATCCGGTAACTGAATATAAGGCAACAAGCCGAAAAGTATACCTGCCAAAAGGAAATGGGTGGTATAATCTATACACCGGCGAATATGCCGCTGGCGGCCAGGTAATCACAACCAGTGCACCTTATCAACAAATGCCTGTATATGTAAAAGAGGGCTCAATTATTCCTACAGGGCCAGAAATTCAGTATACGGCAGAAAAAAGTAACAACCCAGTAACCATTTATGTATACGGTGGAAAAGATGCCTCATTTACGCTTTATGAGGACGAGGGGACGAATTATAATTATGAAAAGGGGGCATTCTCACAAATATTGTTTTCGTACAACGAACAAACAAAAACTCTAACCATAGGCGATCGGCAGGGAGACTTTAAGAGAATGCTTCAAAACCGATTGTTCAATATCGTGTTAGTTAACTCTAAAGAAAAAACACCATTACTTCTTAACGAACAAACTTTCGATAACACTATACACTATGAAGGAAAAAAAGTAAGTATAAAACTGTAAAGACCAATTAATTAAGTATTACTAACCAATCAATTTAATAATGAAACTTTTTCAAAAGAATCGAAAGCTAGCCTGCATCTGGGCGATACTTTCAATGGTGCTGCTAAGCACTGCTGGTTATGCGCAGGAACGAAAAGTGTCGGGAACGATTATTAGCGCCGATGATAACCTGCCTATACCGGGAGTTAGCGTTAGCGTGAAAGGCCGCACCAAAGGAACTTCAAGCGATGCTAACGGCCAATACGTTATAAATGCTAATGCCGGGGATATTTTAGTGTTTAAATCAATTGGATTCGAGGCGCAGGAAAGGCCTGTAACAAATGAAGCCATCATCAACATCTCATTAAAACCCGAAATAAGCAGCTTAAACGAGGTAGTGGTTATTGGTTACGGCGTACAAAAAAAGAAACTTACCACTGGGGCAAACTTGCAGGTAAAAGGAGATGATATACAAAAACAAAGCAGCACCAATGCTTTACAAGCTTTACAAGGACAAACACCAGGTGTACAAATCACAACTACCTCCGGACAGCCAGGTTCGGGTATAAATGTAACTATCCGGGGTAAGGGAACCATAGGTAACTTTGGGCCTCTGTATGTTGTAGATGGATTAGTGGGAGTAGATATCTCTTCTGTAAATCCAGCGGATATTGAATCGATTGATGTATTAAAAGACGCAGCATCTGCCGCTATTTATGGTTCAAATTCTGCCAATGGTGTTGTATTGGTAACCACCAAAACAGGCAAACAAGGCAGCAAGGCAGTTATTACTTTCGACGCCTATACCGGCACTCAGCAGGTAGCTGATAAAGCAAGATTATTAAATGCAAGAGAGTACGCTACTATAATGAATGAAGCTGCGATAAACTCTGGCAAACCGGCAATATTCACAAACGAGGATATCGCAGGTTTAGGGCCTGGAACAGATTGGTTAGATGAAATGTTTGTAGATAACGCAGCAACAAGTAACTATGTCCTTGGAGTTCAGGGGGCCAGCACTGGCTCTGTTTATTCTGCATCATTATCTTACACCGGCCAGGAAGGTATTGTAGGAGGCAAGAGCCTTTCTAATTATAACCGATATAACTTCCGGATAAATACAGAACATAGCTTATATAAGGATGTGATTAAAATTGGACAGCATTTGAATTTCGTTTATACAAAAAATAACGGAATTGCTGTAGGTAACCAGTACAATAATACGTTAAGAAGCGCTTTTGGCACCAGTCCATTTTTGCAAATGTATGATGAGGCTGGCAATTTTTTCAATAATGATATAGATGGCGTATGGAACAGGGCAGAAGCTAATCCGTATGCCGAAATGGTTTATAATAACCAGAACCGCAACAATAAGCAAAATGTATTTGGAGATATTTATGCCTCTGTTTCACCAATAAAAGGATTAACCTTCAGAACCAGCTTAGGCTTAAGATATGAATCAAACGAGGGGCGTTCTTTCTCGCCAATTTATCATCTTTCTCAGTTCTCTTTTAGAACCAATACGGCAGCCAGCCAGTCAATGGGCAAGAGTAAGTCCCTGCAATTTGACAATTTGCTTAGCTACAGGTTTGACTTAGACAGAACCCATAATTTTGAAGTTATGGCAGGATCTTCTTCTATTTCAACGGATGGGTCTAGCATGTTTGGAAGTAACCGCGACTTAGTTTTTGCAGACCTCGACCATGCTTATTTAAACAATGCTACTAATAAAGATGGCACTGCATTAAGCCTGAATGGCTCTCCGTTCGAATTTAAGCAATTGTCTTATTTCGGAAGGGTGCAGTATAATTACAAAGAAACTTATTTATTCAATGCAACTTTAAGGGCAGATGGCTCATCGAACTTTGCAAGAGGCCACAGGTGGGGCTATTTCCCATCATTTTCAGGAGGTTGGGTAGCAACAAACGAGAGGTTTTTTGAAAATACCCGCGATTGGCTGGATTTCTTAAAAGTTCGGGCCAGCTGGGGACAGGTGGGAAACCAAAATATCCCCGGATATCAATACCTCTCACCAATTCAATTTAGCACTACCAATTATATTTTTGGCAATGTAGAGGGAGTGCTTACGCCCGGTGCTTTTCCAAGCAGGTTAGCCAATGAAAACGTGAAATGGGAAACTTCAGAGCAAACAAATATTGGTTTTGATGCCCGCTTTTTACGAGGTAAACTGAATGCTAATTTTGATTATTATACCAAAAAGACTAAAGACTGGTTAATAGCAGCGCCAATATTAAGTACCGCCGGAGCAAATCCGCCAATAATAAATGGTGGAGATGTTAAAAACTCGGGCGTTGAGCTTGCTTTGGCCTATAACGGTAATGTGGGGAAATTAAGTTATACCGTAGGTGCAAATGGGGCTTATAATAAAAACAGAGTAGGAAGTATTCCCACCGTAGACGGTGTTATTCATGGAAATACTAATGTTCTATATGCAAATTCTTTAGAATTCTACAGAGCCGAAAATGGCTACCCAATTGGTTACTTCCGAGGCTATAAAACTGCCGGAATTTTTCAAACCGAAGCAGATGTAGCAGCTTACAGGTCAACATCAGGAAAGATAATACAACCAACAGCAGCCCCTGGGGATGTTCGTTTTGTAGATCGAAATGATGATGGCGTTATCAGCGATGCTGATAAAACTATGATTGGTGATCCCAACCCTAATTATACCTACGGATTAAATCTTTCTGCTAACTATAAAGGTTTTGATTTATATGTCCTTGCTTCCGGGGTTGCCGGTAATCAGATTATTCAGTCATGGCGTAATCAGTCAAGTTCTTTAGGAAACTACTCGGCAGCAATATTGGACCGCTGGCATGGGCCGGGTTCTTCCAATACGATGCCTCGTGTTACAGAAGACAACCGGAATTACGCTCCAATTTCCGACCTGTATATTCAAAAGGGCGATTTTCTACGGATTAGTAATGTTACAATAGGGTACGACTTTTCTAAATTGCTTAATAAAAGTTATTTAAGTAAAGTAAGGCTATATGCCGCTGCCTTAAACCTATTTACATTCACTAAATATGATGGTATGGACCCCGAAATTGGTTATGGTGAAGGATTTTCTTCAGGAG
>CBIHNR010000113.1:0-17412 GCA_966211215.1 uncultured Pedobacter sp.
GGACAGGGGGCGAAAAACAGAACTTCGAACTTTTGAGAAAGTAGAAGCTGCCCAGGTTGCCCTTGCAAATGTTAAGCTGTATGTAAACAGGACTGATGGTTTTATCGGTACAGGATTACGTAAAGACGAGTTTGTTTGCGATTGCTCGGATCTGGACGAGATCATTGTTTTTCGGGAAGATGGCCGTTGTATAGTGACCAAAATACAGGATAAGGTGTTTGTGGGTAAAGATATTCTTCATGTAGGAGTATTTAAGAAAGGGGACGAACGCACGGTTTATAATATGATTTATAAGGATGGCCCGGTGGGAGCATCTCATATTAAACGTTTTAACATTTTAGGCGTTACCCGCGATAAGGAATATGATTTAACGAGAGGCACCAAAGGGTCTAAAGTGCTATATTTTACCGCTAACCCTAATGGAGAGGCTGAAGTTGTAAATGTGCAGCTCAAGCCGCATTCAAAGCTTAGGAAACTTCAGATGGACGTAGATTTTGCTGAAATTGCAATTAAGGGGCGTGCATCAATGGGTAATATTGTTTCCAAATATCCGATTAAAAAAGTCACTCTTAAATCGAAGGGCGTCTCTACGCTTGCGGGAAGAAAAATTTGGTTTGATGATATTTTAAAACGCCTTAATGTAGATGGAAGGGGTAAATATTTAGGCGAGTTTGATGGCCCTGACAAGATTTTAACTGTTTTAAGTACAGGGATATACGAGTTGTCTTCTTTCGACCTTACTAATCATTTTGATGATAAGATGATTTTGATCGAGAAATATAATCCTGAAAAGGTTTATTCTGTTATACACCTTGATGGCAAGTCGAAAAACTACTTCGTGAAAAGGTTTGTGTTTGATGATATTGCCATTGGAAAGCAAGTGAGTATTATCAATGATGAGCCTGGCTCCAAATTAATTTTGATTTCGGGTGCAGCTCAGCCAATTGTGCATCTTGATGTTTTGAAAGGAAAAGCTTTAGTGCCTGAATCAAGCGAGGTAAACCTTGCAGACGCGATTGATGTGAAAGGAATGAAGGCGCAAGGTAATCGTCTGTCTTTGCATGAGGTGAAGAAAGTTGAGCTGATTGCGGAACATGATGATCCGGAGGATTTGCCAGATCCCGTAGCTGAAACTTCATTGCAGGAAATTGTTGAAGCCGAAAAGCAAGATGAAGAAGCAGAACGCGAGGTAGTTCAAAAGTCAGAAGATGAAGCTAGCGCATCTGAAGATAAGGCAGTCGACAGTAAAAGTATCAAGCTTGAAATAACTAATCCTGATGACATCGACATGGATGACAAGGGGCAACTGGGCTTATTTTAAATAGTTTAAGAAATTAGGTAAGGCTCGTGCTATTGGAATTACAGTCTAGCACGAGCCTTTTTATAAAAGCTCTGGCTTAATCTTATCTTTAAACTGCTCTGCAAACTTGGCAAGTTTAGGCTGAATCACGAACGCACAATAGGGCTTGTCGGTATTATCGTTAAAATAGTTTTGATGATAATCCTCTGCTTTATAGAATTCAGACACTGGGGTGATTTCAGTAACAATAGGTTGATCGAAAATATTGTCTTTACTAAGCTGAGTAATCATTTTCTCGGCCTTTTCTTTTTGTTCCTGGCTATGATAAAAGATTACCGACCGGTATTGCGTACCCACATCATTGCCTTGCCTGTTTAAGGTGGTGGGATTATGGGTTTTAAAAAATACCAGAAGTAATTCCTCAAATGTAACTTTCTCTGGATCGTAGTCTAACTGAATTACTTCTGCATGTCCTGTATCGCCATTACAAACCTCCATGTAGTTAGGGTTTTTAGTTAGCCCGCCCATATATCCTGACTCTACATTTGATACTCCTTTTAAAGACTGGAATACTGCTTCCACACACCAAAAACAGCCAGCTCCGAATGTTGCTCTTTCTGTAGCCATTGATTTAAAACGCTAATTGTAAATGTATGTTTTAGCCTTAAAAGGCAAAGGGCAGAATTTTTGTAATCTGCCCCTTGTCTTTTAATCTTTGTTATGCTTATTGATATTGTATATATATCGGTTGCGGTTTGAGCTTTAAAAGCTCTTCTGGCGTCATCATGCGATGAGGGGCTTTTTTTAAGTCATTTTTATAAAATAACTTAAAGCCGGTAAATTGGACAGGCTCTTTATAAATATGGTTGCGGTAAGTGCCTAGTTTTAATTCAGGCTCGCCCCATCCATCCATATGTACAACAAACTGAACTTCTGGGTGTAATTTTATGTTTTTGTAATTGGTAACCATGCCCTGAGTAAAACGGTGTAATACAAAAACTTTTGGAGGAAGATTGTTGGCTCTTACAAGTTTTGCAAGGTAATCCGTAGTGTAGTTTATATCAACAGCATCATAGGTGCCTATTTTTCTGCCTGGAGGAACACCTTTTTTACGCATGGAGAATTCGGGGTCTATACCCAGGTGCACATGAGGCATTTTCAAATACTTCTCAAGCCGCGGAAGCTCTTTTTGAATGGTACTCAAACCTACCTGGATATCCAGGAAGACAATTGCGTTTTCCATTTTGGCAATGGCTAATGCAGAGTCAATCTGCTTTTCGGGCATGCGATTAACGTATGCTCCATCTTTACCGGGAATTCCGCTGGCAACGGTTGCAATGTAATGTATCCCTTTTTGAACGGGAGTTTTCGGATCGGCTTTCTCCCAATGTTTAACTTCTGCATTCAGCCTTCTCCACATTTCTTTAGGAGCGTATTCTCCCAGTGCACCCATCTTCTTCGAATGCATGTTGCCATAATAGACCACAATACGCTTAAATGGAAGGATTGCGCCAGCAAGAGGGTATGGTTGTTTTAATACCGGCCATTTTCCAGTCGTATCGCCATTGGCATTTTCCTTAACTTTTTGATTGTATTCAGCGGTATCTATAGCAGTAGCTGTGGTGTTTTCGCTTTCCCCAGCAACGGTACTATCTTTGCCGGTGGTGGTGCTATCTTCTTTTACACCAAGTTTGTTCCCGCCCTGACTAGTGCTCTCACTGCAGGCAACTGCCCCGCTACAAACAGCCAGGCCTAATAATAGAAAGTATTTATGTATACTTATCATAGATGTTTTTATTTACTGCAAAATAACCTTGTATCGGTGCTTTTACAAGAGATTTTCAAAAAAGCTGAAAATTTAATTAAAGGATTATTTGAACTTACGTACTTTACCAAATACCCCTAGCGGCAATTTGGAGCCTGCCGTGGCTTGGAGATAAAGCTCCCCAATTTCCAGATTTTCAGGTTTCTTTATTGTCGCTTTCAATAAGTTTTCTACAATAACGGATGAAAAACCTAAAGAATATGTATTTAATATCAGGAAATGTTCTTCTTCATCCAAAAGCTGGGTTACATCTTTCATCATTTCCAAAATATGATCTTCCAGTTTCCACTTTTCGCCATTTGGGCCATGTCCATATGCCGGTGGGTCCAGGATTATTCCGTTATATTTTTTGCCGCGTTTAAGTTCTCGTTTAACAAATTTCAAAGCATCCTCAACTACCCATCTAATATCCTTTAATCCTGAGATTTCCTGGTTTTCGTTTGCCCATGTAACCACTTGTTTAATTGAATCAACGTGCGTTGTATCTGCACCAGCCGCTCTGGCTATTACCGAAGCTCCACCAGTGTAAGCAAACAGGTTTAAAACCTTAGGTTGTGGAGTTTTAAATTTTTTAATAGAATCTGAAATATAATCCCAATTGACAGCTTGCTCTGGAAATAGCCCCACGTGTTTAAAAGAGGTTAAGCCCAGGCGAAGCTTAATGGCCACATCGTTGTTTTTGTATTCAATATGCCACCGATCTGGAGCTTTAGGATTCTTCCTGAGCCATTCACCAGATGTTGCAGAGCGTCCTTTGAATTTTATATGGTGCTGTTTTTGCCATTCGGATTCTGGAAGTTGTTTGTCCCAAACGGCTTGCGGTTCGGGGCGTATAAGAATAAGATTTCCGAAGCGTTCAAGCTTTTCAAAATTTCCGCAATCAATCAGTTCGTAATCTTTCCAGTGCTGCGGTGTAAGGAGTTGAATCATTTATTGTGTTTGTTAATCCGATGAAGGCTGATACCTGCCTGGATTTGTTTGAGTTGCTGCAAATTTAAGCAAATAGTTGGATGTAGAAGGGTACCAACGGTTTTAGCAGTAAAGTAAAAGGTGTGCTTATTATAGCTACAACATCTGCCCTTTGAAGTTTCTACAACTTCTCTTTTGCCGCCTGGGTAAACTTGCTGGCAAAGACAAAGTCGTTTAATTGCTGGTTGTCGGTTTTTGCAATTTCTTTGTTAGAGCCTTCCCATTCCTTTTTGCCGTCGTAAAGGAAAATGATGTTTTCTCCAATGCCCATTACTGAATTCATATCGTGGGTTACAACTACGGTAGTAATTTTATACTCATCCGTAATCTCGTTTATAAGTTCGTCAATTACGATGGCAGTTTTGGGATCAAGCCCAGAGTTCGGTTCGTCAACAAAGAGGTATTTAGGCTGCATCGAAATTGCTCTGGCAATTCCAACCCTTTTTTTCATCCCGCCAGAAAGTTCGGCAGGGAACAGCTTGTTTTTTCCCGCCAGGTTAACACGTTCAAGGCAAAAGTTTACCCTTTCCAGCTTTTCTTTGGTATGGTGATCGGTAAACATATTTAAAGGAAACATAATATTTTCTTCAACGGTCATGGAGTCGAACAATGCAGAACTTTGAAAAAGCATTCCAATCTCTTTTCTAATATCAATTCTTTCTTCAAAAGTCATTTTTGTGAAGTCCCGGCCATCATAAAGTACCGAACCATCATCCGGTTCATGGAGCCCTACCATACATTTGAGCAATGTAGTTTTTCCCGAGCCCGACCCACCTATAATAAGGTTATTCATCCCTTCTTTAAAAGTGGACGAAATGCCTTTTAAAACGTAGTTTTCGCCAAAAGTTTTATGTATGTTGTTAATTTCGATCATAACAGGAGCTGAGCCACAAGATAGTCGGCAAATAAAATCATAATACAGCTAATAACCACACCGCGGGTGCTTGAAATTCCTACTTCTAATGCGCCACCTGATGTGTAAAAGCCTTGATATGCTGATACAGAGGTTATTATGAATGAGAAAATAACTGCCTTGACCATTGAAACGGTTATAGTGAAACCTCTGAATGCGTCTTGGGCACCTAAAATGAATTCGTTGGCAGATACTGCGCCTGAAAGCGTGCCAGCCAGATACCCGCCCCAGATGCTTAAGCCAATTGATAAAATTACTAGTAGCGGAATGGTAACAACCGCCGCAATAATTTTAGGTAGTATTAAATATCCGGGCGAATTGATGCCCATAATTTCAAGCGCATCGATTTGTTCGGTTACACGCATGGTGCCGATTTGGGAAGCAACGCTGGAACCTACTTTTCCCGCGAGCACAATGGCCGAAATTGTAGGGCTGAGTTCAAGAATGGTAGAGTCGCGCACTATGCTTCCGATGATGGATTTTGGTATCAGGTCACTAACCAGCTGGTAGGCAGTTTGTACCGTAGTTACCATGCCCAGAAACACGGAAATGATGGAAATGATCCAAACAGAGCCAACACCAATAGAAGCCATCTCTTTAAAAATTTCTTTTCTATAGATGTTCCACTTTTCGGGTTTTCGGAAAACTGCTCTAAGAAGTAATATATATTTACCGAGAGGATAGAAGATCATACTATTTTTGGGATAAAAATAACTTTTTTACGATATACTTTAATTTACTTTACATATGAACGCTGTAATAACCGGAGCTACCAAAGGAATGGGTAAAGCAATTGCTGAAAAGCTAGCCAAGGCAGGATACAATGTAATTATCTGCGCCAGAAGCCAGGAAGAAACCGACCGATTTTGCCAGCAACTAATGAATGAAAATCCGGCGATTAAAGCCATTGGGCTTCAAACAGATTGCTCTATTCCTGCACAGGTGAGCCAGTTTTGCAGCTTTGTACAACAACACTTTCAAACAGTTGATGTTTTAATAAATAATGTAGGCACGTTTATTCCAGCGCCAATACTGGATGAAGACGATGATGTTTTGCATTCGCAATTGCAGATCAATTTTTTAGCAGCTTATTCTTTCTGCAAGTTTTTTGGGCGTAAAATGCGCGATGCCCAAAAAGGCCATATAATTAATATTTGTTCAATTGCTGCTTTGCAACCGGTTGCTGCGGCCGGCGCTTACACTGTAACAAAAGCTGCATTATTGAGTCTTACAAAGGTATTAAGGCTTAATTTGATGAAGCATAAGGTTAAAGTTACAGCCATTCATCCAGGTTCAACCTTAACAAGTTCGTGGGCTGGGACATCAATTCCAGAAGAACGTTTTGTTGCCGCGGAGGATGTTGCTAATGCAGTTCTGTACTGTTTATCAACAACGGTTGGGGCCAATCCTGAAGAGCTGGTGATAACACCCACCGAAGGAAATATTTAAAAAATTAGCTATGCAAAAGAAATTAGAAAGAGATGAACAGAACAAAATGATTGCCGGCGTGGCCGCTGGTATTGCAGAGTACATAAATGTAGAAGTTACATGGATTAGGGTGCTTTTCCTTTTGCTTGCAATTTTTGGCCTCAGCGGAGTTTGGATTTATCTGATACTTTGGGTTGCTGTACCCGCTAAGCCCTTTCTGTTTTCTAATATGGGCAGCACTGACTACAAGGTGCAGGAAAACTTCACTTCGGCAACTTCTGATTTTAATCAGCCAGATACTAAGAAGGCGGGTAGTGCCCGGGTTATCGCAGGAGTATTCCTTGTATTAATCGGCTTTTATTTCTTACTCGACCAGTTTATGATTTTGCCCGAATGGTTTTCTGTGGCGAAGTTATGGCCGGTATTTTTCATTTTTATCGGATTGGTGATACTTTTAAAGCCATCGAAGAAGCAACCGCCTATTACTGCTTATCCAAAAGATAAACCTTTTGCAGACGGTGGGCAAAATACAGATGACGGCTCTTTAGCATAATTAATATGAAAACAGAAAGAATTATCTGGGGATTACTATTCCTTTTTATCGGCGGAGTTTTGCTGCTCGATAATTTCGATGTCATAGATTTTCATTGGGAGATTATCTGGAGGTTCTGGCCTCTGGTGCTGATCATCATTGGCGCTAATCTTATTTTTTCGAGGGAAGATTCTGCCAAGGCTGGTGTAATCTCTATTATTTTAACAATCGCAGCCCTTTCATTCATCGGCTATCAGGGAACCAAAGGGCATCTTGAAAATAGAGAATGGAGAAACGAAGATTCTTACGAAGGATACGAAAGTGAAAGGGGGGAAGGCGAAAGTCAATCGAGCTCGTATTCCGCAGATTTATCTGCGGACACCAAAATTGCGGAATTAAATATTGAAGGAGGTGCAACAAAGTATACGTTGTCTGACACTACTTCAAAGCTCTTCGAGGCTGAAGTGAGAAGAAGAAAGGGCGCCTACTCTCTGTTAAGGACAACCAAAGACAGCGTGACTGTTTTAAACTTTAAAATGCAGGGAAAAGAGGGCTGGGAGATGAAGGAGCTTGGCGATAACAAGGCTGAAATAAAATTAAATTCAAATCCAGTTTGGGATGTAAACCTGAATTTAGGTGCCGGCAAAATAGATTTTGACCTCAGCGTCTATAAAGTTCGCAATTTAACATTTGAAGGAGGAGCAGCCTCAGTGTATGTCCGCCTGGGCCAGCCTTTAAACATAACGACGGTCAATGTAGAAACTGGCGTTTCGAAAATTAAGATTTCAATTCCGAGTTCTGCTGCCTGCCAGATAAATGTTGACTCTGGACTATCTACTAACGATTTTGAAGGCTTCAATAAGTTAGATGATGGCACATACAGAACTGAAAATTTTGAAAAGGCAAGCAAAAAAATAGTTGTCAACTTACAGGGCGGCCTTTCAAAGTTTAAGGTAGAGCGGTATTAAAAAAGAATTTCAAATGGTTTGATCCCGGCAGAGAAAAACATGCCGGGATTTTTTTTGCGTATCGGCTAAGATTCTTTACTCTCGCCAAAGCTCCTTATTTTTGTAAAATGATCTCTGATACGAACTCCGTGCTGAAAGGTAACTATTGTAATTCTCTAACTCAATATTCCCGATTTTTAACAAGGGAAGTAAAAATTGGAAACATTCCAATGGGGGGGACAAACCCTATACGTATTCAAAGTATGACTACCACGGATACTATGAATACTATAGCCACAGTTGAGCAAACTATCCGAATGGTTGAGGCAGGCTGCGAATATGTGCGTATTACTGCGCCAAGCATTAAGGAAGCACAAAACCTTGCTGAGATCAAAAGGGAGCTGCGATTTCGCGGGTACGATGTGCCTTTGGTTGCCGACATTCATTTTACTCCAAATGCAGCCGAAGTTGCAGCACGAATAGTTGAAAAAGTACGTATCAATCCAGGCAATTACGCCGATAAAAAACGTTTTGACCAATTAGAATACACACCAGCAGAGTATCAGGCTGAGCTAGATAGAATATACACCAAATTTGCCCCTTTAGTAAAAGTGTGTAAAGAGTACGGTACTGCGATGCGTATCGGTACAAATCATGGCTCGTTATCCGACAGAATAATGAGTTATTATGGTGATACCCCACGCGGAATGGTGGAATCAGCCATGGAATTTATTCGCATGTGCGAAGCTCTGAATTACTATGATCTAGTAATTTCCATGAAATCAAGTAATCCTCAGGTAATGGTTCAGGCTTACCGCTTATTGGTAGAAACCATGAAAAATGAAGGGATGAATTATCCCTTGCACCTTGGAGTGACCGAAGCCGGGGATGGGGAAGACGGCCGGATCAAATCGGCGGTGGGTATCGGTACTTTACTGGAAGACGGAATAGGTGACACCATCAGGGTTTCTTTGACCGAAGAGCCCGAATTTGAAGCTCCGGTAGCTATCGCGTTAGCAAAAAGATATGAAAGACGTTTGGAGCAAGCATTATTAGCGCCAACCTTTAACATTCAACTCCCAACTAATTTCAGTCCGTACGAATACAAAAAACGAGAATCTGCCGAGCTTAATACATTTATCGGTGGACATCAGGTGCCAAGGGTGGTGGTTAATCTGTCAAAAAGCAATCTCAAGGATGCTGCTGTGTTGGCAGATGCTGGTTATAATTATTCAGCAGTGCTGGATAAATATAATATGGGGGAACAGTCAGTAGATTTCGTGTATTTGGCTGATGAGCTGCCAGCATTCAATATGCCAGGAAATTTAAAACAGCTGTACAATTATCCAACATGGCAAAAGCTTGCTAATAAAACAAACTGCCATCCCCTTTTTAGCTTAAGCCAGTATATTCAATCAGTAGAAAAAGATAATTCGCTTAATCTTGTAAAGGTTTCCAACGCTGATTTAAATGAAGAGTCCTTTGCAAAAATTGAGGTAGATCAGACTTTGGTTTTCGTGTTGGAAACTGAAGAAGCTCATGGAATGGCAGACCAACGCCAATTTTTCTTCGCTTTATCGGAAGCGGGGATTGATGTTCCGGTAATTATAAAAAGGAGCTATGCTTCCGGATCTTTAACCTCCGATAATCAGGCCTCTAACTTTGACAAAGAATCTCTAAATTCCAGCTTCCAGCTTTATGCTGCTACAGATGCCGGCGCTTTATTAGTGGATGGCTTTGGAGATGGAATCTGGCTGGATGCGCCAGAAATTGATGTTAAGACAATAGTTAGTACCTCCTTTGGTATTTTGCAGGCAACCCGCTCCAGGATCTCCAAAACTGAATATATTTCTTGCCCTAGCTGCGGTAGAACCTTGTTCGATTTACAGGAAACTACTCAGATGATTAGAAGCCGTACAAGTCATCTTAAAGGCCTTAAAATTGGTATAATGGGATGCATTGTAAATGGGCCGGGCGAAATGGCCGACGCTGACTATGGTTACGTGGGCACGGGCCCAGGCAAAATAACCTTGTACAGAGGCAAGGAAGTTGTTAAGAAAAACGTGAATACCGAGAATGCTTTAGATGAGTTGATTGATATTATCCGCGAAGACGGAAACTGGCTGGAACCTGCACAATAACGCTCATTTTTACTTTGAAACTTTAGATTAAAACACAATAGGTTATAAGAAATTATCCGCGGCATTTTATTGTCATAAATAATTTATAAACGGTCTAAATACTCGTGTTTGACAAAGTAATGACAGCCTCTTTATGCCCTTTAATTACTTTTGTTGCGGGTTTTTTTAAAGATATATCAAGCGTTGAAACACTTAAAAGTCTTAGCATTTACTCACCAGCAGATTGATCTAAAGGAGTTGGGGAAATTAGTAATCTGCAATCAAACATTGGTTGACAGGTTAAGTGCTGTTAAAGAGAAATTTGATATATCTGAGATATTCTATGTCGGTACGTGTAACCGAGTTGAATTTGTTTTTACTACTTGTGCAGATATAACGACAGAATTTACAAAAGATTTTATTCAAACTTTAAACTTTTGTATTCCTGAAGAGCATTTGGATGATTTTGTAAGTAGGGCATATGCTTTTGAGGATTTAGATGCATTTAATCATTTGCTTAGAGTATCATGTTCGTTAGAGAGCCTGGTGGTTGGTGAAAAGGAAATTCTGGCCCAAGTGCGAAAGGGTTACGAAACTTGCCGAAAGGCGGGCTTTACCGGAGATTACCTTCGAATGGTGATGAATCAGGTGGTCAAGGCGGCAAAGGAAGTGTATACACAAACCAAAATCTCCAAAAATCCAGTGTCCGTGGTTTCTTTAGCTTATCGCAAGCTACACGAACTAAAAATGTGCTCCAATTCCCGAATCCTTATCATCGGAGCAGGCGAAACCAACAAAAATATCTCTAAATATCTTCAAAAACATAAGTACTCTAATTTTGCTGTTTTTAACCGCACTTTATCAAAAGCGCAGGAGCTGGCAGAAGAATTAAAAGGCGAAGCGTATAGTATTGAAGATTTAGCTAGCTATAAAAAAGGTTTCGATGTAATTATTACCTGCACAAGTTCGGTGGAGCCTATCATAAACAATGAAATTTATCAAGCATTGTTAAATGGCGATACAGATAAAAAGGTGATCGTCGATCTTGCTATCCCTAATGATACAGCTCCGGAAGTTGTTGAACAGAATGCGGTTACTTTTATTGAAGTGCGCAGCCTGCAGGAAATTGCCAATCAGAACATGCAGGAACGTTACCAGGAGTTGGTACATGCCGAACTAATTATCGAACAAAATATTAATGAGTTTAAACCTCTGTTAAAGCAACGCCGTATAGAGCTTGCAATGCGTGAAGTTCCATTAAAAATAAAGGAAATACGCAGCGTGGCGGTTAACTCTGTTTTTGCTGATGACCTTGAGCAACTTGATAGCAATTCGCGGGAGGTGCTCGAAAAAATCATGAACTACATGGAGAAAAAGTACATCAGTGTACCTATGATTATGGCCAAAGAAATCCTGGTTAATCATAGTTAATTTCTCTTTCGCTTTAAAGCAAAAAGATTAGTCGTATTTTTGCACAAAAGGCTAAATTTTCACTGTGAATAGAAAAGTTATTATTGGAACACGGGGAAGCGATCTTGCTCTCTGGCAGGCTAATTATGTTAAAGGCCAATTAGCTAAAGCTGGGTTAGAAGCTGAACTAAAAATCATAAAAACGCAGGGCGACAGTATACTGAATCTTCGTTTAGATAAACTTGAGGGTAAAGGTTTTTTTACTAAAGAGTTAGAGGAAGGTTTGTTAAACGGGACTATCGATATTGCGGTCCATTCTCATAAAGACTTACCTACTCAAAATCCCCCAGGCTTGATAATTGCAGCCGTTTCAGAGCGCGAAGATCCAAGCGAGCTTCTACTTATTCTAAAGGATTGCGTTGACGTTAAGCAAAAGCTTTCTGTAAAGTATGGAGGAATGGTTGGAACATCATCTAACCGCCGCAAGGCGCAGCTTTTAGCTGTTCGCCCTGATCTGGAAATTGAAGATTTACGCGGCAACGTTCCAACCCGCATACAAAAACTCCGCGATGAAGATTACGATGCAATTATGATTGCAAAAGCTGGCGTGGAAAGGCTGGGCATTGATTTAAGTGAATTTTATGTTGAAGAGCTTGAGCCAATGGAATTTATTCCGGCCCCGGCTCAAGGAGTGTTGGCGATCCAGATTCGTGAAAACGATCAGGAGCTTTTCGATAGGCTTCAGGTATTACATAATGCAGAAATAGCAGAGCAGATCTCGGTTGAACGAAAAGTTTTAAATATGTTCAACGGGGGGTGCCATATGCCTTTAGGATGTTACTGCCGAAAAGAAAATGACAAGTTCCAGGTTTGGACATCGAAAGCGGAAGCTGGAGATGCGTTCCCTGACAGGCACTTTATTGAGGCTGAAACAACAGAGGGGCTTGCTGAAAAGATTGTAGCCAAGTTCTCAAAGAAGCGCAGTTTTCCAAGACATGTTTTTATAACCAGGGATATTCCAGAATCGAGCTACCTGCGCAAAGCCTTGCAGAAACATGGAATTATGATTGAAGGCAGGTCTTTAATTCGCACCTTCCCAATAATAAACAAGCTTGATTCGTATATTTTAAGGCACGTTGACTGGATATTTTTCAGCAGTAAAAACGCTATTGAGCATTTCTTCAAACTAGGTGCAGAAATTGGTAAAAAAACCAAGCTGGGAGTAATTGGCCGGGCATCCGAAGAAACGCTTAGGCGTTATGGCCGAATTCCGGATTTTAATGGCGAGGAAGAAGGTATAGATACAGCTGATATAGCTACCGAATTTGCACAGATTGCAAACGGATCGACAGTTCTTTTTCCCGGCGCTAAAGATTCTATGCGTACCATACAGAAAGCGCTTTCTGATAACACAAAAATTATTGATCTGCCTGTTTACGAAACAGTAATGGAAGATGATATTGAGCAATCGCGTGCAGAAGTGTTGATTTTTACAAGCCCGTCAAATGTAGAGGCATATTTTGCCGAAAACCTGTTAGAGCCCGGACAAAAAGTTATTTGTATTGGCCGCTCGACAGGTAAGAAATTTGACGAAATGGGCGTTAAGTATACATTGCCTTATTCGCCTGATGAAATTGGGTTGGCTGAAGCCGTATTTGCATTGTAGAGCCCCCGACCCCTGAAGGGGGAATAGAATGGTGCTTAGAATGTGAATAATTAATTTACGAGCCTTTACAGGCTATGAAACTTTTTATGCCCCCCTTAAGGGCTGGGGCTTGAATTTATGCTAGTTAGACCACGAAGACTTAGAAAATCGCCGCTAGTGCGTGATATGATTGCCGAAACCAGGCTTTCAAAGGATATGTTTATTTATCCTTACTTTGTGGTGCCAGGCAGTAATGTAACAAAAGCTATAGACGCCATGCCTGGAGTCAATCACTTCTCCATCGATACTTTAATAAAGGATGTAGAGAAAGGCTTGACATTCGGACTTAATAAGATAATGCTGTTTGGTGTAGGTGAAGAGAAAAGTGAGGATGCCCATACAGCTTATGCAGATAATTCTTTAGTTGTTTCTGCTGTTAAAGAATTAAAAAAGGCTTTTGGCGATGATTTATATGTGGTTACGGATGTTTGTGTTTGTTCTTATACCACACATGGGCATTGCGGTATTCTGCACAATGATTATGTGCAAAATGATGCGACGGTACAAATTATTGCAAAAATGGCGTTGGCTCATGCAAATGCTGGCGCTGATATGCTTGCCCCTTCGGACATGATGGACGGTAGGGTAGAGGCTATACGCAATCTGCTTGACACAAACGGACAGGCTAATACTGCAATTATGTCGCATGCTACGAAATTTGCATCTTCCTACTATGGCCCTTTTCGTGAAGCTGCCGATTGTGCCCCTGGCAAAGGTGACAGGAAATCTTATCAAATGGATTTCAGAAATCCGACGGAAGCGCTTAAAGAAGCATTACTTGATGAAGAGCAAGGGGCTGATGTACTAATGGTAAAGCC
This sequence comes from uncultured Pedobacter sp., assembly GCA_966211215.1. Taxonomy (GTDB): domain Bacteria; phylum Bacteroidota; class Bacteroidia; order Sphingobacteriales; family Sphingobacteriaceae; genus Desertivirga. The sequence continues at coordinate 13,968 of CBIHNR010000113.1, forward strand.
CGGGCTAGCTTACTTGGATATTATTAGCAAGCTTAAACAGCACACAAATACTCCGCTGGCGGTTTATAACGTTTCCGGTGAATATTCGATGGTGAAAGCAGCGGCCGAAAAAGGTTGGATAGACGAACAAAAAGTAGTGATGGAAACAATGCATGCCTTTGCCCGTGCAGGTGCAAGCATCATTACTACCTATCATATAAAAGATATTTTAGAAAATAATTGGATGTAAATGAGGTTAAAGCTGAAAGGTAAAAGGCGAAAGGTTTAGAATTCCAAGTCCCTTTACCTTTCAGTTTTAACCTTTAACCTCAAAATAATGCTTGACTCTCTCAAAAAAATATTTAGCTCTGATGAGGATGATAGGCCTGTATCAACAACAGGCAAACCAGATATCTCGCGAGAAAAATCAACCGAACTTTATGAAAAAGCTAAAACCTTGTTTCCTGGAGGAGTAAATTCACCTGTAAGGGCTTTTCGCTCAGTGTATGGAACTCCGCTGTTTATCGAAAAAGGTGAAGGCTGTTTTCTTTGGGATGCCGATGGAAACCAGTTTATTGACTTTTGCTGTTCATGGGGGCCGCTAATCTTAGGGCATAACAATGCGAAAATCAGAGAGAAGGTGACCGAAGTAATGCAAAAAGGGCTAAGCTTTGGTGCGCCAACCGCTTTGGAAAATGAATTGGCAGAGCTGATCTTAAAAAATAACAAGTTAATTGAAAAAATACGTTTTGTAAGTTCTGGAACAGAGGCGGTTATGTCGGCTATACGTTTAGCCAGAGGCTATACAAAAAGAGACAAGATCCTAAAGTTTGAAGGCTGTTATCATGGGCATGTTGATTCACTTTTGGTAAAGGCCGGTTCTGGTTTGGTTACTTTCGGCGAAACGTCTTCTGCCGGAGTTCCAAAATCATTTGCCGATGAAACCATTGTTGTTCCCTTAAATGATAAAAGCGCAGTAGAGCAGGCATTCCTTCAGTTTGAAGGGCAAATTGCAGCAGTGATCATTGAGGGGGTTCCTGCTAATAACGGTTTGCTAATTCAGGATAAAGAATTTGTTCAATTTTTAAGAACTATTACCACTCAAAATCAAAGTTTATTAATATTTGATGAAGTGATTACCGGATTTCGCCTTGGTTTTGAAGGAGCTGCGAAATACTATGAAATAAAGCCGGATATTATTACCTACGGAAAAATCTTAGGAGGCGGCATGCCTGTTGGAGCCTATGGTGCTTCAGCCTCGATTATGGCTAACATATCCCCTGAAGGGGCTGTATATCAAGCGGGTACTTTATCCGGAAATCCAGTTGCTATGGCTGCAGGAATTGCTCAGATAAGCGAACTGCTCAAATCAAACTTTTATAAAGATTTAAATAAAAAGGCGGAAGAATTCACTGAATCAATCCAGCGTTTTGCTACCACCCGTAACAATAAGTTTAAGGTGTTTTCAATAGGCTCGATCTTTTGGTTTGCATTTACTGATAAGCCAATTAAGGCAGCAGAAGATATTGACGCTTCCAGCATGGAGAAATTTAAAATTCTTCATCGTGAGTTATTAAATCGTGGAATTTATTTAGGGCCTTCAGGCTATGAGGTTGGTTTTGTTTCTGCAGCCCATTCAAAGGTTGAGCTGGAAAAAGCAAAACGGGCAATTATTGAATCATTGGATATCGTTTTTAGGACAAAGAATTAGAGTTGGGAGTTTGGAATTAGTTTGGAAAATTTCCCGACTCACAGCTCCAAACAACCAACTATCAATTGGTAGAGGATGCGTAAACCACTCGTTATATTTTATGCTCTTGCAATTTATGTGCTAACAGAAATTCTGTGGTGGGCATACTTGCTTGTGTCTGTTCAGCCTGAGCGCAAGGGCATGATAATGGGGGAAGGCGCCATTTTTCTTCTGATTTTTCTTACTGGCGCATATTATCTTCAACGAACTCTTAAAAAGGAGCGCAAGCTTCACGAGCAACAAAAGAATTTTCTCTTATCTGTTACTCACGAATTAAAGTCGCCTCTTGCGTCTATTAAGCTCTATTTACAGACAATCTTGAAAAGAGATTTAGACAAAGCTCAGATAAATAATTTCCTAAATAATTCATTAAAGGATATTGAGCGTTTAGATGACCTGGTAGAAAATATGCTTATTGCCACGAGAATCGAAAACCATTCATATACTTTTCCTAAAGAAGAGTTCAATTTTTCTGAATTGGTTAAGAGTGTAGCGAGCAGACTGCAAATACATTCTTGTAGTAGCCAGACGATTGCGTGCGATATTCAGCCTAATGTAAAGCTTACGGGCGACAAATTTGCTCTAACGTTGGTGGTTTCAAACCTGGTGGAGAACGCCGTAAAATATTCGCCCCCCTGTGCAGAAATCAGAGTAAAACTTAAGGAGAAAAACAATATTGCCCAATTAGCGGTAGAGGATAAAGGAATTGGCATAAATGACGAAGAGAAGCTTCGGATCTTTGACAAATTCTATAGGGTGGGCAGTGAGGAAACCCGAAAGACTAAAGGAACAGGTTTAGGACTATATATTGTGAAACAAGTTCTCGAAAAGCATAAAGCTTACATTAAGGTTAAAAACAATAAGCCAACAGGAACTATATTTGAAGTAACTTTTAACTCAAATGGCAACTAAACAACGTATTTTATTAGTAGAGGATGAAGACCATCTACTTGAAGCGATAAAGCTGAACCTCGAATTAGAGGGCTACAAAGTTACTACTGCCACCGATGGCAAAAAAGCCCTTAAGATCTTCAAAGAAGAACGTTTTAACCTTATAGTTTTAGATGTGATGCTGCCTGAAATTGACGGTTTTCAGGTAGCCGAGACAATCAGGTTGGAGAATTCTGAAGTGCCGATTATGTTCCTTACGGCAAAAAATACAAATGAAGACCGCGTTACTGGTTTAAGAAAAGGCGCTGACGATTATCTTGTGAAGCCCTTTAACCTAGAAGAACTTATTCTTCGTGTAAATAATTTGGTGAAACGCGGCCTATCGGGCGAAGAAAAGAAGGAATTGAACACGTATAAGATCGGTGATAAAACCATCTATTTCAACTCTTTTGAATTACGTCATGACGATGGTACCATAACTCCTTTAACTAAAAAGGAAACGATGCTTTTAAAACTTCTTATTGAAAGAAGGAATGAAGCAGTGTCTCGCGAACAAATTTTGGAAACGGTTTGGAATTACGATGTATACCCGTCAACCCGTACAATCGACAATTTTATTCTAACGTTTAGAAAATACTTTGAGCCTGATCAAAAAAATCCAAAATATTTTCATTCAATTAGAGGGGTAGGTTACAAGTTTACTGATAGCCAGTAATGCTGCGTGCCAGTATCCGCTTTGCACTTATTGGCATAGCCATATTGGCACTTGCCTGGGCAGTTTACGCACATGCTTATGAAGTTTCGGCATTAATTGGCCTGTTGGTA
>CBIHNR010000114.1:0-17376 GCA_966211215.1 uncultured Pedobacter sp.
TCTCGACGACAGGAGAGATCCTAAGACTATACGAATAATAAGGCGCTTTAAGATCTCTCCTAAGTCGAGATGACAAAAACTGGCTAGCCTGCGTTTCGCCAGATGTCATGTCTATTTTTTTCTTTCCAAAAGTTCTTTACTTATAATGACAAAGTTTCATATTTAAAAACACCTCAAAATAAGCAAGTTGCATATGATCCACTTCGCCTGATGTCAGCTTCACATTTAGCGAAATACATCTCTTACAGCTTTATTATATAGTTAACATAAGCATTTGCAGGCCGGGTTTCAGATCCGCCAACAGCAGAAAGGGGCGCTGAATGAGGGGTACCAAATCCATTTCCTCCAACCTGATTATATGTGCCAGGTATAAAGTTATTATAAGAAGAAGTGCCTGGGTTTAGCCTTACTGTATGGGTATGGGAGATAACCTGGCTCGACTGCACACTGCCCACGGCATTCCCGGTATTTCCTCCAGTTTGCATCGCCGTTCTGGTTGTATTATCTGGATCTTTGCCTGCAGTTCCATCAACTCCGCGTAGAAAAGTCCCCCTAAAATCCGGGATATTAAATGTTGTATTGCCATTGCCAGATCCAAACGCGGTACCTACGGCGGCAAACAGGTCTGTGTACGTAATTCTGTCGACCTCGCTACCATCGCACAGGAGATATCCAGCAGGTGCCGAGCTTCCGCCATAAGGTAAAATAGTTCCCGAAGGAACTATGTTGGAAGCGGCCGTTCCTCCAGATATATAAACCCAGGTAGGGGCGGTATTTGTACTGGTGTTGTAGTAAAAGCCTTCTATGCCATCAGTTTGATAGAGTAAAAGTCCCTGAGCTGCAGCTGGCAGTGGGTTCATTGCCTCTCTTTCAGAGTTGGTAACTCTTGGAATTAATAAGCCTTTTTTTTCTGTAAAAGCCGTAACATCAATATCCAGGGCTGCCGACGCGTTCGGTGCCTGGCCATTCGCATTTATACCAACATTCTGAGCCTTAGAGGGCCCGAAGTGGAAGACTAATATCAGAAGGGTAAGGGGTTTGAGAGAAGTTGTAATATATTTTGAGCGTAATAAAGACATAAGCTGCAAAAGTAGGTTTTGTTCGCAAAAGGGGCAATACCGGCATTTTGGTAATTAACCTGAGTTCGATGGAACGAACATTGCCATGTAACAAAGAGAAGATAACTCAGATTGTTTATCACCTAACCCTATCCCTCTCCTCGAGGAGACATAGTCGTTAACTCTGGAGGACCCCTGGAGGAGGTAAGGGCAATGTTGTTAATTAAGGTCAAGACCCCATCGGGGTCAGATGTCGGTAGAAAAAAATAGGGCGATATGAATTCCGTGCCGTAGGTACGGAACCATAATGGATCGTACCTACGGCACGCAAATCGTTTATATTAAATTTTTCTACCGACATTTTGCACCTACGGCGCATCGCTAATCCTTAAGTTAATGACATTGGGGGTAAGGGGGAGGAATATGCAATATGCTATGATTAAGAGCTTTAACCACCTCCTTTGGACCAGCGGAGGACACAATCCTAATCAACATTTGCATTAAAAACAAAATATTGATTTTCAATGGATAGTATTCTTAGGTTAAGGGCTATGTCAAGTTTTAACGATGGGAGTCGATACCAATATTAAAGAAAAGCAAGGTCTGCAAGCTTTAGTTATAGGCTTTTCTTAGGAGGATAGGGGAAAACAAAACCCTTATTTAAGGTGCTAATCAATTGGTGTCCAACCGAAAAATTTAGGTAGATAAGAGCTTGTAAACGGAGTTCTGGCGCCAATGACTCCTTGAACCCGGCTGGTAATATAATCCTCGATTGCCGTTTTAATCTAAGTGGCCTGTGAGGACTCCGACCACGGAAAAAAAAGATACCAACCACGGCAAAGTAACCTGCCAGTGTGTGGTGGCTTTCTCATCATCCGGACTTATGTTGTTTGCGGTTGGCCGTTAGTAGGAGGTTCCTTAAATTTCAACGGAATTTTAAACCAAAAGGTGGAGCCTTTGCCTTGCTCACTGTTTACCCCAATTTTTCCATTGTGTCTTTTAATAATTTCCGCCGAAATATAGAGCCCTAAACCAAGCCCCGAAAACTCTGAAGAAGTATCTTCCACTCTGAAAAAGCGGTCAAAAACCATCGATACCTTTTCTTTCGGAATTCCGATTCCAAAATCAGTAACACAAACCATTAAAAAATCTCCCTCTCTTTTAGTGTCGATTATGATTTCTTTTGCTGCTGGAGAATACTTTATTGCGTTGGTGAGAAAATTTGTTAAAACCTGTCCAATTCTAACTTTATCTCCTTCTATCACATCATCAACAATGTTTCTTAGCCTGATTTCGTGCGAGCTTGGGCTATGCATAATGCTGTCTTCAATTACCTCTCTGATATGAAAGCTGCTTATCCTCAAGCTAACTCTATTTGCCTGAATTTTGGCATTATCTAATAAGTCATTGATCAGCGATGTTAATCTGTTAATCTGTTCATTTGCTTTAGAAATAAAAACTTTTAGGACCTTTTCTTCAGCTTGAGTATCAATAAGCCTTTGCAATATTTGAATGCTGGCTTTCATGGTGGTCATAGGTGTTTTTAATTCGTGGCTGGCAACACTCATAAACTCATCCTTTTTTTCGAGCAGTTTTTGCATCAGCAGGTTTTGTCTGGCAGCTTCCTCTATCTCTTTGCTGGCCGTTATATCCTGGGTAACAACAATTATTTTTGACGGTTTTCCAGCTTCGTCTCTTTCAAAAATCTTTCCCCGCGTTCGTACCCAGCGCCAATCTTTCTGGCTGTTTACCATCTGGTAGTCCAAATGCAGAATATCTTCATCTGTAGCGGTTTCAAAACTGGTAAAATAATCACAGAACCTGGTCCAGTCGGCGGGCTCAACAATAGGCTCCAGATTGTCTATTGATGAATTCAGTAGCTGATCAATCGTAAAAAATGAATAGGCAGGGGCCCGGTTTACATAAGTAAATCTAAGAGTTGTATAATCTATAACTGTTATTAAATCCGGACTTGCTTCGGCTATTTTATTCGTAAAATGAATGCTTTCCTTAAGTTTTAATTCTGTTTCCTTTAGCGTAGTAATATCAGTGAAGTAATACAAAATATCTTGTACAGAACCGCTTTCTGTCCGGCTGAAAATCATTGCCGTTGTTTGCAGCCACCGCCAGGCGCCATAAGCATCTTTTACTCGTATAAGCAAATTGTGAATAGTATCGTCGGAGGAGGCGGTTCTTATTGATTCTACAAGCTCCTTTAACCTCGAAAGGTCTTCGGGATGAACATAATTCTCAAAATATCCTGAATTTGCTTGTTCTAACTTTCCATCATAACCTAAAATCCGGCTAATCACCTTGTTACTGTAGGTGGTCTTATTGTTAACGTAATTCACTATTACGATAATATCCGGAGAGTTATCGATGAGGGTTTGTGCAAAATGTTCGCTTGCTTTTAGCCTTTCCTGGGTCTGTTTTAATTCGTGAATATCTGTTACTGTTCCAATCCAGAAATCAACATTATTATCTGGCCCTTTTACCGGATTCGACCTTCCCAGATGCCATCGATATTCTCCCGTATACTTTCTAACTCTATACTCAGCCTCATATGGCTCGCCCTGCGCCGAGTGCTGAAACCAAAGGCTTATAATTCTTTCGTAGTCGTCTGGGTGGATAACAGTTTTCCAAAGCTTACTTATTTCTCCTTCCCATTGCTCACCAGTATACTCGGCCCATTTTTTATTAAAATAGATATTTGTACCTATAACGCTTGCTGCAAAGGCAATTTGCGGAATATTGTCCACAAGCGTTTCCAATGGCAATTGCTTCACATTTTCAAACGCGAACCTATCGCGCCGAACGTCGCAGATTTCAACGGAAATGCCTGATGCAGACCTGAATATTTCAATATATAACCATTTTTGATGGGGGATCGAAAAGAAATTAGTTTTTATGTGTTTTTCCCCTTCAATTGAACGTATCAAGATATCAAAGAGAGCCGGATTCTCTTCTTTGTGGATAGCATCCCTTATATTTTTGCCTAGCAGGCCTTTCTTGGATTTTAGGAGGAGCTTTTCAGTGGCAGGGTTTAAATATATAAAGTTGTAGCCGGTATCTAAAAAGAAGAAACTTTCCTCTAGTCCGGCAACGAGTGCTTCCATATGTGCACCTAATAATTGGCTATCAATGTTATAAATATCTGCCATGGCCTATAATTATTATTAATATAGAAATGGGCACAAAAGTTCTTTATACAAGTGTTTTTACCTCATATTTTGGGCTCATTTATTAACGTTGAACATACTGTTTTGCCTCTGGTGACTTTCGCGATACAACACAGCCGTTGGCACAAACACAGCAAAGCCTAAAAGCATTCGCTTCCAGGTTTTTTTAAACTTTTAGCCCGGGCGGCGTGTTCCAGATTAAACTTTAAGGCCCTTTGAAAACTGATATGCAGAACAATGAAATTGGACATGAATGGACGAACTGGTCGGGAAGTATTCGCTTTAAGCCGGCAGCAATAGAAATCCCTCATGATGAAAGCGATTTAAAAAAATTGGTAGAAAAGGCGATATCCGATGATAGTAATATCCGCTCCGTAGGTTCCAGCCATTCATGTTCCAGAATCTTCGAGACAAAGGACACACTGATATCAATGGAAAATTTTAAAAGCCTGCATTTTGTCGATAAGGAAAATATGACTGCTACTGTGGGTGCCGGAATGACCGTTGAAGAGATTGGCGAAGCCCTGTTTGAACATGGTTTGGGACTGGAAAACACGGGCCATATTAATAAGCAGGCCATAGCTGGGGCTATAAGCACCGGAACCCATGGTGCAGGAAAAAGCCTGCCAAACATGTCGGGACAAGTTATTGGGCTAAAGCTAGTTACCGGCATCGGGGAGCATAAGGAGTTTAATATAAATGACAACCCTGAAATAATGCAGGCACTAAAAGTTTCCTTGGGTGCTATAGGATTAATTACGCAAGTACAGTTAAGGGTTCTTCCTGCTTTCAAACTGCGGCGCATTCAATATTGTGCCTCCCTAAATGACTGCTTAAATCATCTGGATGAAATGATGGATACCCATCGAAATTTCTGTTTTTATTGGTATCCGCGGCGTGATGATGTGAGCCTGCGTACATGGAACTTTGAAGATAGCGCCAATAAGGTAATCCCCTTTGGGAAAATTTACAAGGATTACACTGGCTGGGGAAAGGATGTGTTGCCAACCCAGCATGAGTTAAAATACAATGAACTGGAGTACTCTGTTGATGCTTCGGTTGCTGTTAACTGCTTTCTGGAGATACGAAAACGAGTATTAGCGAAACATAGAAAGATTGTGGGCTGGAGAATTCTTTTCAGGCCAATTGCCAAAGACGATGTTTTTTTAAGCAATTCCTATGGCCGGGATACTGTGGCTATAACCATCCATCAAAATGCAAGCTTGCCTTATAAAGAGTACTTTGAGGATATTGAAAGTGTGTTTAAAGCACATGGCGGAAGGCCGCACTGGGGAAAGAAGCACTCTATGAATGCTGCAGAATTAAAAAAGGTTTATCCCAGGTGGAAGGAATTTCAAAAGATCCGCGAGGAAATGGACCCACATGGTATTTTCCTGAACGCTTATCTCAAAAGAGTTTTTATAGAAGAGTAGCCACCATGCCTCCAATGACCGAACTTTCGCAAACCTTATCGGTACTATCGGCTATGATAACGCCTGTGGTATTGATTATGGCAAGCAGTTCATTAATTCTTTCTACATCGCAAAGGCTTAGCCGAACCATTGAGCGGACACGGAAACTCGCAGATAAGATGGAGAACTTAATGAGTAGTGAAACTTCTGCTGAACCCTCCACAGACTTATCTGCACTATTTAGCCAATTAAGATATTCGAGCCAGCGGGCGCGTTACCTGCAGAAAGCTATGGCGAGTTTATACTTAACCCTTTTCATTTTCATAGCATCTTGCATCAGCATTGCCATGGTTTATTTCTTTATTGCACAGTACGCATGGATACCAGTAGCGCTGGATATACTTGGTATCTGTTTTTTATTTTATGCCAGTTTAATTTTGATGGCAGAGTCGCGGCTTGCTATTACTGCAGTTAATAAAGAGATGGATTACACCGTCTATCTGTTTAAAAAGAACTTTCCGGAGGTTGCCAAACCCGATAGTAAATGGTGGAAAAGGATACTATCTCTGCAAAGAAGGCAATAGGGCTATGCACAGAAAGCGTCAAACAATGCGGCACTTATTAAGGTTTCACCTGAACCAAGCCCGCAAAAAATGAAGAACCATATAGGAAAAAAGCAATGGGTAATTGCTGAGGGATATATACCTGAAAACAGTAATGGGCCAGAGCCCGAAATGACCAGCCATGAAACGGCATGTATTCTTAACACCACCAATCTTGATGCCCACATAGAGATAACTCTGTATTTTGCAGACCGCGAACCAGTTGGGCCTTATAAAATTAAAGTACCTGCCAGAAGAACCAGGCACATACGATTTAATGACCTGGTTGACCCCGAGCCTATCCCTTTGGGAACTGAATATTCCAGCGTTTTCCATTCTGACGTACCCGTGGTTATCCAGCATACCCGGCTCGATAGCAGGCAAAGTGAAAATGCACTGATGACCACCATCGCTTTTGCTGGTAACGAGTAAGCCTTATGAAACATATCTGGTATAAAAACGCCATATTCTATTCGCTTGACGTCGAAACGTTTTATGATGCCAACGGCGATGGCACCGGTGATTTTCAAGGCCTGATTAACAAACTGGATTATATAAGCGGCCTCGGTGTTAATTGCATCTGGCTGCTTCCTTTCTTTCCGTCACCTAACCGCGATAATGGGTATGATGTTACAGATTATTATAACATCGACCCACGTTTAGGCTCCCTGGGCGATTTTGCTGAATTTATGGATAAAGCCTCCCAATTGGGTATTCGCGTTGTTATTGATCTGGTAGTAAATCATACTTCGATTAAGCACCCCTGGTTTAAAGAGGCTTCCGGAAATCCGGATTCTAAATATTTTAATTATTACATATGGTCTGATAAACCCCAAAAACATAATCCCGATGACTTGATATTAAAAGGCGAAGTGGATAAGCTCTGGACATATAACGAAAAGGCTGGCAAGTATTACCTTCACCGCTTTTACGAAGAGCAACCCGACCTTAACATTGCTAATCGGGATGTAAGATTGGAAATTCTTAAAGTGATGGGCTTCTGGTTACGACTGGGCGTGTCCGGCTTTCGCGTTGATGCAGCAGAAATATTAATAGAACCTTATGGCTTATCAACTAAGGAAGAATATAATCTTTCAGGCTTCCTGGAAGAAATGCGTGAGTTTATATCCTTACGCAACAGCGATGCCATATTAGTTGCCGAAGCCAATGTGTTACCCCGAAAGCTGAAAACATACCTGGACAAGGGGCAGAGAATGCATATGGTGTTTAACTTCTTTCTTAACCAGCATCTTTTTCTGGCCATGGCCGAAGAAAAATCGGCTGCTTTATATCAAGCCCTAAAGCAGCTTCCAAAACTTAGCCATCAAAATCAGTGGCTCAATTTCTTACGCCATCATGATGAATTATCCCTCGAACTTTTAACTGAAAAACAAAGGGAGAAAATCTACCAAAAGTTTGCTCCTGATATGGATATGCTGATTTTCGATACCGGAATAAGAAGGCGTATTGCTCCGATGCTGGAAGGCGACAAAAACTTTATGCGGTTGGCATTTAGCCTCTTGTTTTCTTTACCTGGTGTTGCAATGATCCGTTATGGCGACGAGATTGGGATGGGAGAAAACTTGAGATTGAAAGGACGCGAAAGTGTGCGGACACCTATGCAATGGTCGGAAGCGGTAGAGGCGGGTTTTTCATCAGAAGGAAAAAACACCAATGCCCCAATAATTACTGACGAGAAGTTTGGCTATCAAACACTTAATATCAGAAAACAACAACGTGGCCCTACTTCATTTTTGAACTGGATAGAACAATTAATCATTGCCCGAAAGCATTTTCCCGAAATCGGAAATGGCGAGTACGCAACAATTACAACGGATGAACCAGGTTTGTTTATTCATTGCTTTACATATTATGAAGAAGGTGCATATTTTATTCATAACCTGGCCAGCCATCGTGTATCGATAAAGCTCAAGTCGCTCGATATAGAAACTGCTTTTTTATCCGAAATATTTGGTGATGATTTGAGCAGGCAGCAGGACGGTGATATCATTTTGGCACCTTATGGATTTAAATGGTTTAAGTACACTAAACAGAACCCGGCATGACATCGATAGGTTACCAGGCATCGCACGAACAGTTTAAGCCAAGCGAGTTGTTAAGGCTTGTTACCCTGGCCGAACAAGCGGGCTTTACTTGCATCAACTCTTCCGACCATTTTCATCCCTGGAGTGAACGGCAGGGGCAAAGCGGCTTTTCCTTTGCCTGGCTGGGTGCGGCAATGCAAAACACATCCCTTCCGTTTGGGGTAGTATGTGCCCCGGGCCAGCGCTACCATCCTGCAATTGTAGCTCAGGCCGCTGCCACGCTGGCTGAGATGTTCCCTAATCGCTTTTGGTTATCGTTAGGAAGCGGCGAGGCAATTAACGAACTGATTACCGGCGATAAATGGCCGGATAAGGAAGTCAGAAATAGCCGGCTATTGGAATGTGTTGACATAATAAGGCAATTATTTGCAGGAAAAACTGTTCGGCACCAGGGTCTTGTAAATATTGAAAATGCCCGTTTGTATACTTTGCCGGAAGTTTTGCCACCGATAATAGGAGCGGCCGTTTCTAAAGAAACAGCTGCCTGGGTGGGCTCATGGGCGGATGGGCTGATCACCGTTTCTAAACCAGCTAAGGAGCTAAAGGAAACTGTTGATGCCTTTAGAAAGAACGGTGGCGAAGGCAAGGCGGTATACTTAAAAACGCAACTATCCTATTCAAGAAATAAGGAAAATGCTATAAATGGAGCATTCAGCCAATGGAAGACTAATATATTTCAGGGGACGGTTTTAGGCGATATGCCTACGCCAGCTCATTTCGATGCAGCCGCGGAGTTTGTGCGCCCGGAGGACGTTGCTAAAATGGCACGTATTTCATCCGACCTGGATGAGCATATACATTGGATTAAGCAAGATATGGAATTGGGCATTGAAAGGATCATCCTCCATAATGTTAACCTGGAACAAGATGCGTTTATACAAGATTTCGGGCAGTACGTATTGCCTAAATTAAGCTAAAAACACTATCTCATTAAAAACATATAAAGCTATGGCAAGCATTAATCAATTAATTATTCCGATGATCTGGTTTGATAATCAGGCGGAGGAGGCCGTTCGATTTTATACCTCGGTATTCCCCAATTCCAAAAGCGGCCGGGTAACACGCTATGTGAAGGAGGGGTACGAAATACACGGCCGCGAAGCGGGCAGTGTGATGACTATCGATTTTGAACTGGAAGGGCAAAATTTCTCCTTGCTTAACGGCGGCCCGCTTTTTAAGATCAACCCTTCAATTTCTTTTTTCGCCACATTCCGATCTGAAAGCGAAACAGATGCGATCTGGAATGCATTACTTGAAGGCGGCAAGGCGTTAATGGCTTACGGGCCGTATCCCTGGAGCCCAAAGTACGGCTGGGTGCAAGATAAGTTTGGCATATCATGGCAAATTGCCTGGGCAGGGGAGGATGAAACTGGCAACCAGTCAATTCTAACATCGCTGCTTTTTGTAGGTGATCATTGCGGACAAGCAGAAAGTGCGATGGATTACTATACCTCAATATTTAAAAATTCTAAGATAGAGGAAGTATTGCATTATGGGGGAAACGAGGCGCCTGAAAAAGAGGGCACTGTTAAATACGCTCAGTTCTCCCTAAACGGGCAAAGCTTTATGGCAATGGATAGCGCCCTGCAACATAACTTTATGTTTAATGAAGCTGTATCGCTAATGGTGTACTGCGAGAATCAGGAAGAGATTGACTACTACTGGGATAAACTCTCTGACGGCGGCGACCCTAAAGCGCAGGTTTGCGGCTGGCTGAAAGATAAATTTGGGGTTTCCTGGCAGGTTGTTCCCTCCATTATGGACGATATGCTGCAGGATGGCAATACCGAGAAGGTTGAACGTGTAACGAAGGCTTTTCTGAAAATGAAAAATTCAATATCGAGGAATTGAAAAGAGCTTTTAATGGCGAACAGCTTGTTTGATGACAAAGACTCGCATGGCACATTCTGCTTCTAGCAAGCCTGAAAGGCTTGACTTTAAGCAACCAGGGGTGCAACCCCTGGTTATCTAAGCAATCTTTTACTCTACAATTCCATTCAAATACTCCTCTAACATTGTATAGCCATTTTTAGCGATCAAATTTCGATCCTCGGCATTATTGGGATTAAGCTTGTTTTTAAGTTCCCAGGCATCAGGCATTCCATCATGGTCAGTATCGGCAGGAGGGTTTGCCGACTTTAAAACAGGCCAGCCACCAATGCTTTTCTGAGAATCGATAATGCCTTTGTTAGAACCATATGCGCCGCCGCCAATCGGTTTTACTTTCCCCGAAGCCTCATTGATTACACGGCTATCTACGGCATCTCTTACAGGGAAATTGGCACCAGCTTTGGCTAGTACAGAAGCGTAAGCTTTTTCGGCAGTTTCGGTAAAGGGTTTTTCAACGTCAAATTCTGTGCTCGATTTAATATTTTCAATGGAGCCAACTTTAGCTATGTCCACACCCTTCCAATTATCCTTAGTCATAGGGGTTTTTCCTTCCATTACATTGCCTTTAAAATACCATTTTGCATACCCTTTGGCAGCGCCTGGTTTGCTCTCATAGGATGGTGCCGCGAAATACAACTCGGAGGAAGTAGCCGGCCCCGGTTTATAATAATTATTTACCCAATTGATATGGCATTTCGCCGCTTGCGAATTTACCTCCAGTTCGCCGCCATACACGGCACCAGATTTCCCCCAGTTGTAAATAACATTGTTGCGGTAATCACAAAGCGCAACCGTATCATGCGAACGTGCTCCATTTACACGCGGCGAACGGCTGGCATTGCTTGCAATTAAATTGTGGTGATAGCTTGCATATTGCCCGCCCCATTGTGATGCATAACTTCTGGCTCCTTTGGAATCGTATGATTTATAAAGGCTCTCGCTTAGTATGCACCATTGAACCGTAATATATTTATTATCGTAACAGGTGTGGCTCTCCTCGTTAGACCAGCTTAAAGAACAGTGGTCAATAATTACATTTCTTGAGTTTTCGTTGCCGAGGCAAGAAAGATCGCTTAAGCCAGCCTCGTCACCAGGCCTAAATCTTATATACCTTACTATAAGGTTGCTGCCATTAAATTTCAGGTAACCATTCTTAATGCAGATTCCATCACCAGGAGCAGTTTGCCCCGCAATGGTCATATTAGGCCGCCCTACTTTCACCTGGCCTTTTGTTAAGCTGATTGTGCCACCAACCTTAAAAACTATCGTAATGGGTTCAGTACCGGGGGTGTTCAGTGCAGCCCTTAAACTTCCCGGCGACTCGTCTCCGTTAAGGTTGATAACTTCAACAACTTTACCGCCGCGGCCTCCGCTGGTAAATTTTCCATAGCCTTCGGCTCCAGGAAAGGCTATTTGCTGAGCCTGGCACAACATCAAAAAAAAATTGGATAATAAACAATACGAGAGAAATACTCTGGAAATAAAGCTCATAAATGTGGGTTTACAATTCCCCAAAATTAGTTCAAGCTTCAGAAGGATATTGTATGTTCTTTACCAGATGTTATAGGATATTATGATACCTCTGAATTTATTTTAACGGAATTGAGTTTACACTTTCATTACCAGGTCTTCGATTTCCGAGATGTCGAAAGGTTTTTCAATATAGCCATCGGCGTGAGCACGCCGGGCAATCTCAGGTAGATCGTTAGCGCCCGAAACCAGAATAATTGGCACCCGCCTTAATTGATTAATAGACTTCAATATGGTACAAAGCCCACTTCCTTTAACCCCAATGAGAAATTCATCAAGTATAATAAGATCAGGTGCTATATCAATAATTTGTTGGATGGTTTCGGATTTCCATGTCGGGAAAGTAAATGTTTCGTAACCCAGGTCGTTCACAACCAGCTCCATTATTTCCAGGATAGATGGGTCATCATCTATAATTATAATTTTCTTTTTTTTCATCACCACTTGTGGTAGCACCCAATTAAAAGCCAATAGGCAATATTCTAACAGTTAGAAGAGGCATTCTTATCTAGAACGTTTCATTAAAGAATTTGATTGAGGTGTAAAGCGAATTGTGCGTACGTGTATATATTGGGCAATGTTTTAAAACTGATTATTGGAAATGATTATTGGGAATAAAAGATAAAACGCTTGAAGTATCGAAAAGAACTTCATAAAAGAATTGTTTTTTGCGGAAACCGGCTTCATATTGGTCCTTTTATTGATGTATTGATTATAGTTCAGGCCCTTTCAGAAAAAGAAAACGCCATCATGAAAAAGGAAAAAATTAGCAACACAGAAATTAGCGCCCTCGGGGTTGATAACTTAGAGCTACTCATCCCCTTTAGCCGCGTAGCAAATGGGCTACTAAAGCACGAAGTGATGCCGAAGGAAGAGGTTATTGCTAACTTAAAAGCCTTAATTGACGACCCAATACCCTTTGCAAAACAGGTGGGGGGAAAGTTTAAAAATGTAGCCGAAAAAATAATTCAGTTGCGTAAAGCAGGCAAGATTGCAAGAAAAGAAGTAAACACCGTGCCCTTACTAAGTAACCGCATTGAGTTCCCTGTTTTTGGTGCCGAGCATATAGAAGCCGGTGCATTGGAGCAAATGAACACAGCTATGAAACTTCCGGTTACCGTAGCGGGCGCATTGATGCCAGATGCCCATCACGGTTACGGATTGCCCATAGGTGGCGTATTGGCAACCACGATTAACAGTATTATTCCATTTGCAGTAGGCGTTGACATAGCCTGCCGCATGTGCTTGAGTATTTTTGAGTTACCGTCTTATATAATTGATACTGAAAGGGAGCGTCTAAAAACTGTGCTTGACAACAATACTGTTTTTGGAATGGGCGGTGTTACGAACAATCATTATGATACTTCACTGTTTGACAGCCCGCAGTGGAGCGCTACAGAAGTGATACGCTCGCTTAAAGATAAGGCTTACAAGCAATTGGGCACTTCCGGCACCGGAAACCATTTTGTAGAATGGGGTGAATTGGTTGTAACTGAGGGAGCAATTGAAGGTGTGCCAGAAGGTAATTACCTTGCCTTATTATCGCACTCCGGCTCAAGAGGCTTTGGTGGAAGCATCGCCAACCACTACTCAGAAATTGCAATGAAGAAAACCCGGCTTCCAAACGAAGCGAAACATCTGGCATGGCTCGATATGGGCTCGGAAGAGGGCCAGGAGTATTGGATCGCCATGAACCTGGCAGGGGAATACGCATCTGCAAACCACCACGAAATCCATAATAAAATTGCAAGGTCCTTAAATGTAAACCCTATCGTAAGGATTGAGAACCATCATAATTTTGCATGGAAGGAACAACTGGCCGACGGAACCGAGGTAATGGTACATCGGAAAGGTGCTACACCAGCAGGCAAAGGAATACTGGGAATCATTCCTGGTTCAATGAGCACCCCCGGCTTCGTTGTTAAAGGCAAAGGAAATGAAAACTCGATAAATTCGGCATCGCATGGGGCCGGAAGATTGATGAGCAGAAATGCTGCCTTTAAAACCTTGCACCGTGATTTGGTTGATGCCGAACTTGCCCACAAGAAAATTACGCTGATTGGTTCTGGCCTGGACGAAGCCCCAATGGTTTATAAAGATATTCACGCAGTGATGGCTGCCCAAACGGATTTGGTAGAAGTACTGGCATCTTTTCAGCCCCGTATTGTAAAAATGGCCAGTGCAAAAGAACGGCCTGAAGATTAACATCTCCATATGGCTAATACTGAATCCTCCTCCAAAACCGGCAGTATTTATACCGGAGCCAGCGGACTGGTATTGCCGGTGCGAAACAAGCTTGCCTATCCACCAGAGTTTCAGGACAAAAGCCGGTTGCATTATTATGCTTCGTTATTTAATAGTATAGAAATCAACAGTTCCTTTTACAAGCTTCCAATGGCGGCGACGGTAAAAAAGTGGCAGCAAAGCACGCCCGCTCACTTCCGTTTTTCGTTCAAAGTTTGGCGGGAAATAACACATAATAAGGAGCTTATATTTAAACAGGAAGATGTACTGCGCTTCCTCGAAGTGGTATCAGAAGCCGGCACGAAATCTGGATGCCTGCTGATACAGTTCCCGCCCAAAACCACCTTCAATTATGAACTTCAGCTTGAACAACTTTTAATTCGCATCAAAGAATCCGCACTTTCAAGCCAATGGAAACTTGCTTTAGAGTTTCGCCATAAGTCCTGGTACACCGAATCCACTTATGAGCTTGCCAGAGTATTCGATGCCTGCATTGTAATCCAGGACTTGCCAGCATCTGCAACGCCATTTCTTCCGCAGGAGGCTGACCATGTTTACGTACGCTTTCATGGTCCCAATGGCGGGTATAGAGGTAGCTATACAGAGGATTTTTTATATGAATATTCGCACTACATCAAGGCATGGAAGGAAGAAGGAAAAGAAGTTTATGTGTATTTTAATAATACCATGGGTGATGCGGTAAATAACCTGATAAGCTTGAACAATTTCTTGAACAAGGAGTTATAAATTTCAACTCAATAATTCCATAATGCTTTCGGACATGATAAAACGATACCTGGCTACTGCATTTATCGCTCTTGTTGCTTTTAAAAACCTATCCGCGCAAAAAATAGAAAATCTTATTATTATAACATCTGATGGGCTGCGTTGGCAGGAAGTATTTAAGGGTCTTGATGTTGAACTGGCCAGAAGCAAACGTTTTAACGAAGGCGATAGCTCTTCCATTTTTCGAAAATATTACGCTGCGTCCGCTTCAGAAAGCAGAAAAAAGATATTCCCTTTTCTCTGGACGGAGTTTGCAGCGAACGGCCAACTATACGGAAACCGCATTTATGGAAATAAAGTGGATGTGGCTAACCCGTACCGAATATCCTATCCGGGTTATAATGAGTTATTTACCGGATATGCCGACTCTGCCGTCAATTCAAACAGCCATCCAGATAATTCCAATCTGAACTTACTTGGCTTTCTGCAACGGCAAACAAGTTTTCAAAATAAAATAGCCGCATATGGCGCTTGGGAGGCATTCAATCGCATACTTAACGAAAATAAGTCAGGGTTTCCAGTTATTGCCGCCTTCGACAAGTCGGGTGGAGAAAGTCCGAATACAAACCAATCCATAATAAATAAAATGCTGATGGATAGCTATAAACCTTGGGGAAGCGCGGAGTGTCAGGATGTTTTTACTCATTATGCGGCCTTTGAACACCTAAAAACGCAACGCCCCAGAGTGATGTATATCGCCTATGGCGAAACCGACGAATGGGCTCACTCTGCTAAGTATAGCTCATATTTAAATGCTGCTAACCAGGTAGATAAATGGCTGAAAGACTTATGGGATTTTATACAAAGTGATGTGCACTACAAAGATAAAACTGCCCTGCTGCTTACTGTTGACCATGGGCGGGGAGAGGGGGATAATTGGGTAAGCCATGGAAAATCTGTGCGAGGCTCTGACGAGGCCTGGTTTGCTGTTATTGGCCCCGGAATAAAAGCCAAAGGTGAGATGAAAAAGCCAATGCAGGTTTACTTGCAGCAGCTGGCTCAAACGGCGGCGCATTTACTTTCCCTTACTTTTAAAGCAGAGCATCCGGTAGCCGCAAAAGTTGATGAGGTATGGAAATAATCTAGCTCGTTATAATGATATTTTTGTAGTTTATTGATTATGAGTTCTTTAAAGCGCTTAAAGGGTATCTATTGCCGTCTGCTTTAGCAGACGGGTAAGCAATGTATAAAGAAGGCTTTAGCCGGATTAATGTGGCTAAAGCCTTCTATGTCTCTAATAATCCTGCGCTCCATGTCATTGTTATATTTTTCTTTTCTCAATGTTCTTTACTCTAGATGATAAACGGCTAGCCCTGCATATCGCCGGATGTCTTAAGCCTTTGTAGATTGCCTGACCACCAACTCGCTCGGTACAATAATTTCTTCGTTCTCCACAAATAGAAAGTTATTTTTCAGTGCCCTGAATAAAGCTGCACTGGCTTTTCTGCCAATTTCAAATGCGGGCTGTGTAATGGTAGTAAGGGGAGGCTGTAACAACGGCGCTATTTTTATGTTAGAAAAACTGATAACCTTTAGCTGCGAGGGAATTTGCATGTTCAGCTCGTGGCAAACCTGGTATAAGGTGATCCCCAATTTTTCCACTGAGGCAAATATGCCATCTGGTTTATTACTTGAGCTAAGCAGCTCTGATAGAATCCTGATATTTTCATCTTCATCCGGGGAGCAGCAGATAATCTCAAAAGTGGTGTTATGCTGGTTCGCAGCATCAATAAAGCCGCTTTTTCTCCTTTGGTCGATAGACAAATGTTTGGATAAGGATAAATAGGCTAGTTTCTTACATCCTTGTTCAATTAAATGCAGGGCAGACTTGTAACCGCTGTTGTAATCGTCGGTAATTACTTTCAGTGTATTCAGCCCATCGCAAATCCTGTCGAACAGAACCACCGGAATGCCTCGTTTATTAAAAGCTTCAATATGTGCTGTATTGGTTGTTGCGCATCCTACCGACATTAAAATTCCATCCACCCGGCCATCCAGTAGTAGCCTCGCAACAGAAGCTTCCTGCTCGTAGTCCTCATGACTTAAATAAATTAAAACGTGGTAGCCATTTTGGCGGGCAACTTCCTCAATACCATTTATTGCCAGGCTGAAAAAACTATTTGTAATTTCAGGAATTATAACCCCTATAGTCCTGCTTTTTTTGCTTCGAAGATTGCTGGCGTATACATCTGGCCTGTATCCTAGTTCATCCGCAAGGGCTTTTACCCGCTTCTTGGTTTCTTCGCTGGTTTCATAACTATCGCTTAAAGCCCTCGAAACTGTTGAAATAGAAAGGTTCAAACGTTCAGCAAGCTCTTTAATAGTTATTTTCGACATGGATCTAAAAAATTTAACACCCGGAAAACACCGGTGCAAGTCGGAAACGTTTCCGGTAAAATTATCTGTTATTTATTGTGTGTGGTCAATTATTTATTCAAAATTTGTAACAACGCATTAAGAATAATAGCCAATACAAATAAACAGCTTATATCTCAGATTAAATGAACATAGTAGGCACTAAAGCATCTTGTGGCTTTTTTTGTGAAAGTTTAATTTGTTTTTAAAAGGAC
>CBIHNR010000115.1:0-17350 GCA_966211215.1 uncultured Pedobacter sp.
ACAGGTGGTGGTGGTTCATCTTACACCTTCTCCAACGGCTTAACCGAAAGCGCAGGGGCGGTAACATTAGGCGGTGCTTTAACTTCTGCCACACAACTTTGGAACAATCCTTTTAAATACTCTTATGCCTTGAGCGGTACTGATAGTGTAGTGGTGCAGACCAATTACGCAGGTTCATGGCGAGTTGATAAATACGGTACAGGAGCAGCCAATAACCTGATTGTAGGCAACAATATGTACTTTGAGTTGAACGATGGAACAAGCCAGAGCGCTGGATTTGAGTTCTTGAAAAGCGGAATGCTTACTCGTTTTCAGGATTCACGAACAGTAAAGACGGGTCTTGAATATACGCACCTTGACACTACAGGGCAGACGAGCTACACGCTTATTACGAAGAATTATTTAAACCAGCGGCTGCAATCGTTTAGCGGCGGTGTTCCTTACACCCTTATCAACGGCGGCAACAACTTAGGAAGCGGTGCGCAAGTGTTTAAAGATACCAGCAGTAACAAGTTAAACCTTAGAAGCATACTGCAAGGGTGGAATACAAATATTACCCAAAACACCAACGACATAACTATCAGTGTTGACACCACTACCCAAACTATTACGGACGGAGCTACTGTAACATTTGATGCAAATGCAGGGGTAAGTGCGAAAGTAACATTGGGAGGCAACAGAACCCTTGCGTTCTCCAATTTCCGCAACGGCATGTTTCTCTCCCTTTTGGTTATACAGGATGGTACAGGAAGCAGAACATTAACACTGCCTGCAAGCACAAGGGTTATCAATAACGGAGCTGGTGCAGTAACACTTACCACAGCCGCAAGCAGTCACGACATACTTACTTTTTGGAAAATAAACGATGTTATTTATTGCAACTATGGCAAGAATTATAATTAGCATATTACTGTTTTGTTTTTCACTATCTGTATCTGCACAGATGCCGATGTTTCATGCGCATAATCAACAAACTTCTACAGTTCCGCTTTTAGACGTTTATTCAAGTGGTATTAAATGGGCGTATGGCTTCAAGAAATTAAGCTCATCGTATTCTGGGAATTGTATAAAACTAAGAGTTGGTTCAAATGAATACGACATCGGCTTTTTATCATCTGGGGTTATAGATACAAACGCTATTAACACTTATACAGGTTCCGCTATTGGAAGAATTTCGGTATTATACGACCAATCAGGCAACGGAATTAATGCAGTAAACACAGACACGTCAAGACAGCCGGTAATCAGGTACAACAACTCGATAGTTTACGACAGCTCAAACGTTGCAATGCAGTTGTTTCGCCCGTATGATAATACTCCGTGTTGGTTGAGAATAAATACAAATGGAACAACAACGGCAAGTTATTTTTCAATTCTAAGGTCAACGTCATTATACTCTTCGGGGCAAGTTGTTTTTTCTCAAGAAGTAAATGCGGGATATTTATATTTATCACAATCAGGCAGCGGTTCTGCTCCATTTTCCGGTGTGGGAACGCCTTCAACTTATGTAAATGGAGTTAGTAAAAGTATTTCAACCAGAGGAGATGTTTACACTAATTTAACAACTCCTTCAGTAAGCTCACCCATTATACTTACGGCATTAAACATAAACAACAACTCATGGACAATTTACTCTTTTGCAAGAGAGGGCGCATTTTTCTTGCCACCGTATTACAAAGTAACCATTTCGGTTATGTATTATTCGGATAAAACAACTGACAGAGCAGCCATAGAAGCAAACATAAATTCAAACTATTCAATTTATTAATTATGAAAAAATACATCATCGCAGCAATCGTAGCAATTGCATTTACAACATCAGCAAAAAGTCAAGTGTACATACAACGTTATGCACTTGCAAATAAAGACACTGTACGCACACAGGTTCGCATGGCTTGTATTGAAATAGCAACCAGCTATATTGATACTGCTACCAATGGCAACAAAAGACTTTGCGCAGACATACTCAGTAACACTACTGCAAGTTGGTGGATTGATTTGTTTATTTATCCATTGGCTGCTATTGCGCAAACAGCAACACCAACAGATGCACAGGTGAAGGCTGGTATATTAAACCTTTGGAACCGTAACGCAGCACTAAACACAAGACGGTAACCACATTAGCCCTGTGAGAATTGATAAAAAATTTAAAGATGCCCTATAAAACAAAACCTTTGTTGCGGTATATTATCATACTACTCTTTATTGCTTGTAATAAACCACAGATAAAATATCGTACAGGCGGCCTGGTAGAAGACAAGCCAAACAATGTGCCGGTATTGATAAGTAAAAATTTTATTACGCCGCCCTCTGCTGTTTTAAGAGGAAAGCCAGTTAAGGGTGACAAGGCAGCACCGGTGGTAGATTTTATTTCTCCTTTCAACGGCGCAAGTGTAACCGGCAATGTGCTGATTAGTTTTACCGCAACAGATAACGTAGGGGTTGTATCCACATCTTTATTTATTAATGGAATACCAGTGTCAAGTGACAGGTCGTTTCAATGGAATACAACAGGATTGTCAAGCGGGTTATATGTGATCACAGCTACGGCTAAGGATGCAGCCGGCCTTTCAGCAAGTGTAAGTATTACTGTTACTATAAACACGGTTATCGTAAACCCTCCGCCAGCATCAACAGAAGTTTCATTAACGATGCCACCGGTAGGCGACCAGGGGAGCGAAGGGTCATGTGTAGGTTTTGCAGTTGGTTATGCAGCACGGAGTGTTGACTGGTATTATAAAACAGGTGCAACATCGTACAGCTATAGTACAAATATTTTCAGTCCTGAGCATCTTTATAATCAAACAAAATTCTGGGATTGCGTCGGCGGAACATCCATGCAAACGGCGCTTGATTACGTGGTAGCTAATGGTATAGTAACATACCAAACAATGCCTTATACAGATGAAGATTGTTCATTGTCTCCAACTGCAACACAATTGCAAGAGGCTGCCAACTTTAAGATAAGTGGTTATTATAAATTATATACTTCAGACAAGGCGATCATAAAGCAAATGATTGCTCAAGAGAAAGCGGTGATCATATCTGTTGTTGCTGATAATTCTTTTATTAACGCTAAACCTGGATTTGTGTGGCGTGAATACTCCGGCAGCGGATCACTCGCTCACTGTATAGTGATCTGTGGTTATGATGACGCAAAGAATGCGTATAAGATAATGAACTCATGGGGAACCGGGTGGGGCGATGCAGGTTTTAGCTGGATAGATTACGACTTCTTCTTAACAAGAACAGGAACTTATTGCTATGCGATTGATTAATAATTAAACGATGGAAATTAAAATGTATAACCCGGATCTCTTTGCAGCATTGAAGTATACTGCTATAACATTTGGAAGTGTTTTATTAGGCGTACTTCCTAAGTTCTTAGATGAAATAACAATAGCAGGTTTTGTTGCTGCATTGCAACCGTTCTCTTACCTGGTTACCATTGTAGCAGGTTTCATGGCAATACGACACTGGTATATAGCAACTAAAAAATTAAAAGACAAATAACTATGGGGACTAAAATTGGAATTAGCCAGGTAGATAAACCGGCGCCGCTTTTATATCGCAGGATCACTAACGCTTTAATAATCTTTATTATTACTGCAGCAGCAGCATTAGTAAGCGGATGGGGACTGAGTGAAAAGTTACAAAACAGGTGGCTTTTGGTATTGGCATTTTTACCTGCTGTTATCAAAGGCGTGGGTGTAATTATTGGCAACGGCGAATATATTAAGACCTATGCGCCAGATAAAGAAACCGTATGAAAGTAAACAAAGAATTAAGGGTATTGATCATTTATATACTGGTTGCCGTTGCGTTGTGTTTGGCGACAAGCTGCAGTAGTATAAGGAAATTAAAATCCAATATTAAGCAAAGCGCAAAGGTTGACAGCTCTTACCAGCAAAGCGCAAAGGTTGACAGCTCGGGCGTGAGTTCATACACAAAGGTTGACAGCTCTGGTTTTAAGGTAGAAGTTGAATTTGATAAGGACACTGGTAATGCAGATATAGAGATCATTGTTTACCCTCCAGATGCAAAGGATTACTTCCAAAAGGTTAATGTAAAAAGCAATAAAAAACTAAAGGGAATAAAGGTAGAAGATACCAGGAAGAAAGTTGAAGCGGAATCTAAATCTGCCGATGTTAAACGCAGCGACAATAAAAAAGTTGATGTAAAAAAAGAAGAGAAGCAAACGGTTAAGCAGGTTGATAAAAAGAAAATTGCTTTTCATTGGTGGTACTTCTTGGGTCTCATTCCTATAGCGTTATTCATTCTCTATAAATCATATCCTATACCATTTAAAAATATCCTATTAAAGATTATAAAACCAATAAAATAAACACTATGAAAAAATTCTTAGTAAGCTACAAGGGTGTAGTAATTATGACAATCATTGCTCTGGTCGCCAGATTTGGTGTTCCAATGATCACAAAAGCAGATACAGAAAACAAAGTGGTTAACCAAGATGATGTTGTGAGAAAAGGTTATGAAACAACACCCGGTTATAAACTTATTTCTGCAAGCTGGAGCAAAGCGTATAAAGATGCAAAAGAGAGTCCGTTGCATAATTCGCTTTCCTTCCTCAGTATCATCGCTGCTGTTATAGGCGCATTTATTTGGTTCAAGTTTGCAGATGGCAAGGAAGGTAAAGGCTTTGTTGTATGGGGTAGTCTTATTCTATTTTACATTCTTGTACTTGTGCCTCATTACATCGTTCCATCAAGGCTTAAAAATTCAGACGCTTATACAAAAAAGATCTGTTTAAAGGAATACCAGGAAGGGAAGAACTACGATTACCTATTCCCAGAGACAGATGAACAAAAGATTAGCCTGGAGCAATTCGAAAACAGTTGTCGATAAGATTTAAAAATAAAAACCTATGAAAACCTACACGATAAAAAAGGGAAAGCATTATTCAAGGCCAAGACTTTTGAAAGTAAGGTTTAAGAATAAGGCTATCTCTTTTCGTGTATCGTTTGACCAGAGTTGCAAGTATGATATAGGTGGCGAGCAAGGAGATATAAATAAGTTATTTGGCCTCGGATACTTGTGGAGTCATCATAAAGACTCAGCAAGATTTGGATGGAACTATAACGTAGCATCTGGCAAGATCGACATCTTTACCTATTGCTACATAAGCGGTAAAAGAGTAAGTGAATTAATATACTCCTGCAGCTTTGACCGTAGCTACGACTTTACGATAGAGCCTCACTTTGGTAGTTACATATTTAAAATAAAAGGCCCGGTTGAATACGTAAAAGAAGTAAAGCATTTTCATACCAAGCAGATCAATTATTTACTAGCACCATATTTCGGCGGTAATAGTAAGGCTGTGAGTGATATTAAAATTTACATGAAAGAGTTATGAACGTTAACCCGGATATGAAACTATGGGCAGATTTGAAGGAGCATTTTGAAGGGTTCCGCTCGACTGCGTATCAAGACAGTGGCGGGGTTTGGACTGTTGGATACGGGTCGACCTATAACCATGACGCCAAAAGAAAAGTGAAAGCCGGCGACAGCGTTACAAGGGCTAAGGCGATAGATTGGATGAGGATAGATGCCTCGGAAGTTATTCGCCAGGCTAATGACTATATCAATGTTAAACTAAGTGCCAGCCAGTCGGCGGGCGTGTGTGATTATATCTATAACAGGGGAATAGGTAATTTCCTGAGAACCCAATTAGATGAATTGATTAACGCCGGCGCTGACATAAATAAGATTTGCGCTGAAATTGTAGGCACCGGTTTAAAAGACAGGGCCGGCAACCTTCTCTGGGGTCTTGGCAGGCGCAGGAGATCACAGGCTTACCTATACAAAAACGGCGTCCTGAAATTCGACTTCCCCAGATGGGGAACTTTCATACCCTAAAAATTGCAATCACATTAACAGGTATAAATAACTTGCTTACGAATGGCGTACACTATCCAAACTATCCATGATGACATTTTATTCCTTATTGATAAGGAGCAGAATGGTCATACCAGCCATGAAGAAATAGACCAGGCTTTACACATCTCCCAGATGGAAGCCCTGGCTACCTATGTAAAAGGATTGGGCACTTCTACTTATATTAATGACGCCATAAGCCCATTCATTTACAAGGAGACCTATAATACCGGAGCAACAACAGGTGGGGCCGTAACCCTTCCGTCCGGTTTTATGAAGACCGTGAGTTTATTTGCCCTGGTTTACAACAACGATACTTTAGTTACCGACAGAATATTTATAGAGCCTGTTACTGAAGAGCAATTACCTGACAGGTTATTATCACAGGTGTTACCTATAAGCGTAAGACAACCGGTATATGTTCAACGGCAGGCAGCCTTACAGGTGTATCCTGCCTCAGCCTTTAACGGCGAATTGATCTACGTAAAAGAACCTGCTAAACCGGTGTTTGCTTATTCTCAAGTTGGCAGGGTGATCACATACGACTCCGGCTCGTCAACAAATCTTCAATGGCGCCCAACTGAATTAAACGGCATCATCTACCGGGCAATTGAAATACTCGGGTTTAACCTTAACGACCTGCCTACAATTCAATTCGGGGATAAGAAAAAGAATGAAAACTAATAAAAGTTAATGGCTACTAAAAGACGTATAGCGGAACAGGTATTGAGAATTGTACAGGGTGGCGATCCTGCAGGCGCTTCTAATATGAAGATAGGAGAAGTGATGTTGTTGGTTGAACAATCCCTGAATGAACTTCTGAAGATCGAACGCTTTAATAATATTCGTGAAGGTGACCGTTACCCGGTTGACCTGATGATTGCGACATATGATAATGTGGCTGTTACTACCTATAAAGACACCAGTAAATGCACCCTCCCTGCTATACCTATTGCGTTAAGCAGGGGCCGTGGTGTATGGGCTATCAGTAAAACAGATTCGCCAAGTGAGCCATTTATTCCTATACAGCCCGGACAATGGGCAATGATCAAGAACCAAAGATTACTAGGCGAATTAAGTGGTATATACGGATACGAAGTACATGGCAAGGATGTAATATTTACCGAGAACCTTCCAGGGCAAAGCGTTACAGAAGTGTTGATAAAGTTACTGGTTGTTGATTTTAGCCAGTTGTCAGACACGGATCTTTTGCCTATACCTGCAGATATGGAGATGACGGTAATAAAGAATGTACTTGAAGTGCTAGGTGTTTACCAAAGAGAAGACAATATCGTTAACGGCGTAGATGATAAATAATAGACAACGATGAGAGAGTATTCGTTAGATAATATCGTAAGGAAGTTTCTTCAACAAGACGGGTTAACCATACACGACTATGTTGAATGTTTATCACTGGCGACAGACTGTTTAAGAGAATTAAATTTCGATACCTTAAGAACAGTAAAGACTCAGAAGCTACCTGTTAATTCTTATAAGGCGGTAGCGTTGCCTTCTGACTTTGTTGATTGGATAAAAATATCTTATGCAAGAGGCCAGTACGTGGTAGAGATGACAATGGACAACCGGTTAAACAGGATGAATAATCTTGATGATAACGGCCAGAAGATTCCTTTTGATGTGATCAATGCAGATGAAGCAATTAATTATTCTTTGCTTGATGTGGACGCTACTTATTTTAATAACAATATCTCTGAAACGAATAACTCCTTTAAGATCCTGAAAGAAAGAGGAGAGATACAACTTGATAACAGGTGCGACGCTGAGTTTATTATTCTTGATTACATCGGCGACGGATTAGACACTAACGCCGAAACACAGATTAATCCACAGGCTGTTTCTACAATAAATAGTTATATCGCCTGGAAGAGAAGTCCTAACAGGCACAATGTACAATCGCCGGAAGGATTCAACTTCTACAACTCACACAGGTTATTAAGAGGAAGGTTAAATGACATGAGCTTGCTGGATATTGTCAGAAGTAAAGAGAAAGGTTACAAACAAACTATTAAGCCTTGATTATACCAAAAATATTTAATGGCGGTTTAAACTCAGATGATTCCCCGATGGCTATGCCGCCGGGAGATTATCTTAATGCGCTGAATATTGATATAACAGATTCATCTGATGGTGACTTTGGTTTATTAAAACAAACAAGGGGCCGGGATGAGTTTTATACATTTGATGGAGAAGGAACTTATACAATTCTTCGCCTGGTTGCAGATGAAGCACAAGGTATATTATTTACCTTTTATAAGTTTGCTCCTACAGTTGGCGACACTGCTTATGGTATATATTATGAAGATGTAGTTAATGGCACCGGTTACGAAGTTCTTGACTTTGTACCTGTAGTTGAACCAGAGGGGAATACCGATTGGCAATTCGATACCTTTATTGAAGCTGAAGTTATTGGTGATTATCTTATATGGATCAATGAAAGCGGTGTGCAATACCGTATCAACTGGAAAGCCGCTATCAATAAATCAGAAGCATCTACGATATTTGAAACAGATGTTGAATATGGAGCAGATGTAAATGTACTTGACATTGCCCTCATTAAAAGGCCACCTGCTTACACCTTAACCTGCACAAAGATCATTGACGCTGGTGTTACTTATAATTTTATAAGAGAGGATGCGTTTCGTTTCCAGGCAAGGTTTATTTACGGCGATGGTGCGGTAAGTGTATTGAGCGCCTTTAGTCATTTTGTGAATGTGAATACAGAGGACGAAAATGAAGATGGTTACAATGCGATCAATATAAAGATACCTGCAGCACAGTCGATCCCCAAAGAAGTAAATCGCATTGATATTATTTCAAAGAAGATTTCTACCGGCGCACTGAATATTGTAAAGAGTTGGACAAGGGCGAAGGATGCTACAGAGATTGATGCACATGCAGCAACTCCTTTAGAGTTTGATTTTTATAATGATATTATAGGCGAAGCAATTGATACAGCTTATGGAATAAAACAATTTGATTCTGTACCTGTAACAAGCGGAGCGATAGAGGTTGCAAAGAACAGGGTATTCTTAGGAGATAATATAGAAGGATATGATACGCCTGTAGAAACATCTTTGACCGCTACGGTTGTAGAGGGTGATTCATCTTCTACTATAGCAGATCAACAAGCGTTGAAAATTGAGATAACAGTTGTTGAAAGCGGCACGACTTATTATTACAAAGCTTACGCATTTTTACTAAACAGTGTTACGCCTCCAGGTTACTATATAATCAATGGAACAGAAGTTGATTCAACTGGAACGCCACCGGCTATAGGCTCCTTACCAGCCGGGCCGTTTGATATTTCGACAGACCTGACTTGTCGTGGATTTATATTTGATCTTAGGGAGTATGTTGTGTTTGATGTATTCGGTGTTTCAGAAAGAGATTACGATTTCAGTTATTCTATAACAGATGAAGATCCCGGATTAAGAACCATAAATGGATTGTCTGCCACAGCATCAAGACCATTTAAGAGTGATAGTGGTTACAAGTTTGGTATCCAGTTTTATGATCCATACTTCAGAAAGTGTGGGGTTGTTACAAACGATGAATTAAAACTAAGCGTACCTGACAGAGACACAACTGCCACATCATTCTATAAAAGCATTGACTGGGCTTTAAGTAACACAAATAGATTAGCAGAGATACCGTTATGGGCGAAATATTATTCAATTGTAAGAACAGATAATCTTTCAACAAGATATTTCTTACAGGCCGAGAATACCGATAATGTTTTCTATGTTACTTATGACGCAGATAATGTTTACGAATTTGTTGAAACAAATAAAACCTATTCCGCTACAGCTACTGTTGCGATAGCTATAGGCTCAGAGGCTTTAACAAAGGACGGTCTTGGTTATACTTATGCGCCAGGCGATATTGTGAAGCTATATAATACCATTGGGGGATCAACGCCGCCGGTGTATGAATTACAGGTTATAGGTACACAGGGTAAATATATATTAGCCCAGGCGAAAGAGATCGTTGGGTTAGCTGCATCCCCGGCTTATGATGAGTTTCTTTACGAAATAAGAACACCGTATAAGCCAGTAACCACTGAGCCATTTTACGAGACAGGAGATATTTATGATATAGCAGATTGGGGAACCGCTGATAGAGCGTATGATGTATTGTCCGGCTCTATTGTTGGCGACGTTTATATCTCTGGGACTTTAGAGCGAATGAATCTTAATAACAAGTTCTATAACTTCTGGTTCAAGGATCTCGGAAGAACCTGTTTTGAAGATTCGATAGGCCAGGTAGTTAAAAAGAATTACGTACGATGGAGTAATACTTTTATACCCGGAACCAAGATCAACGGGTTTAATTCATTTGATGAGATTGACGAAAGAGATTTGCCGGTAGAATTAGGATCGGTAAATAAGCTACAGCTAACAAGCAAGGTGCAGGCAGAAGGCACTGTAATGCTGGCGATAGGAAGTAACCGCACAGCCAGTCTTTATCTAGGTGAGACAAATGTGGTGGATAATACCGGTCAATCTTTATTAGCTACCTCTGGGCAGGTTGTAGGCACAGTGAATGTACTTAAAGGAAACTTTGGAACCACTTGTCCTTCAAGTGTGGTTGAATACGATGGGAATGTTTACTGGATAGACCTTATTAACGAAGCGGTAGTACGTTATTCTTTAAATGGATTATACCCGATAAGTGATACGAAGATGAGGACTTTCTTTAAGACCCTCATTTCAAAATACAAGGAAGATAACGACCCGTACAATAAAACCATATTACCGGATTTCATGGGTGGTTTTAACCCTATAAAGAAAGAATATGTTTTAACTTTCCCGCTCATTAGTGAATCTGCCACAACTATAGCCGATTCATCTGGTTCGGCAAGAAAGAGCGATGTGTTAAATCAATTCAGAACAGGTTCTACAGGCAGAACGATAAGGTTTAATGTTGACAGCGAAAGATGGGACTCTTTTCTTTCTTACACCGGAACCTATATTGATTTGCTTGGCGTGTTGTATTCGGCAGCCGGGGACGTAGTTTATAAACATGCTTTAGATTCAGACAGGTTAAGCACTCACTTTATCTCTTTCAGATTAAACGAAGCGCCAAAGAATATTAAACTGGTGCAGGGCATATCTGTAGAATCATCTATTACTCCAAATGGCGTACAGGTTGAAACATTCCAGCCGAATACCCAGATCACCACTTTGGTTGCAGGCGACTTTGAAGCAGAAGAAGGTGTAAGATATTCGCCGGTATACAGAGATCGTATCAGTCCAAATAAGTCGGGCACAGCGGATGAAAAGATGTATAAAGGGGATAAGATGAGAGGATACTACGCTGATATTGCTATTGATTTTTCAAGCTCCACTGATACTGATCTGAGAGGAGTAAATATAAATGTAAAAGATTCTATTGGTCATAAAATAACAACAGATGTTTAAAGAACTAATATCCATGCCTTTTTATTTTGCTCAGGCAAAGCAACAAAAGAAGGCTGCAGCTAAGATCAATCCGGTAAGGGTTGATTACCAGGTAAGCCCTTACGCTAAAGAGATGTATGGTGCGGCGAATATGGCCCTTAATGGCCGCATGGCTGGCGCTGCACAACAGGAAGCTAATATCCAGCAAGGACAGGCTAATGCTATAAGTGCTACCCAGAGGGGTGCTACCAGCGCAGCCCAGTTCTTAGCTTTGGCAAATGCCAGCCAGGGATTAGCCGGTCAGCAATACGGCAATCTTGCGGCTATGGAAGCACAGGATTACCAGAGACGATTAGCGAACCTTGCCAATGCGCAAGGTGTAATGATCAACGAGGGCGACAAGGTTTACCAGGACAAAATGGCTAAGTACCTCGAAGAGTCTCAGACTAAGGCCATGCTTCAACAGGCGTCTATCCAGAATAAGTTCAACGGCGTAAATGCTATTGGTGGCTTTATGGATAGTGCGGCACAAACAGCCCTGAGTATATTCACAGGTGGATTAGGTTCTATAGGTGCTGCAGGTGGCGCTAAGGGAGGAGGCTTGTCTATGCAAGGCGCTTCTTATATGGGTGGCGCTCCAAGTGTGGGCACCCCGAACCCATTTGCTTACAACAGAAATACAATAACCCCATACGGAGGATAATATGGCATTAAGCGACAGAGGATTAGCCGTTGTTTTACCGCAGGTGCAGGGAGAGGATTTCTCACAAGGGATCAATAATTTCTTTGCGACCAAGCGTCAACAGAAGGCTTTGGAATTACAGCAATATAAACTTATGCGTGAACAGGAAGATAAGAACGCTGAGTTTCTTGCAGACCAGATCAAACAAAACCGGGTGTTAACAGGTACACCGTATGACGAAGTGATCAACGGAAAGCTGAATGACATCTACAGGGGCTACGCTGAGATACTGGCAAAGAACCCTGGTATGAGTAAGAGCGATATTCTCATGGGCCTCACAAGAGACCTTGGGGATGTTTCCTTATGGCGCCAAAGAGCCGTAGAGATCAAAGGTGTTGTGGAAGCCCAGGCAGAAGCATTTGGAGCCAATAAGAATAAGATAAAGGGTTTACTGTATAATAAAATATTCAGAACCCCGGATGGCAAATTCAAAAGAGGAAGCGATCTGAGTCCTGATATGGTAGAAGAAGAGTTTGATAACCTCACTTACGAGCATCCTGAATTTGTTTACAATTCAACCGAAGGATTAGAGAAGTATGTGAAAGGTTTTGAAACAGAAACAATGGACGGCCAACGTAAGACAGTTAACTCCCGCCGTGGGTATACCTCTGAGAAAGTGGCGGTGAAATTACCTAAAGGGCTTTACCAGATTGCAGAAGGCGGTATTAACCAGGATGGTATTGTAGATACAGATAAAATCCAGTATATCCCAAAAACAAGGGAAGAGATATTATCAGATGATCGTTTAAAGTCTGGTAAGTTATTGGCCTACAATGAATTAATAGCAAGGGGTGAAGTTCCAACAAAAGAAAAGATCATTGAAATATTGCCAGAGGTTGTAAACAAGTTCATTCAACAAAGGGCGCCTTTGAGTGTAACCAAGAAAGAAGAAGTTAAGTATAACCCAGTAAGCAATATTACGATCAATAATTCCACCCCTGTTCAATCGAAGCCGGATGTATTTAACGCTATTGCTAATGACGAAGATTGGATAAAAGGCCAGGTGCCGGTAACAAATATCGGCGGCAAATCATACTACAATGTATCAGCAGCTTTACCTGAGCCAGCTAAATCAAACATCCCTAATAAGGTTGGCGATGTGGTTAAATATAAATCTATCCTTGTTGATACTAACACAAAGGATATTCAGGCTACAGATCAAACCGGCGGCGTAACAGTGCTGCAATACGGTACGCCGGAATGGGGAGCGTTTAGTAAATCAATGCAAGGCCAAGCGCCATTTGAGAAGCTGGCAAGTCAGTATTCTCCAAATAGTAAGAAGCCGGCAAAGTATAAACAAAGCCCAATAGGTGTAAAGAGAAAGCCGCAGCCAAGTATCTTCGATCCTTTTAAATTCTGATAATAATATGCCTCAAGCAAGGGTGGGTCAATCGCCCACCTTTATTTTTTTATATTGATACATTTTGTATCTTTGAATATAACATAATATATGCAAGAACTCCAGCAAGATCCCATTGAATTAAAGTTTAACCCCGAGAATGTAGGACAGGTAAAACCAAATACCTATACTCCTGAGATCACCAACAGGGCTGTACCCCAGTTAAATTTCTTCCAGGCGCCAGAGGTTCCGGGGTGGGAGTACGATGATTATCGTAAATGGGTAGATGAAGTGCAACCTTATGATAAGCAAATAGGGGAGCAAATTCAAGCAAAGCAAAAGGAACTTGAAGAAGCCTTATCCATTGGCGCTATTACTCCGCATTATGCTGATAGCCAGCTACAGCAATATAGTGAATCATTATTCCAGGAAGCCGAGCCTAAGATAGTACAGGCTACCAAGAAGATGTTTACTATGCCAAGAGTAGAAAAGATCGAGAAGAAAGAAAATCTGATCGACATAAAAGACCCTGTTCAGTTTGAGGCAGAGTTGTATAACCCTGCAGATTACGGCCAGGCAGAAAGCAAGTTAAATATTCTTGACCAGCGCCGTCAAAAAGCAGAGAACCTTTTAAGTCAATTGCCCGACAATGAAACAGAACGCCGGGTAGAATTACAAACAGAGATCGCTCTTATTGACAGCCAGAAGAAACAATTCCAACTGCCTACTGTTAAGCCTATTAATGTAGAACGTGAAGGGGATGGCAATGTGTATGTAGTTGACGGCCAAGGACAGCAAAGCCGGGTGGTTGAACGTAGGTTTATTCCAGAGGGGCCTGTGTATGATAAAGATCAATTAAAGGCCGGAGATATTATCGACCTTCCAAATACTTCAAAGATCTGGTTTAAGAGCAATAAGGATGGACAGGAGTATTTTCTTGGCGTTGATACCAATGAATATAAATTCAAAGATGGCACCAAAGAAAAGCCACAGGGATTCAGAGTGTATGACGATAACGGAGAATTAAAGCTGGAACCAATTAAGCAGGTTGATATTCAACAGGCGTTTATTCCCGCCAGGAGGGACAAGGATATTGACCCGAATGAATTAGCTGACCGTATGGCCTTGTACAGCAAGCAGACCGGCAGCGATATATTTACTACCATACTCCGCAAAGAGGAAGCAGACGGTAAAACAAGATTACGCTCAGGACTCTACGGAGATTTCGTAGATGATTATAATGAGTTGGCGACCTATTTCTACAATCGCCCTGAATTAGCTACAGAGTTTGGTAAGTGGGTAAAAGATAATGTATGGGATAAAGCCTATATGGATAGCCAAAGTACACCGGATATTCAACGGGTGATGAATGCTTTCTTTGATGCGAAAAAAGAAGAGAAGATGAAACTTCGTAAGGAGACCGGCATTAGCGATACAGATGCAAGACTAGCTTATGAAGCACAGGGATCAGTAGAGAGAAACCAGGCCAAGTTTATTGAATACAAGGAACGCAAATTAAAAGAGATCCAGTCTCTAAGGGATGAATACAAAAAGAACCCGAGTGAAGACCTGAAAGGTAAGATTGATAAGTTAATTGCTGCTTACAATAAGAGCTATGAAAACTATAAGAAGTTTGCAGAGAACCAAGGGCAATACCTGAGTGTGGCTACCAATCCATCTTTTGTTAAGTACGATAAGATAAGCAAGGAAATCGATGATCTCACAGAGGCGAAGATACTGAACAATAAATACTTTTCAGCGAATATCCCTTCTACTGAAAAGCTTGCAGTAAGCGAAGCTGAAGCCAGAGACGGGCAAGCGGCAGATACAAACCTGGTGACAGGCCCAATGAGTGTAAGCAATGCTGTTATAGGCAAGGTTGGTAAAATGTTTACCGGCATGGCTGGTTTCTTTTCTGACGGCGAAACTTACGGCAGGGCTGATTACTACGATGACCTTGTAACTAATTTCAATTCACGCCAAAGATTTAAAGAGACAGACGCCAATGGCAAAACCATCTGGAAGAATTACCTGACCAATCGTGCGCAGGATGCAGGGCAGGCTGGTGTTGATATTGCCACTATGGTATTTGCGCCGGAAGTAAAATGGTTCAATAGTGCTTACCTGAATCGTTTACCGGGATTATTTGCAACCATAAGTGCCACTAATTACAATGATGCTTATAAGCAAGCTAAAGAAGCAGGCTTATCAGCAGAGGGAAGACATGCGTATGCGGCGGGAAATATGCTGATCAATACCATGTTTGAAGGTATGTTTGATGTGAAGAAATTATTTAAGGGTCTTGATGTTGATGCGATTGATGTATTAAGAAAAAGATATAATGGAGAAGTAGGTAAGCATTTGCCAGAGATCGTTAATGCAGCTACCCGTAAACAAGGGTTGATCAACCTGGTAACAACTGCCAGGGATTTTGCGAAGATCAATTTCAGTCCTAAAGGTCTGGCTAACTCTTTTATTTCATCGGCGGAAGAGATGATCGCAGAAGAAGGCTTAACAGATGCAGCCCTCAATTTATTTAATATCGGTATCAACAGGGCGTTCAGAACAAATCTTGATGAGCAGGTGTTCACCGAGAAGTCAATGAAAGACCTGTTCTTTACCGGTCTTATTATGGCTCCTTTTATGGGTGCCGGTAAATCAATGAATACCGCTATAAGTTTACAGGACGGTAAGAATGTGCTGTACCAGGTGGCAAATGAAGTTGGCTATGACAAGGTAATCGGTCAATTGCAACTCATTAAAGGAAATGAATTTGCTGATGAATTATTAAGAGAGATGCCCTATGCGGCTACAATAAACAAACCTGAAGATATAAGTGAAGACAGATGGTTCTTCCTGCAGGAGAAAACAGCCAAGAGGCAATTCCTTGCAGCGAAGATCGAGCAGATGAGTGATCCTTTAAAACCCTATTACAAAGAGCAGGTGAAGGCAATGGATGAAGAGATCCGCAATATCATGTCCCTGCCGGAAGAAGTTATCCAAAAAAGAAGAGAAGAGGTTGAGGGTTCCTTTAAAGATGGGTTAACGAAGTTACTGGAGGCGCCAAAGACGATTGAATCGACACCGAGAAAAGTTAATGTCGAAAATACAGAAGAAATTCAACCTGAAGTAACAGAATTAGGGCAAATCCCATCAAATGTTGTAACAGAACCAGAGGTGACTCGGGAAGAATCCGAATTAGGCACAAAAAATCAACAGGCAGATTTAAAACCAGAAGAAGATTTTCAAGGTTTAAGTTTAAATATTCCTATTCAAGAAGATATGCAACAATCGGTTTTAACCGATCCCGACGGGGGTGTAGCGCCCCCCGTTTCTTCCACTCCATTAAAAGACGCATGGGATGAACGGGTAGCTGGCATTGATACAGAAAAAAGCTACACTGATATTAAAGAACTACAGCCGGGCGATGTTATTATAACAAAGGCCGGCACGCTTGGGTTTGTTAAGAAGATCAACCCGAAGAAAGTTATTATCGAATCTACTTACGGCGGGTATGCTGACAGCGATGTAGAGATGATGGAATTAACTGTTGAGAAGAAAGATATTGCACAGTTTAAGAAGCCTAAGCAAAATAGCGAGAACATTGAAGAATCTAGCAGTCAGGAAAGTCAGGCTATACCCTTACAAGGTGAAGGAGAAAGTCAGACCGCAGGCTTACAAGATAATGAACAGGTTGTAATTAAAGATGTAAACGGCGTTAATATTAAAGTTGGCGACACTGTTACTACAAGGCAGAAAAGCGGTGGAATTTTACCAGCAGGAGAACCAATTACCGGTATCGTGGAAGAAACAGTTGATTCTTTTGGCAATAAAACCTTACAGATAAGATACAGAGACGAGCGTAGAGATTGGGATCAATTCATATTATTGCAAGGCCAAATTAATGAAGTACAAAATCCTCAGCCAAATCTCCCGGAAGAAAGCACTTCTGGC
>CBIHNR010000116.1:0-17228 GCA_966211215.1 uncultured Pedobacter sp.
GACTGCTTTATTTAAAATTAATTTAAATAAAGGCTGTGCCAGCCTCAAAACAAATACCGGTGTTGAGATATTAGCTTGAATAGGAGAAATTGCATTACTTTACCTTAAATTATTCAAGAATGAACGAAATGCCAGTCACAGTTAAGCGCTCTATTGAACTTTTAGGGTTAGTATTAATTGGATATATTATAATTATCGGGAAGGGAATCATAATGCCAATAGCTATGGCTTTTTTTATCAGCATTATGTTGCTCCCGATCTACCAGTTTTTTATACGAAAGAGATTTCCTGAAGGGCTGGCAATTTTTGTTTCCATTCTTTTACTGATTATTTTCATTGGGTTGATTACCTGGTTCTTTTCCTCACAGGTAACCAGTTTGGTGAAAGATTTTCCGCAGATAAAGAAAAATGTTACTGCCCATCTCAACTCGTTGAGTACCTGGATAAACTCAAAAACCGATTTTTCTACAAAGGAACAGCTTGACTTAATTAACGAGCAAAGTAACAAGCTGCTTAATTATGCGGGCAATATATTAACAGGTGCAGCAGGGTCAGTATCATCCACTATTGTGTTTGTTGGCTTGTTACCTATCTACATCTATCTGTTGCTCTACTATAAAAATGTACTGCTGCGGTTCATATTCTTATGGTTCCCTGAAGAGAATCATGAGAAAGTAAGGGAGGCCCTGCTGGAGACCAAAACCATTATCAAAAGCTATTTGATAGGATTATTGATCCAAATCTCTTACATGACCGTTTTGCTGGGCGGGATACTGCTTATCATTGGAATTAAACATGCCCTGCTTATAGCAGTGATCTTTGCCCTTTTAAACCTGATTCCTTATGTTGGGGCATTGATAGGAAATGTAATTGGGGTACTATTAACCTTGACCTCGAGTGACGAACTATGGCCTATATTTGCGGTACTGGGAACTATCGCATTTGTTCAATTCCTGGATAATAATATCTTAATGCCCAGAATTGTAGGTTCAAAAGTCAAGATAAATGCTTTAGGGACCATTGTAGGAGTTTTTGTGGGTGGAAGCTTGGCAGGAGTTTCCGGAATGTTTTTGTCGTTGCCAATTATTGCTGTCCTTAAAATAATATTTGATAGGTCGACTATATTTAAACACTGGGGCGTGCTATTAGGTGATGAACGGCCTATGCAAAGCCCGATGTCAACTCCTGAGATGCGCTCGAAGAGTAAAGAAGTACAAGAGGAAATCCAAATTCAGAACGATATTGAGCCCACCGACAAAAAGTAAATCTTTTTGAATTTTTTTTGCATTTTTGAAAACTATTACTCATTGAAACTAAGGGGAATACGTTTCGTATAGTTTTCAATTTATTTAGGGGTGGGGAAATTAACTAACAGAATACTTTACTTATGGACCTATTTAATAGGACACCCAGCTTGCTTTTCGTTAGAAAGCAGAATATATAATTCTGTTTGTATAATAGGGCTGCCGGTTATTGCCTATAATATCCCGTTTAATTTATTTCTCGGCCTGCCTTTACCAGCTCTGGTCTGCTCTGTTTTGCTGGCAATTCAATCTTTTACCTATTACTTATCAAGGTTCAGGGGAAAAGTCTCCATAAGTATAGTTATTTCTGGAATAGTGATTTATGGCCTTTTTGGCTTAAACTATTATCTCAATTCGGGGATAGACGGGCCATCGTTGCTTTTGCTGGCCCTTGCTTTTTTTCTGGTTATCACTACGGTTCCCGCACGGCAATATCCAGTTTGGTTTATTTTCAATCTGCTTTTGGTAAATGGGTTATTACTTGCAGAATACCATTTTCCAGGCTTTATAGTACGGTCTTATCCTAATGAATTAAACAGGTTTACAGATACAGCCTCAGCTTATGCAATAGTATTGGTGCTAGTTTATTTTGCTACAGCTTTCCTGATAAATAATTACAGGAGGGAAAAAGCTATCGCAGAAGAGAAAGCTAAAGAACTGGAACGTTTAAATGGAGAAAAGGATAAATTGTTTTCAATTATTTCGCATGATATAAAAGCGCCTTTGTCTTCAATCCTCAACTATCTTGAGCTTTTAACAATTGCTAACCTCGAAGAGGGTGAGCGGGTATCCTTGTCTAAAGAGCTTCTTTTGAATACGAGGATGACGCAGGAGATGCTGATGAATATCTTATCCTGGTCTAAAACCCAGATGGAAGGCACTTCTGCCAATATAAGGAGTGTAAACGTTTCAAGGTCCTTGAAATCAACCTTTGAGTTGTCTAATATTATCGCACTTAAGAAAAAAATAAGCTTGGGTTATAGAATTCCCAGCGATATCCAAATACTGGCGGACGAGGATATGCTTCAGCTGATAATGCGCAATCTGATTAATAATGCCCTGAAGTTTACTAATGAATTTGGGCGTGTTGATATAGAAGCTTTCGCCGATGATGATCGTTGTACGATTATTGTAATGGATGATGGGACAGGGATAAAGGAGGAACAAAAGCCGAAGATTTTTTCTTTGCAGGCTAAATCAACATATGGTACAATCAATGAAAAAGGGATTGGTTTAGGCCTGGTGCTATGTAAAGACTTTACTGAAATGCAGAATGGTAAAATATGGTTTGAAAGCGAGTGTGGAAAAGGGACCGCATTCTACATTTCCTTCCCGTTAGCATAAAAAAACCAGAATGCTTTTGGCATTCTGGCTACAAATATTTTTTCAGAAACTATTACCAGCGGTTACCACCGCCGCCTCTGCTGTCTCTTCCGCTACTACTGCCTCTGTTATTTCCCGATTTGTTATATCCGCCTTTGTTATATCCGCCCTCTCTGCTATAGCCACCGCCACCTCCTTGCGGCCTGCTGCCAAAGCTCCTTGGGCGATTACTGTCTTTTTTAACTTCTGCTTTAGAAACAGAAATCGTTCGGCCATGAAACTCGGCTCCGTTTAGTTTGTCGATAGCCAGCTGCCCTTCTTCATCTTCTGGCATTTCAACAAAACCAAAACCTCTTTTTCTGCCGGTTTCTTTATCCAGGATAAGTTTTACTGATGAAACAGTCCCGAATTCTTCAAATGTTTGCCTAATATCAGCTTCTTCTAGCTGAAACGGTAGGCTTGCAACAAAAATGTTCATGTAATAATTTAAATAATGGTGAGAATCAATGAGTTTTTACTTTAAAGACCATATTAGGGAAATCTTCTTACTAATACAGCTATTTGTTGTGTTTGTTTAAAAAAAATTGATAATAATTATTTTGTCCAGATTGAAGATATGAATAAAGAATTTCA
Source organism: uncultured Pedobacter sp. (assembly GCA_966211215.1). Lineage (GTDB taxonomy): Bacteria > Bacteroidota > Bacteroidia > Sphingobacteriales > Sphingobacteriaceae > Desertivirga. The sequence goes on from CBIHNR010000116.1 coordinate 3,261, forward strand.
AAAGCTATACTGGCTGTAAATAAATTAAATATTTTTTTCTCCGCTTAAACTATTGATAGCTTTAAAATATAGAGGTATAGTAAATCTTAAAATTTCCTATCTTGTGCACATTCAATTATAGAAAGTGACGTTTCAGGATTTTAATTTTAATGAACACTTGCAGGAAGGCTTAGATAGCATGGGATACAGCGAGCCTACTCCTATTCAGCAAGCAGCAATACCAATCATATTAGAAGGAAAAGATATTATAGCATGTGCCCAAACTGGTACAGGTAAAACAGCATCTTATTTGTTACCCATCATAAACGCTATTTGTAATGGCGGCAAGCATGAAACAAGTGCGTTGATACTAGCGCCAACCCGCGAACTTGCCCAGCAAATAGACCAACAGGTAGAAGGCTTGGCTTATTTTACAGGAGTTAGTTCGGTAGCCATTTTTGGCGGTGGTGATGGGATTGTATATGAGCAACAGCGCCGGGCTATCCAAAACAATGTGAATATTTTAATTGCCACGCCAGGGAGGCTGATAGCCCACTTGACATCGGGAATATTGAATCTAAAGTCGATTGCTTTTCTTATTCTGGATGAGGCAGACCGCATGTTGGACATGGGCTTTCAGGATGATATTATGCGTATTATAAGCTATCTTCCAACACAGAGGCAAACCCTGTTATTTTCTGCAACAATGCCTTCCCGGATACGGAACTTGGCTAAGTCGGCAATGATTAATCCTGAACAGATCAATCTGGCGCCTTCCCAGCCGGCTTCGGGTATAGACCAGCAGATTTATAAGGTGCTTGATACGCAGAAGATACCTTTATTACAGCTGATTTTGAATAAAGGCTCTTTTACAAGTATCATCATATTTGCCTCAACCAAAGAGAAGGTTAAGGAGCTTTACAAGGCTTTGAATAAGATTCATATTCAGGCTAAAGCATTTCATTCAGATTTGGACCAGGCCGAAAGGGAAGAAATACTGCTGGAATTTAAAAATAGAAAACTGAATGTCTTAATCGGGACTGATGTTTTATCCAGAGGTATTGATGTGGAAGGGATTGACCTGGTTGTGAATTACGATGCGCCTTCAGATCCGGAAGATTATATTCACCGAATTGGGCGGACAGCAAGGGCAGCCACTACAGGCACAGCAATAACGCTGATTAATGAAAAGGACCAGCGAAAGCTGTCTTTAATTGAGCGGATGATAGGGCGCGAGCTAGCGTGCAGTATTTTACCAGATGAAGTGGGGGAGCAGGTTGAATTTAAGCCCTATGTTGCAAAAAAGAGAAATAATAAAAGGCCAAAGCCTGGAGCAAACCGGAAGTTTAAGTCTAAACCTAAACCGAAGGCAAATCCCAATCCCTGACCCTTTCTGATATTTTAAGAAGCTGAAGTATAATTAAGTAGTAGTTCGGCTTCTTTTAATAATTGTTCTTTAACAATTGGCACCACGCCAACATGTTCGCAAACCAAGCCTCCAGCTAAATTGGCAATAGCTGCTGTAGTAAAATCATCAAAACCGGCTGCCATGCAAACTGCAGCTGTAGAAATTACGGTATCGCCAGCTCCTGATACATCTGCAATATCCCGAATATGTGCCGGGATAATTTTACGTTCATTTTCGGATTTCATGTAAACGCCATACTCGGAAAGGGTGACCATTACCTTTTGGGCATTTAGCGTACTTTGAAGCTGGTCTACAGCTTTATCCAGCTGCTCTGTTTGTTTTATATTGATATCAACCTTCAAGCCTTCTTTTAATTCTTTCAAATTAGGCTTAAATAGAGTGACGTCTTTATAAGATAAGAAATTACGCTTTTTGGGGTCAACAACTGTTATGATTTCCCTCTGTTTGGCCATGGCAACAACATCAGAAATCAGCCTTTCTGAGATAACCCCTTTATCATAATCTTCAAAAATGATTGCATTGATAGGTGTGCTGTCCAGAATGTGCTTAACTTTTGAAAGCAGTAGGCTGGTTTCATCCACGTTGATCTGCTCATCAACCTCGGCATCGATACGAAGCATCTGCTGATGGTGGCCAATAACGCGAGTTTTAACGGTGGTAGGACGATTATTGAGGCGGATTAAACCATCAGTTCTTAACTGTTGGTTTTCCATGAGCTTAATAAATTCGTCCCCTTCAATATCGTTGCCAATAGTGGCGCAAATTATAGGGTTAGCACCCAAAGCCTGAATATTTAGAGCCACGTTGGAAGCTCCACCCAGGCGGTTTTCTTTTTTCTTTACAGAGATAATTGGAACCGGAGCCTCCGGAGAAATGCGTTCAACACTTCCCCAGAGGTACGAGTCCATCATTACATCGCCAATTATTAGAATATTTAAGCTGTTAAACTGCTGGAACAGCTTTCTCATCTTTTAATTGTGCTAATGCGGATTTAATACGTTTCATAGCTTCGATCAATTTATCATCTGCAGCTGCATAAGATAAACGGATAGAGTTAGGGTCGCCGAAAGAGTCGCCGCTAACTGTAGCTACGTGTCCTTTGTGTAAAAGGTATAATGAAAGGTCGTCTGCATTTTTAATTACTTCTCCTTCAAAAGACTTTCCGAAGAAAGAACTTACTTCAGGGAAGAAATAGAATGCACCTGCTGGAAGGTTTACTTTTAATCCAGGGATATCTTTTAGCAATCCGTAAACTAAGTCGCGGCGCTTTAAAAACACTTTCTGCATTTCTTTAACACTGTCAAGGCTTCCAGTGTAAGCAGCGGTACCAGCTTTTTGAGTAATAGAACAAGTTCCTGAAGTAACCTGGCTTTGAAGTTTATCAATTGCATCAGCAATAGTTTTGTTACTTGCAGAGAACCCTAACCTCCAGCCAGTCATTGCATAAGCTTTTGATAAACCGTTGATGATAATCACACGATCTTTAACGCTATCGAATTCTGCGATGGAAGTGTGTTCTCCTATAAAGTTGATGTGCTCGTAAATCTCGTCAGAAATGATGTGGATCTGAGGGTATTTCTCGAATACTTTTACCAAAGCAGCTAACTCTTCGCGAGTGTAAACTGTTCCCGTTGGGTTATTTGGAGAAGAGAACATGAACAATTTGGTTTTTGGCGTAATAGCAGCCTCTAATTGCTCTGGTGTGATTTTGAAATCTGTGTCAATAGTTGCATTAATAAATACAGATTCTCCTTCTGCTAATTTTACTAACTCAGAGTAAGAAACCCAGTAAGGGGTAGGGATAATAACTTCTTCTCCAGGATTAACCAAAACAAGGATAGCATTTGCTAATGATTGTTTTGCACCTGTAGAAACTACTATCTGGTCGAAATTATAATCGATTTTGTTTTCACGCTTCAGTTTTGCTGCAATAGCTTTCCTTAATTCAGGGTAACCTGCAACAGGAGTGTAGTAAGAATAGTTTTCGTCAATAGCTTTCTTGGCAGCATCCTTCACAAAATCAGGTGTAAAGAAGTCTGTTTCTCCAAGGCTAAGGCTGATTACATCAACGCCTTGTGCCGCTAATTCCCTGCCCAGTTTTGCCATTTTAATGGTTGCAGACTCGGCAAGATTGTTAATTCTGTTCGATAAAATACTCATAAGCGCAAATATATAAAGCCTTTATGTAACGGGATAGAAAAACTTAAATTTTATGATGAAGGCAAGATTTTAAAACTACTTAAGTATGAAGGGTTTTTCATCCTCCCTGGATATTTATTTGGCCGGTTGTAATAAATGGAAGTTTTATCGTTTAATTTTGCAAACTCAAAATAACGTTTTGCGGTCACAAAAAAGAATTATACTCTTTTCACTTTGTGTAGGCATTTTATTGATGCTTGGCAAGTTTACGGCTTATTTTATTACGTCATCAAACGCCATCCTTACCGATGCAGCCGAGAGCATTGTCAATGTGCTTGCAAGCGCTTTCGCTTATTACAGCATTTATTTGTCGGCTTTGCCAAAAGACTTTAACCATCCTTACGGACATGGAAAAGTTGAGTTTTTCTCGATGTTTGTAGAAGGAATTTTGATTTTAATTGCCGGATTGTTGATCCTCTTTAAATCTGGTTATAATCTGTTTTTTCCGGTACCTGTAACGGACTTGTTCGATGGAACTATCATTATAGCTGTAACGGGTGTGATAAATTTTGCAATGGGCACTTATCTGGTTAAGCAATCAAAATCGTTAAACTCGGTAACCCTGTTTGCCGATGGAAAACACTTACAGACGGATGCTTACAGTAGTGCTGGATTGATAGTAGGATTAGCGCTGATTTATATAACCGGGAATTATTATCTGGATAGCGTTTTGTCTATCGTACTGTCGTTTTATATTATTTACAACGGATACAAGTTATTCAGGAAATCTGTAGGCGCTTTGATGGATGAGTCTGACATTGAGAAGGTTAAGAATATTGTAGAAATTCTCAATGAAAAGAGGCGGGACAGTTGGATTGATATTCACAACTTGCGCACCCAGAGTTATGGGCATAATCTTCATATTGATTGCCATGTTACTTTACCGTATTATTATGAGCTGAACAAGGTTCATGATGAGATTTCGGCGATTGACACGATGGTGAATCAAAATGGCTTAACAGGGACGGAGTTTTTTATTCATTCGGACCCATGTTTGCCGCAATGCTGCCATTATTGTAGAATGGAAAATTGCCCGGTACGATCTGAGCAACAATCGAAGGATATTACCTGGACAGTTGAAAACGTTACCCGGAACCATAAGCATTTTGAATAGGGGTTAGGATCGGAGAAAATCGGCAGGCGTTAAAATAGGAATTTTATTAAATGGATTAAGAACTAACAGGTCATTATCTCCTGTTACTATACAAGAAGCATTTCCAGCAATTGCAAGCTCAAGAAACTTATTGTCTTTTGGATCCCTGCATACTGTTATTTTAGTTTCTACAGTAACCGTTTTAATGATGGATTTCAGGTCAGCTAACAGTTGCAGGCGTTTATCCAGTGAAATATACTTATCAAATTTAGGACGTACCAAAACATCAAAAAGCTCGGTGAACGATTCTTCGGACATAATAATTTTTCCAGTATCACGAGCTTTTTTCAAAGTTAAAGCGGCGTTCGATGTTTCCGTTAAAAGAAATGCGCTTATTAGAATGTTGGTGTCGATAACAAAAAAGGGCTTACTTTTCATTCAAAAGGCTCAAAAGAATGTCTTCTGTAAGGCCTTTGCTTGCCGCTTCTTTTCTGGCTTCTTTTAAAATCAAATCGAAGTTTGCTTCCTTTGTTTTTTCCAGAATATCACTGATTTGTTTTTCGATTGTCCTGCTGATTTTTTCTCGAAGTTCAGAGGAAGTGTTTCGCCAAGTTTGTGCAATGGCGTCATCAACTTGAATTACTATTCTTTCCATATATTATCAAATTTAGTAAAAGGAGTTGACAAGATAAATTAATATACTTTTTACCTTGCAGCCTTAATTAAGCACAAAGTATCACAATTAGCGCTATAATTATATATGTATCTATTTAATGTTCGCGTTTACGGCCTTTTAATTAACGATGACAACGAGATTCTGATTAGCGATGAAGAAGAATACGGGGTTAGGTTCAGCAAATTTCCGGGCGGGGGATTAGAATATGGTGAAGGCTTGATTGATGGCTTAAAGCGGGAATTTATTGAGGAATGTGATGTTGAGATAGAAGTGCTCCAGCACTTTTACACTACCGACTTTTTTTGTAAGTCGGCTTTTAATGAAAGCCAGATTTTAAGTGTGTATTACCTGGTTAAGCCTATAAGTAAGTTAAAGCTGAATATAAAAAAGGACTTATTTGATTTTGATAGCAATGGTGAAATCAAACAAGCTTTTAGATGGAAAAATATTAAGGCGTTGGAGCTTGAGGATGTTACGTTTCCAACAGACCAACGCGTGGTGGAGTTATTAAAAGAGGAATGGCAGAAATGAGTTTAAGCCAAAGGGATGAAAATATAATCTGGCACCCTTACACACAAATGAAAACCGCGGATTCGCCGATTGCTATTGTTAAGGGTGAAGCCGAGTTTTTGATCGACGATACAGGTAAACGCTATATTGATGCAGTTTCTTCCTGGTGGGTAAATTTGCATGGGCATGCGCACCCTCATATTGCACAAAAGGTTTCCGAGCAATTGTATACACTCGAACATGCTATTTTTGCGGGATTTACCCATCAGCCTGCAGTTGAACTGGCAGAAGGTTTATTGAAGATCCTTCCTCAAAACCAATCGAAAATATTTTATTCGGACAATGGCTCTACCGCCGTAGAGGTGGCTCTTAAGATGTGTTTCCAATATTGGAGTAACAAAGGCGAGAACCGAAAAAAAGTTATAGCCTTTGAGAACTCCTATCATGGGGATACGTTCGGGGCAATGTCGGTAAGTGCAAGGAGTGCTTTTACTGCACCCTTTGAGTCTTTGCTTTTTGATGTTATTTATATCCCAGCGCCTAATAAAAAGAATCTTGAAAGTTTAAAGGAGCAGATATTAGAGCTTAAATCAGATGTTTCTGCATTTATATATGAACCATTAGTTCAAGGGTCTGGAGGAATGCTAATGCATGAAGCAGCCCATTTGGATGAGTTGGTTGCATTTGTAAAGGAGAGTCAAATTTTTGCTATTGCAGATGAAGTGATGACTGGTTTCGGGCGGACGGGGAAATTGTTTGCTTCTGATTATCTGACTACAAAACCCGATATCATTTGCTTATCTAAAGGCCTCACCGGCGGGACAATGGCTTTGGGAGTAACTTCCTGTACCCAGCAAATCTATGATGCCTTTTTATCGGATGATAAACTTAAAACGCTTTTCCACGGGCATTCTTTTACTGCAAACCCTGTAGCTTGTGCATCGGCGCTTGCCAGCCTGGATTTGACTTTGCATCCGGATACAATGACAAATATAAAGCGGATAGAAGCCAGGCATCAGGCTTTTGCCAAAAAGATAAAAGGGCATAAAAAGCTTAAAGACGTTCGCCAAACAGGCACTATTATAGCTTTTGAATGGGAAACTGGACAGGATTCTTCTTATTTTAGCAGCCTGAGAGATAATTTGTACAAGTATTTTTTAGCCGAGGGAGTAATTCTTCGGCCATTGGGAAACATTATTTACATACTGCCACCGTACTGTATCAAGGATGAAAATCTGGATTTTATATACAAAAAAGTAGAGGCCGCCCTGGAGCGGTTTTAGGTAATGGTCTTTAATAGTACAATAAAAAAACATAGTATTTTTTCTTGCCTTTATTTCCTTATAGTCATTGCAAATGTCCTGATTCAATTGCTGGACATGGATCTTATTAAAATATTGGCAGTGCCTTTAATCGGAATTACGCTTATTGGGTACTTCATATTCAGTACAAAGCTTAAGGGAAATTTCAATAAAAGGATTTTTTCGGGCTTGGTTCTGGCGCTGGCTGCAGATGTGCAATTTCTTTTTTCAAACGACGGCGGTATTTTTCTGGCTGCTGCAATTGCTGCCATTTCGTTGGGGTATATCATTTATGGAATAGCCTTTTATTTTGACTATAAACACAATCTTTCTTTATATACTAAGGATGCTAAGCAAGTATTTCTATGTATATCTGCTATTTCCATTTTGTATTACATTTTTATCCGTGGCGAACTTGGGGATTATAAGATTCCTGTCATGATTCATGTTTTTATACTCTCATTCTTGCCGATGCTTGCTGCATGTCGTTATAATAGAGTAAACTTGCTCAGTTACCAACTGATGATGGCGGGAAGCGTATGCTTTGTGATATCTGACTACAGTTTGGGCTATACCAATTTTGTTGCCCCTCATAAGGGATTATCGGTACTGTTTATTGTAGCTTATACATTGGCACAATATTTTATCGTTATCGGGGCTATAGAACGGAGATTAAGAAGAAAAGTACAAGGCTAGCCGATTGTGCTGAGCCTGATTTGAAAAACATGACAAATACAAAAGGCTCTAAAGCACCGGCGTTTATGGTTGTGGTAGCTTTTGCTACAGTTTACCTGGTTTGGGGTTCAACCTATTTTTTCATTCAAAAAGCTATCCACGGCTTTCCTCCCTTCATTTTAGGAGCGCTTCGTTTTTCGTTGGCATCAGCAATTATGCTGGGCTGGTGCATGTATAACCGCGAAAAAGTATTTATATGGCAAAATATAAAACATGCCCTGGTTAGCGGCTTACTGCTTTTATTTATCGGTAATGGCGCTGTAATTTGGGTCGAGCAATTTTTGCCAAGTGCACTAGTTGCAATTCTGGTTTCATCCGCTCCCATCTGGTTTGTATTGTTAGATAAGCCCAAATGGGGAGAAAACCTCCATAATAAAGCTACTATTGCAGGCCTGCTTGTGGGCTTTGGCGGAGTCATCATATTATTCTACAAAAATATGTTAAGTGCATTTTCATCTGGTGGAAGCCAGCTGGAAATGGGCGGGATGGCTTTACTGATTTTCGGTGCAATGTCCTGGGCCGGAGGTTCCCTGTATTCCAAATATTTTTCCAGGGGAAGCGCCAGTGTCAACTCCGCATGGCAAATGATGGCAGCTAGTTTGGCATTTGCAATTTGCAGTTTCTTAAATGGGGAGCATTTAACATTTAATTGGTCAAATGTCCCTTCAGATGCCTGGTGGGCAGTTACTTATCTGGTTATTTTCGGGTCTATTGCCGGCTACAGTGCTTATGTTTGGCTGCTTGAGGTTAGGCCTGCTACACAGGTTAGTACCTATGCTTATGTAAATCCGGTTGTGGCAGTGTTATTAGGAGTTGTTTTTGCTAACGAGCACATCAGCTTATTACAGGTTGCAGGCCTTGTGGTAATTCTCTTTAGTGTATTAATGATAAATATGGCAAAAAGCCGGGCGCTAAAGAAAGCAGCATCTTTGTAGTTGACACAGTTTTGCCACCGCCAGCGTATAACGTATCCCTTCTAATGCAAGATGGTTAAAGTTTAAATTAAGTTTTTTCTTCTGTATGTTAAGCATTTTATTGCCTCGATTGTTGAAGTAATTAATTGATTATTAATCTTTAACTTTTTAGCTATGCGAAACAAAGACAAAACAAATCTTGTGAGATGGTTTGATGAGGTTTGGACCAAAGGTAATGAAAACGTTATCGACGAGATGCTTGATAGAAATATCCTTTCTCACGGTATTGGTGAAAATGGAGAAATGAGAGGCATCGACGCATTTAAGGGTTTCTACAAAGACTTTAGGAATCAGTTATTTGATATTCGCGTTGATGTTGATGATGTTATAAGTGAAGATGGAATAGAAACCGCTCGATGCAGTGTTACTGCCCGGGATGTCAATGGAAAGCTAGTGCACTTCAATGGACTTTGCATGGCGAGGTTTGATAATGGGAAAATTGTGGAAGCATGGAACCATTTTGATTTTCTGAGCATGTACCAGCAATTGGGCTATCAATTAAGTGCTCAGGTTCCATCATCTTAAAATTTCGCTAAGTGGCTGGTGAGAAACCAATGGTATGAGTTAAGCTGTTGGTGGGGACGCTAATGCTATTAAGTTAAGCTGTTGATGGAGACACCACAGCGGATAAGCGCCGTCGCAGGTGTCTCCACCTGCAACTTTTTACTTAATAGCATTGCCCGAGGGAAAGGCTCAACCACTATAACAAATCGCTTAACTTAATAGCCTTAGTGGGACACGAACAGCCGGTGCCTGTCGTTGCAGCTGTCTCCACCTGCAACTTACAGACTTAACCAGCCTTAACAAATAGCATTGGAGGGGGACAAGGACCAGCACTTTGTTTTGAAGAATTCTGAAATTTACTTCGAGATAAAGCGAATGCTTCACTTACTTTGTGGCAAATTTTCCTGATGGCGGAACCCCAATCAATTTATACACTTCCATTTGCACTTCTCTGCCTAAGTTCTTTGCTGTTTTCTGCCAGTTTTAATATGCTTATCCCCGAATTGCCGGCCTATTTAAGTAGTTTGGGTGGGGCAGAATATAAAGGATTAATTATTGCTTTGTTTACAATAACAGCAGGCATTTCACGGCCTTTTAGCGGAAAACTAACAGATACTGTTGGCCGGATTCCAATAATGGCAGTGGGCTCTATGGTATGCTTCGTTTGCGGATTTTTGTATCCTGTATTAAGCTCTGTGTCCGGGTTTTTATTCCTTCGGCTTTTGCATGGTTTTTCGACCGGTTTCAAGCCCACCGCAACTTCAGCTTATGTGGCCGACATTGTTCCTGTTACCCGCTGGGGAGAGGCACTTGGCGTACATGGTTTATGCTTCAGTACCGGAATGGCAATAGGGCCGGCTATTGGAAGTGCAATTACGGCTCATTACTCTATTAATGTATTGTTTTATGTTTCTTCTGCCTTTGCGCTGCTTTCCATAATTATCGTGATGAATATGAAAGAAACGGTTAATGAGAAGCAGGCATTTAGCTTAAGCCTTTTGAAGTTATCACGAAATGAGATTATTGAAAGAAGGGTTTTTCCGGCGGCGCTGGTAACTTTCCTTTCGTACATGAGTTATGGAGCGATATTAACTATTGTGCCCGATTGGGGCCAGCATTTAGGCTTAAGCAACAAAGGTATGTTCTTTATGGCTTTCACCATAGCATCTGTATTGATACGGTTTGTGGCCGGCAAGTTCTCTGATAATTATGGCCGGGTGATCGTTCTTAAAGCAGCATTGTTACTGTTAACTTTCTCGCTGATTTTGGTTGGTGCGGCAAACTCAACCCTAAGCCTTTTAGTGGCATCGGTAGTTTATGGAATAGCAACGGGGATTTTATCGCCTGCCAATAACGCATGGACCATCGATTTAAGCCTCCCTGAGCATCGGGGAAAGGCAGTTGCTACGATGTATATTGCGCTCGAGGCTGGTATTGGATTAGGTGCTTTTTTAGCCGGTACAACATTTCAGGACAGGATAGAAACCATCCCGGCAATACTCTATGCTTCCTCGGGCCTTGCCTTTACTGCTTTTCTGTATTTAATGATGAGAAAGGAATAACTCTTTCAGGATCGGGGCCTGCATTGGTGCCAAACAGTTTGTCCCAGATATTGGTGTAGAAGCCCAGGTTATACTGATGATTTTTATGATGTATTTGGTGATAATTCGAGTCTACCAGGTATTCAGAAATAAAACCTTTAGCTGCTGGCCGTTCTATTCCCAGATGGCTTATTACACCGAAAAGCACATGGACCACCAGATAGAAAATAATAGCATATAGGTTAAAGCTAAACAATGCCAGGAATCCTAACCATAAAGCCCCATAACTAATAGCTTCCAGGGGATGTATAATAAACAAATTAATTGGATCGGTTTTTTGCGCAGAGTGGTGTTTATTGTGCAGGATTTTAAATAGAAATTTTGTGTGCATCAGAAAATGTAGCGCATATAGAAGCAAATCCATCGCAATAAAAAGCACTACAAAATGAATTGCAATAGACCAATTGATATCTACCGAAATTTTGATAAATCCTTTTGCCCATAAAGTAAATCCCGAGTAGGTAACCAGCGTGTTCAATAATACCGTGAGTAAAAACAGCCGCCATTGGCCTGAAGCGATTTTTTTTAAAGGTTCGCCGGATGATTTCAAAATAGCATAGCCCGCTCCCAAGGCGATAAGAGCGATGGCGAAATTCTCAATAAAAAAAATGCTTAACAACTCAGGATCTGATACCCGAGTTGGCAGAAATTGAGAGCGAAGCATATTTAGTTGGGTAAATATAACTAATTGTTTTTTAATGCCTAGAGTACAGTTTTAAGTGTAATTTGTTTGAGAAAAACGAATATCTTAAGTTAATTATATATTTCTGCTTTGTTGTTTTTGTTAACCAATATTTAAGCTATTTTATGTAAACGCTTTATCTCGAAATGTAATTCTGTTTATTGGCGTTGCCTTGGGCCAAGGTTTGCTAGAAGTTTCTGTTTATCTTATGGAAATATCCTACAGCATTGTGAAAGGATAGTATAATTCCGCTCCTGCTTTTTGAAATACTTTTGAAACTGGCTCAAATTAAACTGGTACAGCTCTCTTCATGCTGCCGTTGGGGTATTAAATCAAGGGTTTTTTAAACTAATCATAAACTTAGGTATCGTTTTAATGTCAGTATCTGTATTTGAATATACTATCAGGGAGGACGTAAAGGAAAATGCTGCAGTGGACCAGGTTAAGGCCTTTGAGGGTTTGTTTAAAGGCTACTATGTAAAGCTGGTTTTTTTTGCCAACAAGTTCCTGAATAGCATGGAAGGAGCAGAGGAGATAGTATCTGATACGTTTACCTATCTCTGGGAGCAAAAGGCCGAAATTAATATAACCACCTCTACTAATGCTTACTTATACAAAATGGTTCAGAACCGGTGCCTTAATTATATTAAGCATAAAAAGATTGAAAATGAGTATGTTGAATACTTAGCGAAGAATAATTTGCTTACGGATTTTTATCGCACACAAAGCGAACCGTATCTTCAAAAGGAATTAAGTGAGCAAATAGGAAGGGCAGTAAATGAACTTCCGGAAAGATGCCGCGAGATTTTTAAGATGAGCCGTTTTGAACATCTTAAGAACAAGGAAATTGCCGAACAACTTAACATCTCACCCAAAACTGTAGAACGGCAAATGACCATCGCCCTGGAAAAAATGCGCCATTGCCTAAAACATCTATTTGTCATTTTCGCCCTGTTTTTTACCCACTAAATTTTTTTATCTCCGCTTTGGGGGTAAAGCTTTTCATAATTGTCTTATAGCCGTTAAACATGAATGAGGATATTAAAATATCAATCGTAAAGTATATTACTGGCCAGGCTTCAGAAGCAGAATGTTTTGAAGTAAAGGAGTGGATTAAAAGTAGCCGGGAGAACGAGGCTTATTACATTCAACTTTATGAAACATGGCATAACAGCTTGTATATCAATAAATATTCGCTTAATGTTGATAAAGCCTTTGATGCATTTTACAGCAAAAATATACAGCCAGAAGAGCCGGCTTACAGGCGCTTAAGTTCGGGTAGGCATTGGTTTGGTATTGCCGCTAGCCTGGTGCTGCTATGCATAGCCGGCATCTATTATTATAAAATGAATAATACACCCGAGCAGTGGTTAACGGTAAAGGTGGCAAAAGGAGCAACAAAAAAGGTGATCTTGCCGGATGGAAGTTCGGTATGGATTAACTCGGGAAGCAATATCCGCTATTCCAGAGCGTTTGGTATAAACAATCGTACCGTGTTTCTAACCGGCGAAGCATATTTCGACATCGCACCTATTAGTAAAAATATTCCGTTTCTGGTTAAAGCCGGAAAATTCACTATACGCGATGTTGGAACCGTGTTCAATGTAAAGGCATATCCCGATGAGAAGATTTTTGAAACTGCTGTGGTTGAGGGAAAGGTGTCTGTTGAAGGAGTGCTGACTGAAAGCGCTGACTATCAAAGTAAAGTTTTTTTGGATGCAAAACAGGTTCTGAAAATTAACAGACAGGCTGAGGTACGTGAGGTTAAGTCGAAAAGCGTGAAGACAGAAAGCCTCGAGCCGGTTAAAGTGGTTCAGATACAAGAGTCGCAGCTTAGCGAGTACAGCGGCTGGAAAGACAATCTGTTGGTTTTTGAAAATGATTCGTTTGAAGAGATTGCAAAGGTGTTGGAAAGGAGATATAACGTGAGAATTTTTATTAACGACGAAAACTTAAAAGGCTACCACTATACAGGTACGTTTCGGAATTTAAGCAATATAAATACTGTATTTAAAGTAATTAAGAAAACTACGCCAATTAATTATGCGATTAACGGTAATGCTATAACCGTGGAAAATATAAACTAACCCGCTAATTATTATGAACTTAAGAAAGAGTATGACTTAGAAAAATCCCTATATAAATCAAAACCGGGATGCGCTAACATCCCGATTCCTTTAATGAAATAGCTAATACCAGAAGCTTGGGGAAGCACAGTATTAACTAATTAACTAATTCAAATGTATGACTTTTTTGTTTAGAACTTCTCTATTCGCTATTCCTAT
>CBIHNR010000117.1:0-17196 GCA_966211215.1 uncultured Pedobacter sp.
AGGCAGAGAGGGTATAAGACTATGTCGGTTATCACCTCACCCTATCCCTCTCCTCAAGGAGAGGGGAAAGCAAAACGCTTATTTTTAGATGCTTAGCACATTGTTATAATTCTATACAACTCTATTTATATACGTGATTATAAATGCAATAATTTGAGTTGTTTTCTCTTTGTTACATTGCTCGCAATGTTGGGTGAATTCTATACAACTTCATTTATCTAGCTGACTATTAGCATCGTACTTTAGAGTTGTTTTCCGATTTTTTAGCGCTTTGCGATTGGGTGAATCGAACACAGGTTAGTAAGCAACGGTAAAGCGCTTACGGTTATGTTTTGGATTTTCAATTTCATCTGCAATGGCTACTGCAACATCCTCAACAGAAATAACACTTCTTTTTTCCTCATTATAGACCGGAGTATCTAACCCGGTGCGGTAAGTACCTTTTCTTTCGCCGGAAGTCCCCTGATGCATTTCAAGAGCAGGGCTTAAAAATGTCCAGTCTAACTCATGTTCTTCTTTTAAGATATTCAAATAGTCCCTTGCTGCTAACGCACCTGGTTTCCATTCAGCCGGGAAGTTAGGGGTATCGACTTTTTGTACGCCTTCTGCAACAAACAGGCTACCTGCACCGCCAACAACCAGTATACGCTGTACGCCTGATTTTTTTACGCCTTCCTGAATGGCGGCCGAACCTTGCAAGAATTCATCATATAGATTTGGATTCGTCCATCCTGGATTGTAAGCACTGATCACTACGTCATTGCCTTTTACGGCCTCCGCTACTTCTGCTGCATCTAATACATTTGCCTGTTTGGCAACTACCTGGCTATGCTGCTGTAAATTTTCAAGATTACGGGCAATGGCAGTTACCTGGTGGCCTCTTTCAATAAGTTCTTTTAAAATTGCTGTTCCTACGAAGCCGGTGGCTCCAATTAATGCTACTTTCATGTTTTTGATTTTTTTAATAAACTAATTTATACTGTTATGATTTTTGTTACAGTTTTGCTCAAAAAAAATTTAAGTGAACTTCATTGCAAAATCCTTCACTGTGATTTTTCCAAGCTGTTTAAGGAATATTTCATCCGCAGAGATTCTGTGATAAAATCCAAGTGATAACTATAAATAATTTTTAATTTTGTTTCTAAGGCGGCTTCATGCTAGCCTGCAAGGAGGAGTGCTATTATTGGCACTCCTCTGTATTTTCTAGTGTTCGAGTTTCATCCTGTACCTCAGGCTTTAAATATTCTTTATCATATTTCTTATTCGTTTTAAAAACAGTATAAGCCATTTCTAATAATTTTCGTTGTACAGCTACGGCTGCTTGCATCTTTATACCATGCTTAGATACCAATCGGGTAAATACTGCTTTAAACCGGCCATCCCAACGAATAGCCGACAATGCGGGTAAATGCATGGCTTTGCGCAAATGCTTATTCCCCTTTTTCGATATTTTGGCTTTCCCCTTTATGGATGTTCCCGATTGTTTTTCCCTGACATCCAACCCGGCATAGCTTGTTAGTTGCCTCCTGCTTCGTATTAATTCAAAACCATTCGTCTCTGCCAGGATAATGGACGCTGTTAATTCTGCAATTCCGGGAATCGTACAAAGCAGGAGCACTATTCTCTTTATATCCAAATCTGCAGCTATCAATGCCGATATCTCTGTTTTAATTTCTTTTTCCTGTTTGTTCAGCAGTATAATCCGGGCTTTCAACCGCTTTATACTATTCCTATTAGGAAAAGCTTCTGTTTCCTCTGCATGTAGCTGATTTTTAGCCATTGTCCGTTCCTCTACGATTTGATCGCGCTCACGGGTCAATTGTCTCATATTTCTGAAGATCGTTTTGGGCTTCCTCCAGCTGTCCAGTTTCCTTTCTAAACCAAAACGCGTAATTGCTTCTGCACAAGTCTTGTCTGTTACCGTTTTGATATTCAGGGTGCGTATATAGTTGCTTATTTTATTAGGCAGGACAATGCTAATTTCAAATCCTTTCTCTTCCAGAAAATAGGCAAACTTCTCATGGTATACGCCTGTTGCTTCCATTACAAACCCAAGGAAGATATCTTCCTGGGTAGATTTCTTTACCCATAACAGCAATGCCGAAAATCCTTTTTCTGTATTAGCAAATGTCTTACTTGCATAGATTTCTATACTTAGGTCCGCCAGCAATCGGCCGATGCTTACTACCAATTCTTTCTGGGCCACATCTATGCCCACTATCTGTTTTAAAATACTTTTCATCTTTAGTTTGTAAATTAAAAGTGATAGCTCTCTTCGTTTTTACTCCTGGCGGTTATTCTGGATGTATCAGTTATTTTTAATACTCCTTACATTCTGTTCAAACTCTAAGAGATTAAGAAGGGTGAGGCCATATCTCTGCGAGAATATACCTAATGGCTATTTAGTCCTCAATTAACTCTCACCCTTCTCACTTTTTGTTGCTAAAACTAAAATTTTATTGGCGTAGAAACTTCGATTGTATTGCCTTTGCAAACATAGGAGTTCTTTTAAAATTGCTGTTCCTACGAAGCCGGTGGCTCCAATTAATGCTACTTTCATGTTTTTGATTTTTTTAATAAACTAATTTATACTGTTATGATTTTTGTTACAGTTTTGCTCAAAAAAAATTTAAGTGAACTTCATTGCAAAATCCTTCACTGTGATTTTTCCAAGCTGTTTAAGGAATATTTCATCCGCAGAGCTGAATAGGTCCTTGAGGTGAGCATTTATCTGTTTACCTACCGGACAATCCGGATTAGGGTCATTTGATCTGCCAAGTAATGGCGTATCATTGACTGCCCTATAAATCTCTGATAAACTTATTTGTAAAGCAGGTTTCCCTAATGTATAGCCACCTCCTTTGCCTTCCTTACTTTCTATAAAACCCAAAGCCCGTAAGTTGCCTATTTCTTTACGTACTATTGCGGAATTAACATTGATACTTCCGGCAATGAATTCAGAGGAAAGCAACTCCCCTTTCTTGATCTCAAGAAGCGTCAGGATGTGTAATGCTGTCGCGAATCGTCCGTTATTCATACTGTATCAATTTTTATTACAGTACAAAAGTAAACCTTTTACTTAATCTTACACAGTTCTTTTTAATTAAGACTTTTCAATGACATTTACAGCTGCCTTAGGCAGGTACCGACACTCTAAATTGTTTTTTACATTTCGCTCTGCCTTCGTAAAACCTGTATAAAATCAATGCCCCGCCCCAATAAAAAATCCGGCCCTAATGGAACCGGACACTCACTAACCAATAAAAATAGAAATTCCATGTAGATTCAATTTTGTAGAACAAAATCCACCCACCAAATAGGTTTTTATGTAAATCTTTATAAGAAAAGAACCTGTCAGATAACATTGATGCTCCTGTTCAAACATCATATCTGTCATCTGACAGGACTTCTTACTATTATTTAGAATACATTATTGTAATTGCCCCCTTTATATAACCAGATTAATCGTTTATCCAGCTTATGATTAATAGAATGGATTTTGAATAAGTTTATAGTTCTTGTTTATCTCATCGTTTTGAATAGGCAAGAAATAAAACTTATGATTCCATGCACGGCTTTCTACGGTTTTTACTGTGTATGTGGGGGCTGCTCCTGCAACAGCAGCTACATATGATGAAAATCCGGATGTAGGGCTTCCATATACTATATTTATGCCCATAGCTGGTTGAAAGGCACTTTCAGCAATCATCCAGCGTCTGATATCAAAGTAACGTAGCTCTTCAAAAGCCAATTCTATTTTGCGCTCGTGACGTAAACTGTTCACTAAAGCTGCTCCACTTGCTGTTACATCAGGCATATATGCCCTCTTTCTTACCATATTTAAGTAAGTTTTTGCTTCAGACTCTTGTCCCAAACCCAAACAAGCTTCTGCATAATTCAACAACACTTCAGTGTAGCGCATAAAACGCCATGGTACAGTCTGTTGTGTAGCTGTAACATTTACAGCCGGGTCAATTCCCTTTTTAAGATAGTACCCGGTTTGTGAGGCGTTCCAGGAATTCACTGCCCCCGAACCATTTGCGTCTAAGCCATCTTTTTTTACACCGCTTGTATTGTAATAGTACCCCGTCTGAATTTTACCTTCGGGATCTCCGGTAACATCAGATGGCCTTGCTCTCCAACTGGCACCGTTGTATAAAACTGTAGCATAAAAACGAGGGTCTCTGTTTTGGTAAGGAGCCGCGGCCTGGCTTAAGTTGCTCCAGCTAAAAGGAGTACCATCGATCATCTCATAATCATCAACAAATTGTTGGATGGGAGCATCAGTACCCCAACCATGATAACCACAAGGGTTTTGAGATAAACCCACCTGATAAATAGTCCAGCTACCATGGGTGATTTTAGTGGAAAAATATTTCACAAAAATATCCTCTGATGTGCTGGCAGAAAGAAAAATATCACCGTAGTTTTTACTTGCTTCATCCGCAGAGGCAGGGTCTGGTTTGTAGAGTGAATATTTACCTAAATCAATAACAGCTTTAGCAGCATCTTTCGCTTTCTGCCAACGCGTTTGCCTGTCACTGGCTGAAGTATTGGTATAACTTACTAATTCAGGATGAGCATATCCAGACCAAACAGAGGGCGTATTGTAAAGGTCGCTGGCTGCAAATAACAATACTCTTGATTTAAGTGCAAGTGCCGCTCCTTTGCTTGCCCTGCCTTGTTCGGTTTGTACAGCAGGCAGGTACTTGGCGGCACTATCGCATTGGTCGGAAATAAACTGAACACATTCTGCAAATGTATTTCTGGCAACGCTGAAAGAATCTGTAGAGACATAGGCCCTGGTAATAAGTGGCACCCCGCCATACATATTTACCAGAGTATGATACAAATAACCTCGCTGGAAATACACCTCACCTTTTAGTAAATTTTTTTCGCTGGCAGGAGCAGGAGATTCATCAACTTGTGAGAGAAATAAATTTGTCTGCCTTACGCTGGAATATAGGCTGCCCCAATTAAATTTACCCATATAGTTCCCACTTGAAAAAGACTGCAGAGAACTTGGGCTTACCTCACTTCGCATAAGGGCCGACATACCGCCCCAGCTTCCGGCGTTCATGTGCGCTTCATCAGAAACTGAGGCTAATTTACTACCCCAATCGGTTGCATCTGGAAATGCCTGATAGATATTATTAACCAAAGCCCTCATCAAGCCGGGGTCGGAGCTATTGAATACTGCATCATTAGAGATAGCAGATTCTGAAGTAAGGTCTAGTTCCTTCTTACTGCATGAAAGAGCAAGGGAACAAATAAAAAATAACGTATATATTTTTATCGATTTTTTTTTCATCGCAATTATCATTTAAACAATTAACTATTATTCCTATCGGCTACTAATTAAAAGCTCACAGAAAGCCCCATTGATACCACTTTTGTTAAAGGATAATTGTAGCCAACAACGGATGCTGCACCGTTTCGTGCGTTAGTGTCGGCACCTAATTCCGGATCAAAATTTTTGATATCCGGACTATAAGTAAACAGGTTATATCCACTTACGTAAATCCTTAACTTCTGCAGCCCTGCTTTTTCAATGGCCTTATTATCAAAAGTGTATCCAACCTGCAGAGTTTTTAAACGTACGTAGTCCGTTTTATGTAGCCAGTAGTCATTGCTTTGGTTAGCCCAATACAAGTTACCCCTATTAAATGTTCTTGGCCCATTGGCGGTTGGGTTGTCAGGAGTCCAGCGTTCATCAGCAAAACTTTGAAAATAATTTCCAAACTGCCCTGCTTCAGAGCTAAGATAGGCTACGCCACCTGTTGCTCCCTGGATAAGCGCAGATAAATCAAATCCTTTGTAACTCAGGTTGATATTAGAACCGAAAGTAAATGTTGGAATATTGTTTTTATAGATTCTTACGCGGTCGTCTGCATTTATTTTACCATCATCGTTATAGTCAACAAATTTCACATCGCCGGGTTGCGGTGTACCAATTTGGTAGGTTATGTTAGTAGGTATTTCTGAAGCACTATGATAAATACCATCAGTTAGATAGTAAAGACCAGAACCCATCGGATGGCCTGTTGTTCGTTGCCATTCGGGAGCGCCAGGAGTTTCTGCCCAATCCAACACCTTGTTTTTGGCATACCCTCCGTTTACTGATACCGAATAGCCAAATTTCCCCTTCGTATGATCTGCATACGTTAGTACAAAATCCACTCCCCTGTTAGAGGCCTTTGCATAGTTTACTGCTGGTAAATCAGCGCCTACAGTTTCTGGCACAAGTCCAAACTGTTGCCACAAAATGTCACTCCTTTTATAGCTAAAATAGTCTGCTTCAACAGAAAGGCGGTTATTTAAAAATGCTGCATTAAACCCTATATTGGATTGGTTGGAAGTTTCCCAAGTAATATTTTCATTATAAAAATTGCCTCCATAAATGGTTCCCAATTCGGCTGAGTTATTGACGATAAATGGATAGTATGACGCCCCTGTTTGAGTTCCAATTTTGTAAGAACTCAGATATTGATAAGCCGCGGTTCTGTCATTACCTGTTTGGCCCCAGGAAGCTCTCAACTTGAAATAATCAATGAATTTGATATGATCTTTCCAAAAACGTTCATCCGAAGCTACCCAACCTGTAGAAACACCGGGGAAAAACCCAAACCTGTGGCCGGGAGCAAAAATATAAGAACCGTCATAGCGGCCTACTAGCTCAAGCAGATATCTATTCGAAAAATTGTAATTGGCCCTTCCAAAATAGCTGAGCCTTGCTTCTGAACTTGCCGATCCGTCATTGCTCATATTTCTAACATCCCCAGCGAAGAGCTGTTGAACAGATGACGATAAATACTGATCCCGGAACGCGCTAAAATTATTATTCCTGATTTTAGAAATCTGAGAACCAATCATGAATTTAAGGTTGTGGTTTTCAGAGATAGTGGTTTGATAATTGATTACTCCGTATGCCAGTTTACTGTAATTGTTTTTGGAGGATTCAGAAAGTGTAGGCATATTGTTTGTACCACCGCCATAATTATTTGAAGCTAATACGGGATTACCATTTGCATCAACAGTTGTTCCGTTCCAGGTATATAATTTAAAAGGTGTGCTGAAGGCTTTGTTAAAACCCAATCCCTGATCATAAGAAAGGTTTCCATTTACCGACAAACCCTTTACCCAGGGAATATTAATATCAAGTTTCAGGTTACTATTGAAAACATAATACTTATCACTTACATAACCTGCTGCATCGGTGCTGGTTATGTAAGCATTCCTGCCACCCTCAATAGCAGGGCCAGGTTCACCATTAGGCCAGATCGCTACCGAAGTAGGATAGGATTGTACCAGCCCCCTGAAAATATCTCCGGCACTCCGTGTTGGATAATTTCTATCCTCCAAGCGGCCAGATAAATCAACCCCTATATTAATATTCTTATTTATTTTTCCATCAATATTGCTTCTGAAATCGTATTGTTTATAAGATGTAGCACTGTTAGTGTACACTCCATCCTGATACTTCCTTCCTAATGACACAAAATATCTCGTTTCCTTTGTACCTCCTGAAACGGTAAGATTTTGATTATCCTGAGCTGATCTTGGCTTTAATACAGTTTCAAACCAATCAGTATTTGGATAACGTAATGGGTCAGAGCCGTCTCTGAATTTTTGAATTTCAGCGGCGCTATATTTGGAATTCATGCCGACTGAACCATTATTATAATATGCAATTTCATTCAGTAAAGTCGCATAGGTAGCAGCATCGGCCATCTTAGGCAGCCTTGTTGGCTGGTTAAAGCCAAAATTGGTGTTAAAGGTAATTTCAGGTTTCCCGATTTTTCCCCTTTTGGTGGTTATTAAGAGTACTCCATTAGCCGCTCTGGAACCGTAAATAGCTGCGGAAGCATCTTTTAACATCGTTACACTTTCAATGCTGTTAGGATCAAGCCGGTCTAAGCTCCGATCAGGAACTCCATCAATAACCACCAAAATGCCGTTGTCATTGAAGGTGTTACTACCCCTGATGCGTAAAGTTGTTCCATCAGCTCCCGGTTCGCTGCTACTTGTTACAGCAGTTAAACCAGGAAGCCTTCCTGCTAATGTATTGCTTACGTTGGTAACCGGGGCTTCAGTTACTTCTTTGCCTTTTATAGTAGCAACAGCTCCGGTTAGTGTGGCCTTTTTTGCCGTACCATAGCCTACTACTACTACTTCGGTTAGTTCCCTATTCATAGGAACGAGTTTAATATTAACAACGTCCTCTTTAGGTATTATCTGGACAGATTTATATCCTATATCTGATATTAGTAAAACCGGATTAACAATTGACGATGGTATTTGTATTTTAAATTTGCCTTTTTCATCGGCGATTGCGACAGTGTTTGATTTTTCTAGTTTAATTGTAGCTCCGGTGACAGGTTGTCCCCTTTCTGCATCGGTAATAGTGCCGGTGATAGCTCTGGTTTGAGCAAACAGGCTTACATTAATTAGAGATAAAAATGCAATCAGTACACATTTTCTGATATCAGTACTCATTTTCTTCAATACAAGTTTAAAAATTGGTTTATAATAATTAATAAGTAGAAGTGTAGCAGGGTGAGAAAATCATCCTGAATCAAGGAATTGAAATCTTAACATAGAACTTTATTTATTGGCTTATTAGTAATAATGGATCCGAGCAGTGTAATAGTTTAATTGGCCATTCCGGTTACTTCAATCTCCTTGAGCATCGCGTTAGATGCGTCAACAAAAGTTATTTTAACAAAACGCCCTTCCATGCCGTCAACCTTTATCTTTTCAGAAAGCTTTCTTTTTTGGCCGTCTGTAAAATCGGCTATCAGTTTCCAGTCCTGCCTATTTTCACTAATCTCAACCTTAAATTTGTAGATGTCTTCTTTTGGAAATTTGATATCGATTTCAGAGAGTACAAGCTTCTTTTCGGTGTCCAACATCCATGAAGGGAAGGTATCATTGGCTAAAGGCTGCCACCAGGTATCGCTGTTTCCATCTGCCCCATAGCCCGCAGGATGATCTTTAAGCGAAGTACTGGCAAAAGTCGGATTATAGCGTCCAAACTTTTGACTACCAGAGGTTTGCTGCGCTTTTTTATCAAATCTTTTATATGGCCTGTTTTGAACTTTGCCACTTACTCCATCAATAAAAGGGAATGCACCGGTAAACCTAACTTTTATGTCACTTGGAGGAAGGCCGGGAGAAGTAGCCCTGATAGTAGATTCACCAGCATACCATGACCTGATTTCAATAGAAGCCTTACCATCAATGATGCTTATGTCTGAGCCTTCTTCGAAAGTTATAGCGTTTCCGGTTGGAAATTCTCCCGGCCCGGATATAACTGCCAACTGAACGGGAGGATTATTACTTAATGGCTTGCCTTTTTCATCCACAACAGTAACCAGCAGTTTGATATCTTCAGTGCCATCTGAACTTGCCACAACTGTATCCGCTTCGAGTTTAAGCCCTGCAGGTGTGCCGTGTTGTGGCCATTCTGGCGGCGAAATTTTAGAGTACTGATTTCTGTACCAATACCAGGCTCTTTTAGGTATTCTGAAATAATCTACAATACCCATCTTCCCTAGTTTCTCACCGGCTATAGAACCGTGGTCAAAACCGCACCAGAT
Source organism: uncultured Pedobacter sp. (assembly GCA_966211215.1). Classification (GTDB taxonomy): domain Bacteria; phylum Bacteroidota; class Bacteroidia; order Sphingobacteriales; family Sphingobacteriaceae; genus Desertivirga. Next base: position 9,600 of record CBIHNR010000117.1, read on the forward strand.
TGCCTGGCCGCTTCGCCAATCATGTACTGGCTTACCATTATCCTTCTCAATGTCGCCGAAGCCTGGTTCATATTTTCCGGGCCTGTCTGCGGTTGTACTGCCATATTCTGATACCACAGTTGGAATACCCGGATTCTGGAATACTGAAATAGAAGCACCATCGCCATTATAGCCTGCAACGTCCCCCAAAATATCTATTCGTGTTTTATCTAATGGCCTTTGTGCTCCGCCTATAGCTGCTGCTCTGCTTGGGTCCAGTTTATGCGCCAATTCAACCGTTTTTTTTAGCAGCTCCCTCATTGGTTCTATAGTAGAGGGATGAGTAAAAAAGGGCTCATTTGACATGCTCCAAACTATTACCGAAGGATTATTTCTAAAAATCCTGATCATTTCCCTCAATTGCTGGAGCACGCTAGCGTCAAATCCGGCACGGTCTTCTACCCTCGTTGGGTAAGCACTAGAATTCCAATACCCTTCAGAAATAAATCCACCGATCCCCCAAAAAGCATTTTCTGGCCATAACAGCAACCCCTCCTGGTCGCAAGCATTGGCAAAAGCTGGATCATGCGGATAATGGGAGCCTCTGATAAAGTTAAAACCAGCTTCTTTTATCATTTTAACATCCCGCAGGAAGCCTGAATTACTAACCGCATCACCCCAGCCTGCATGGTCCTGGTGTACATTAGCGCCTAATAGGTAAAACTTCTCTCCATTGAGAAAAAATCCCTTGTCTGCAGTCCATCGTACCGATCGTATTCCAAACTTGGTTTCGTACCTGTCCAACTGCTTATTTCCATCAAACAAGGTACTTACTGCCTTATACAAGTTAGGATGAGCAGGATGCCATAGTGCTGGATTTTTCAAGTTAGGCACAAGCTGATTTACTAGTGCTGTTTGTCCGGATTTAACAACTTGCTTTGACAAAAGAGAGGCAACCACTTTTCCTGTTGGCGAAATAATGTCGGTTTTTAAGCTAATGGAACGGGGCCTATCATCATTATTCTCAACCTCCGTAGCAATATTTACAGTAGCTTCTTTTGCACTAACGTGAGGAGATGTTATAGAAGTGCCATACCAGGCAACGTGCACCGGATCTGTAACAACTAAATATACGTCCCTGTACAATCCTCCCGAAAAAACATGCTCACCCGCCCTGGGCGCCAATTGCGGGTTCCAAAGATTATTCAAACGAACCGCAATTAAATTTTCTCCTTCCCTGGCGAATTTTGTGATATCTATAGAAAATCCTGTGTATCCCCCTTTGTGGCTACCTGCCTTTTTATTATTTACAAATATTTCAGCATCCTGAAAAGCCCCTTCAAACTCGATGTTTATCCTTTTACCGGCATAAGTTGAGGGAATATCAAACCTCTTCCTGTACCATCCATAGCCAACGTAAAAGTCGGGCGACATAAAATATGGTATGCTAAATGAGTGTGGCAGGCCCACGCTCTCCCAATCCGAGTCATTAAATACTGTCGCTTCCCCTCCGCTTTGATCGCCTAACTTAAATTTCCAGTCCCGATTAAAATTGAGCTTGGCACGTACCGTTTGTGCAAATCCCTGTCCGACAAACAATAGCAAGAAAAAAATAAAAAGGCTGACCTTTTTTTTCATATAAGTGTGTGACTATTAGTTTCTGTTATAAATGGCCATCCTTCTCCTATTACCCGTTAAGATGAAATAGAAATAAGGATTTTTGTATTTAGTAAAAGAAGAAGTTGAAACCGAAGCATACTGCTCAGCCACCTGGTTCAAACAGGTGAATATGAGAACGCCGGTTTCAATTACGAACTTTCATCCTCAAAGTCTGAACAGCCCGATACAAATAGTTCGCAACAGATTGATACTGGAGGCCAGTTATCTCCCCTATCTCATTATGGCCAAGTCTTTTATTAAACCTCAACATCATAATTTTCCTTTGTCGCGCTGGTAAACTCTTTAACGCTGCCTGAACAATTTCTTTTTGCCGTAAACTTGTTTCTCGTTCTGTAATTGCTTCCTCAATTGAGCACTGGACAGGCTCCCGGAACTTCGAAACTTCTATCGATTCACACTTTAACTCCATCGCCTCAGAAGCCCTAATATATTTTAGGCACATTGAGCGGCTCGCTATAAAAAAGTATCCCGCAACATTTTCCACTTTTCCGATAGCCTCCCTTTTTAACCATAATTTTATAAACGTATCCTGTAGAATATCGTCAGTCAGTTCTTTATCCTTAACCATACGCTTAACAGAGGAGTACATTTTCGAATAAAGCTTTTTATGAATTGCTGAAAATGCCTTTTGATCACCATTACAAGCTTTATCCCAAAGCTTTGATAACTCTTTCGAATCTGCAGACATGATGATTTACATAATTGGTTAATAATTGCCCCTGTGTTTTCTAAGCCCGGAATTTATAATAGCGCGGATTATAATCTTCGGGAGTGTTACAAAGTTGGGTGAATAAAATAGGTTAAGAGCGGGGGTAAATAATATTAAACATGGGGGATATGTATAAAAAATACGCTGGGTGGCCCGGTAAATCGCGTTTAAACTATGACATTCCAAAAATATGGAATCATTAACCGACAGACAGGGTGTAAAACCTATCGTTATAATGACATCATTCGCAACTAGCTCATTTTTAAGCATTTTAAAATATGAAACTTTGTCATCTCGACGATAGGAGAGATCTTAAAGCAATACGCATAACAAAGCGCTTTAGGATTCCTCCTGTCGTCGGAATGACAAAGCGTGTTAGCCCGCATATCGCCAGATGTCATCACCATATTTTGCTTTTTTGTAAAGCTCTTTACTCGAGATGACAAAACGCAAAAAAACGCAACTCATTAAAGATAAACAACATACAAGTTATATCATTATAAGCAATCAGCTCTTTTGCAAAAAAATATAAGGATGATATGAGTTTCAGTATTAATTATGTTATCTATTGCCGTTGACTTCAGTCAACGGACTATTAGATACATAGAAGGGGCTTTAGCCCACATTAATGAATGCTGCTAAAGCCTTCTTTATACATTCCTTACCCGTCAGCTGAAGCAGACGGCAATAAATGCCCTTCACAGTGCACTAATAAATAACCTATTTTAAACTTGCCCCCCTTTTTGTAAAAGCTTCCCCCCTTAACATATCTTCCAGACATCTTAAATTGCATACCAAAACACTTTAAAAGCAACAGCTTATTTAAAGTTTAATTTCCCCAAATACCACCATTTAAGGTATCCAGGTAGTATTGTGAAACAACAGCCAATAAATGAAGTACAAACCATTAAAACACATAAAATATCCTTTAAGCAGGGGATCCAATAAAGACGAATTTTAATGTGTATTAATAACTTACAAATCCCGTTATACTACTGATTATTAAGACGAAAGTCTTATATTTTAATTACATTCCTGCTCTGATTGCATGATATGAGGTTTCTGTTTTTTACGTTCTCTTTCTTTTTTTGTCTATGTAGCGCCTATCCCTCAGACTCTGTTAGTGTACGATACCTGAGCATAGACGATGGCTTATCCAATAACCTGGTGAGGTGTATATATCAAGACCATAACGGATTTATGTGGTTTGGTACTTACGACGGACTAAACAAATATGATGGATCTTCTTTTCGGGTTTTCCGCAATATCATTGGAGATACAACCTCCCTTTTAGATAACCATATTTACAGTATTGACTCTGACAACGAAAACAATATCTGGGTGGGTGGCCCCATGGGAGTAAGTATTTATAATGCAGTTAAATCACAGTTTACAATTCCTTTTTTCAGGAAAACTGATAACAAAGTGCTCCCGTTAAGAGAGTACACTTTCGCTATAAAAAAGATAAACGATTTAGTCCTGGTTGGTACAAACTCCTCCGGACTTATAGTTTTTTCAAAGAACAGTCGGACTGGCCAACAGATTTCCTTCAATGGTACCAAAAGGACCAGTTACAGTGTTTCTAGTGTAGAGTACGATCCTATACAAAATCATGTATGGATTTTCATCAATAATGTAGGGTTATGCAGGTATGATTTGAAGACAAAAAAAATCATTCAAATAGCACCCGATTCAATGGTTTGTGAGCGGTTATTTATAAAACGGAATGGCGAGGTGTTTATAGGCAATAACAATGGGGTTTACAGGCTCGAAAAAAACACTCTCAAACCCTATGAATCAATTCCAAGGATGAATGTTAGAGATATAATTGAGGATGATAAAAGTGGCTTGTGGATAGCTTCTGATGGGAACGGATTATGGCATTTGCCTCCCAATGCAAGCAGGGCTGTTCGCTTTTCAACTAAAAACGGATCAATAAATAGTAATTCCATATATGCTATCTATCTTGATAAAGATAAAAGGAAATGGGTAGGAACTTTAAGAGGTGGAATCAATATAATTGAAGAAAAAAAGAGCCTTTTCAAGACTGTTTCCTTTGAAAGCAGCCTTGAAAAAGAAGAAAACAATTTTATCTTATCTCTTTGTGAGGATTCACAATCCAATTTGTGGATAGGGACAGACGGAGCTGGATTACGCTACTGGAACAAATCATCGAATAGCTCCACAACTTATGTTCATTCCAGCAAGCCAGGTTCTATTAGCAGCAACTTTGTCACCTGCATCATAAAAGACAGTCAAAATGAGCTTTGGTTATCCACCTGGTTTGGTGGGATCAACCGTTTCAATAGAGCCAATAATACTTTTAAGTGGTATAACTGCTACAATCCATATAAAAAGCTAGTTGAAAACAATGTGTGGTCTATGTATGAGGACAAGCAAAAACGTTTATGGGCTAGTTGTTCATCGGGCGGCCTTTATACCTATAGCAGAGCTTCCGACAGGTTTGAGCTCTTCGATAAATCGCTTAATGTTTTCCAGATACTTGGCGAAGATCGGGAAGGAAAGCTATGGGGAGGGAATAGCAATTCCCTTGTATTGATAGACCGTTTAAAGAGAAAACATAAAACTTTTACAATAGGATATTCGGTAACGAGTTTTCAGGACGACGAAAACAATATCCTATGGATAGGCACAGAAGGCGGAGGCTTAGTAAAATTTGACAAGGTTACTCAAACCATTACAAGGATTACCACAAATAATGGATTACCAGGTAACGTCGTATTGAGAATCCTGAAAGACAAAAAAAGAAATCTTTGGATAAGTACATACTATGGGCTCTGCAGGTTTAATCCAACTTTAAACACTTTTAGAAATTTTACCCGGTTTGACGGATTGCTAAGTAATCAGTTTAATTACAATGCTGCGCTTATTTCTAAAAGTGGAGAATTTTTCTTTGGTGGGATAAAAGGGTTCATTAGTTTTTTTCCTGATAAAATTCATGACAGAAAAGCTTCCCCCAAGCTGTTTTTGACTGGTTTGGAAATCGATAATGTTCCGGTTGAAAAAGACGATACTTTTGTAACCGGAAGAAACAAAGACCTTGTAACCAACATAACACTTCCCTTCGATAAGGCAACACTTTCCCTTGATTTTATTGCTTTAGAATATTCAGCCAAAAATAATTTACAGTTTGCTTATTACCTGAAAAATTGGGACAAAAGCTGGATAGTTAACAATAGCAGAATTGCGAACTATAGTCGCCTACGCGAAGGTAATTATACCTTTTATGTTAAAGTTTTAAATACAGATGGAATATGGAGTGGCGAGCAACAATTACTTTCAATTAAAGTTCTTCCTCCATGGTACAGAACATGGTGGGCTTATCTTCTTTATTTGACTAGTACCCTGGCTCTAATTGGCCTCTATATTCATTATAACAAGCGCCAGGAGCGGTTGCGTTATGAAATACACCTTGCTCTAATTGAAAAAGAAAAGGAAAAGGAATTAGCAGAACGAAAAATCTCGTTTTTCACTCATATCTCTCATGAATTCAGAACCCCTCTTACATTAATAATAAGCCCGATAATGGAGCTGGTAGCTGAGACTGTATCAGAAATACATCGCAAAAAACTCACAATTATTCAAAGGAATGCAAAGCGGCTGTTGAGTCTTGTAGATCAGTTGTTGCTATTTAGAAAGGTTGATTCGATAGAGCAGCAACTTAAAATGGAGAATTTTGATCTGACTGAAACGTGTGATGAAGTGTTCCTATGCTTTACGCAGCTAGCATCCTCAAAAAATATAAATTTACAATTTCAGAAACCAGACAAACCTTATATCATTAATGGAGACAGAGAAAAGATCGAAATAATTCTGTTTAATCTTCTTTCAAATGCCCTTAAATATACTCCTTCAGGAGGGCAGGTGACCTTATCTGTTACCGAACAAACTGAGCAGTTAGACATTCTTGTAAAAGACACGGGATACGGTATTCCTGAAAATATCGGCAACAGGCTTTTCGAATCATTTTATCAGGCAGATAATACAGACAAAGCTTCAGAAACAGGATTCGGTATTGGCTTATATGTTTCTCAAAAACTTGCGAAGGCACATTCCGGGAACTTGTCTTTTACCAGTATTGAAGGACAGGGTACAGCGTTTACTTTAACCCTGCCTAAAAACAACGCTCGAACAGATTCCTTATCACTTAACCAACCTATTGAAGGACGACAAAGCATTGTTAAAAGGTTCGTTGAAGATCTGATGGAAGATACTGAAATCGATGAGGATGTGAATGACAATCATTCGAGAGTTATTGATAGAATTATTTCGGGATTGCCATCAATGCTTATTGTTGATGATAACGCCGAACTCAGAAATTATATCAAACAGATTTTTATTCAACAGTTTAATATTTATGAGGCCGATAATGGAGCGTCGGCATTTGATTTAATAAGTAAGGTGCTTCCGGACATTGTAGTGAGTGACGTGCTAATGAAAAAAATGAACGGTATAGAATTATGCCGTAAAGTTAAAGAATCAAGCACATTAGCTCATATTCCGATAATTTTATTGACAGCAAGTACGTCCGAAGAGTCGAGATTGAAAGGGATAGAATTTGGTGCAGAAGATTATATTAAAAAACCATTCGATAAAGAACTGATCGTAGCCAAGGTTCAAAATATTTTAAAAACACGGAACAGGCTTCAACAGTATTTTTTGAATACGCTTACCCTACAACCAACGTCCGGTATTGATAACGACCACAAGGATTTTTTGGAACGCTGCATAAAAATTATTGAAGCTCACCAGGATGATACCGAATTTACCGTTCAAACCTTTGCTCAGGAAATTGGCATGAGCCACCCCACCTTGTACAAGAAAATTAAATCCATCTCTGGCCTTACCGTAAATGTTTTTATCCGGTATCTGAGATTAAGAAAAGCGGCTGATTTACTGATCAATACCAACAAAACTATTCTAGAAGTTACCTACGTTACCGGCTTTAATGATATGAAGTATTTCAGGGAGCAATTTTCCAAGTTATTCGGAATGAAACCCTCGGAATTTGTAAAACGTTATCGAAAGCCATTGGGGAATAAAATTGGTAAAACCGTTGAATGATATGCATCATAATATATGCAAAATGCCTAGGATTTTGTTTCCTATCGTTATAATGACAAAACCGTAAGTAGCTTATTTTTAAATCTTTGCAAAAGGGCGTTTTGTCATCTCGACGGGAGGAGAGATCCTAGGCAGTTTGTATAT
>CBIHNR010000118.1:0-17101 GCA_966211215.1 uncultured Pedobacter sp.
TCTACCATTATGTTAATGCAAAAGTGCACATTGTTAAAAATGAAAACGATGAGGTAGCCCATGTGGCAGGCTCGTTAACTAATATTCAGGGACTGAAAGAGAAAGAGTCCAAACTGGCACAAATTGCGTTTTCAAACTCACATTTAGTAAGAAAACCCCTGGCAAATATTCTTGGCTTGGTTGAACTGTTAAATGATGAGGGTATAAACCGAAACGAAATTACTAGCATGATAAAAGAAAGTGTGCAGGAACTGGATGTTGTTATTAAGCAAATAGCAGTTACTACAAACTGAGGCAATCAATGCTCAAATATCATCATCAAGGCGCTGCTGTTACTGCAGGCGCCTTTTTTGACTTATATACCACTCTAATTATGCGGTTTTACCCCTCTCGTTTTGATCTAAATATTTCCACTTTGCCTGCGTAATTAAAACATAACAGAAGTCGTTTATTCAATAGAACGCTTACAGCTGCCTTAAATAAAGCAATCGTATTATATTTGGGCAAATTTTATAAACAACACTAACCGGTTAGGCTTACTGTAAAACTCATTGATACATTGAGGCCCGCCAATGATAATGCTATTACTCGTAGAATGCGCACACTGCTAATCTTATTATTTTCTATCATCACCGTAATTGCTGATGCCCAAAAAAAGCCTGGTGTCAGAACGGTAAACGTAGGCGAAGGCTGGGCAAACAACTCAGTAAATGCGGTCATTTTTCGTAAAAATTCCCTGTTTACCTGGCGGGATACACAGTTTATAGCCTATTATAACCAAAACAGGTTTGTGGTACTTGGCAAGAGAAAACAGGGCACAGATAATTGGGAGTTAAAACAAACGCCTTATCAGGGAAACGCCGCCGATGCGCATAACGATATTAGTATCATTGTAGATGGCGACGGCTACCTTCACATCTCTTGGGACCATCACAATAACAGCCTGAGATACGCAAAAGGATTAGCGCCAGGTTCTCTTGAGCTCAGCGAAAAACAGGCAATGCTGGGTACGGAAGAAAAATCCGTGTCGTATCCCGAGTTTTATAAAATCCCAGACGGGAACCTATTGTTTTTTTATCGGGACGGCGGCTCGGGCCGCGGCGATTTGATCATCAATAAATACGATACCAAAACTCAGAAATGGACAAGGTTGCAAAACAATTTAATAAGTGGCGAAGGTCAAAGAAATGCCTACTGGCAGGCTTTTTTAGATCATAAAGGCACTATCCATGTTTCCTGGGTTTGGCGCGAAAGCCCGGATGTAGCTTCAAACCATGATATGGCTTATGCCTGCTCTAAAGATGGCGGCTTAACCTGGCAAAAATCAACCGGCGAAAAGTACGCATTGCCAATAACGGTGGCAACTGCAGAGTATGCCTGCCGAATTCCCCAGAAAAGCGAGTTGATCAATCAAACCTCCATGTCGGCAGATAAGGCTGGTAACCCTTATATCGCTACTTACTGGCGAGATGCTAATTCAAAAATTCCGCAATATCACATCATTTACCACGATGGCAAAAGCTGGAATACCAGGGCTTTAAATTTTCGCACCACAGCTTTTTCCTTAAGTGGAGCAGGCACAAAGCGGATCCCGATCTCCCGCCCACAGGTAATGATGCAGATCTCAGCTTCAAAACCTAAAGGACTAATGATTTTTAGGGATGAAGAGCGGGGCAGCAAAGTTTCGGTAGTAGAACTTAAAAACCTAAAGAAATCAAAATGGAAAGTATTTGATTTAACGCAAAGCGAAGTGGGATCTTGGGAACCAACTTTTGATACCGAATTGTGGAAAGACACAGGGAAATTGAACCTTTTTATACAAAATGTGAAACAGGTAGATGGCGAAGGTAAAGCCAACATTCCCGCACAAATGGTTCAGGTTTTAGAATGGAAGCCAAATTTTTAATGAACTTAATACAATGAACATACACAAACACTTAGTATTTATCATCGCCGCAGCTTCTCTTGTTTTTGGAGCATGCTTGATTCAAAAATCATCCCAAAAAGGCATCACAGCCTCTAAGGCAGATGTTTTGGAAACCATCAACAAAGTAAATAATTACTGGCAGTCCAATCACCCTGATCCAGGGAACGCATTTTGGGACAATGCTGCTTATCACACGGGCAATATGGAAGCTTATTTCGTTACCAAAAACGAAGCTTTCAGAAAGTATTCAGAAGCTTGGGCTGAAAAGAACCAGTGGATGGGAGCAAAGTCAACCAACAAAGCCGAGTGGAAATATAAATATGGAGAAACAGACGACCATGTGCTGTTTGGCGATTGGCAGATATGTTTTCAAACTTATGCCGACTTATACACTCTTGATAAAGATGAAAGGAAGATAGCCCGTGCCAGAGAAGTAATGGAATATGAAATGAGTACTCCGCGCAATGATTACTGGTGGTGGGTTGATGGGCTTTATATGGTGATGCCCGTGATGACCAAGCTTCATAAAATTACCGGGAATAAGCAATACCTGGAAAAACTCCATGAGTACTTCACCTATGCCAACAGCATCATGTACGATGAAGAAACAGGCCTGTACTACCGCGATGCGAAATACATCTATCCTAAGCATAAAAGCACTAATGGAAAGAAAGATTTTTGGGCACGTGGAGACGGCTGGATATTTGCTGGCTTGGCAAAAGTACTGGCAGATTTGCCAAAAGACGATGCTCACCGCGATGAATATATTACCAAGTACAAAAAATTGGCAAAAGCCATTAAAAGTTCACAACAGCCAGAAGGTTACTGGACCAGAAGCATGCTGGACCCGCAACACGCACCAGGACCTGAAACAAGCGGTACAGCCTTTTTTACCTATGGTATGCTTTGGGGTATTAATAATGGATACTTAAGTGAGAAGGAATACCTGCCTGTAGTGATAAAAAGCTGGAATTATCTTACAAAAACTGCTTTGCAGGCAGATGGAAAAGTTGGCTATGTCCAGCCAATAGGAGAAAGGGCCATTCCTGGACAAGTTGTTAACCAAAATTCCACAGCTAACTTCGGTGTTGGTGCTTTCTTGCTGGCTTCATCCGAAATGTATCGTTATTTGGATAAAAAATAAGGAACCTTAGTTCGATTGTAGACTACCAGTTTCAAGAGTGCATGCACTGGTGCCATGTAGTCAAGTTAAGCAACTGCCCTGTGTGCGGTGGCTTTTTCTCTTCCGCGAGGGAGATATGCAATGCTATTCAGTTAAGCGATTTGTCCGGCGTGGGTTAACCTTTCGCTCCCCCCGGGAGAAATGCCGTTAACTTAAGAATGTTTTGATTTTGTAATCAATTGAAACAAAGCGGAATAAAGAATAAAGCGCTTAGTGTCCCCCTCTAGAGGGGGTAGGGGGAGGAATATGCAATATGTTATAATAAGCAATAAACCGCCTCCGCCTATCGGCACCCTCCGCTCCGAAGGAGTCCTTTGGACCAGCGGAGGACAGCACTAATCAGCTTTTGTAAGAAGATAAAGTGCTGTTTTCCTTACCTTAATAGCATGAGGAGAACCCACCTGCAAGGAGCTCAATGGAGCCTTTTAAAACAGATTAAAACTCATTAGACGCCGAAGGCAGACAGGGTATGAGATATACATTTATGTTTTAACTTAAGGGGATGTCTAAAAACTACATGTAACTTCTCTTTTGGATAGCTGTCCCGAGAATTCGGGAAGGAATAGCGATGAGGCTAAAAAAAGCAGTTTTTAAAAATCCTCTAATAGCATTTGGTCCAAAACTTCCTTTCGGGGAGAGATTCCGAATACAGAGAGGGGATACGTTGCTCGGCGGGATTTGTAATCCGCCGTCAATTACATAACCATAAATAGCTTTTTTCTCTCGAACCTTTTAAAAGCCTGTCAAAACCCCGCTAAATATCGATTTTGCCCCCTTTTTAAAGCTAATTTCCCCCCAACGCATTTCCGTAAACCGACTTCTTTTGTAAAATCAAAATAAAGCACACATAAGCTAAATGAAACGGAGTATTGGAAAAAGAATCACAGTTAAACTTTCAGCAGTTTTAATAGTACTTAGCCAGCAAATCTTTGCACAAAGCAAAAACAACGATTGGGAAAATCCACAATTGCTTGGCCTTAACAAAGAAAAAGCACATGCTACATTTATGCTGTTCGACAATGCCAACGATGTAAAAGCAGATGACTACAGCAAGTCGCCATGGCACAAATCCTTAAACGGCAAATGGAAATTTGTTTATGTAGACAAATATGCCGACAGATTAAAAGATTTTTACCGTACAGATTTAAATGATTCGCATTGGAGCGAACTGGCAGTCCCTTCAAATTGGGAAGTAAAAGGCTTCGGTATTCCAATTTACACCAACATAACTTATCCTCACCCTAAAACGCCTCCATTTATAGGCGAAAACAATCCGGTAGGCACGTATCGCAAGACATTTACCATCCCGCAAAGTTGGGATGGCAGGGAAGTGCTTTTGCATTTTGCATCCATTTCCGGCTATGCCGAAGTATATGTAAATGGCGAAAAAGTGGGAATGAGCAAGGTTGCAAAATCGCCGGCAGAGTTTAACATCACAAAGTACCTTAAAAAAGGGGAGAACCTTTTGGCGGTGCAGGTATTCAGATGGCACGATGGAAGTTATCTGGAAGACCAGGATTTCTGGCGTTTAAGCGGCATCGAAAGAGACGTGTTCCTTTACTCGTTGCCAAAACTTACTCTGTGGGATTTCTTTGTAAAAGCTGATTTAGATAACCAGTACATCAATGGCTTATTAAGTGCTACAATCGATTTAAGGAAGTTTGACGGGGCTGCTCAAAATGCCGTTAATGTTAATATTGCTGTACTTGACGCGGCAGGCAAAACAGTACTCAGCCAGGATAAAAAAGTAACCGTAGGTTCGGATATTACAAGCATAAATTTTTCGGGCACTGTTCCCAAGGTTGCTAAATGGAGCGCCGAATCACCTTCGCTTTATGATTTCATCATCACCATTAAAGATGAAAATGGCAAACCGCTGGGCGTGTCTGGCTCTAAGGTCGGCTTTCGCAAAATAGAGATAAAAAATGCTCAGCTAATGGTTAATGGAATGCCCGTTTATGTAAAGGGCGTTAACCGCCACGAACACGACGATGTAGAAGGGCACGTACCAGTAATGGAAACCATGTTGAAAGACATTCGCTTGATGAAGCAGTTTAACATCAACGCCGTACGTACAAGCCATTATCCTAATGACCCTGTATGGTATAAGCTCTGCGACAAATACGGGTTGTATTTGGTGGATGAAGCTAATATCGAAACTCATGGAATGGGTGCCGAGTGGCAAAATTGGTTTGATAAATCCAAGCATCCGGCTTATTTACCTGAATGGGCGCCTGCACACCTCGATCGAATTACCCGCCTGGTAGAGCGTGATAAAAACCATGCATCAGTAATTATCTGGTCCTTAGGTAACGAATGTGGCAATGGCCCTGTATTTTACGATGCTTATAAATGGGTAAAGCAAAAGGATAACACCCGCCCTGTGCAGTTTGAACAGGCTGGCGAAAATGCCAATACCGACATCGTCTGCCCAATGTATCCGGGTATCGGCTCGATGAAAAAATATGCCAACTCTGTTCAGCAACGCCCATATATTATGTGCGAGTATTCTCACGCAATGGGCAATAGCAATGGAAATTTCCAAACCTATTGGGATATCATTATGGGCAGCAAACATATGCAGGGCGGTTTTATTTGGGACTGGGTTGACCAGGGCTTGCGTACTACCGACGATAACAAGAAAACCTTCTGGGCTTATGGCGGTGATTTAGGAGGATTTTATTTGCAAAATGATGAAAACGGCGTTGCAGATGGACTTCTAAGCTCAGATCGTACACCAGATCCGGGTTTGTACGAGGTAAAAAAAGTTTACCAGAACATCTTGTTCACAGCTAAGGATATCAACAACGGCCTTATCAATATTTACAACCTGTTTGATTTTACCAATCTTAACCTATACAATTTCAAATGGATATTGTATAAAAATGGAGAGGCTGTAAAAGATGGCACTTTTTCCGTGGATTTGGCGCCACATCAAAAGAAAGATATCAAGTTAGCCTTGCCAAAATTCAAGTCGCAGGAGGGAACAGAGTTCTACCTTAATGTGTATGCTTATACTAAAAAAGCTACCGAAATGGTTCCCGCCGGGCATGAAATAGCTCGTGAGCAATTTAAAACTGCCGGCGACTTCTTCGCAGCTCCGCTTAAAAAAGATGAGAAGTTAACTATCACTAAAGATGCCAACAGGTTAACTTTTGCCAGCGGAAATTTAAACGGAGAGTTCGACCTTAAGCAAGGGCGTTTCACAAAATATGGGGCAAAAGAAAGTAGCAGAATTATCAGGCAGTTTCCTGAGCCGTATTTTTGGAGAGCACCTATCGATAATGATTTCGGCAGTGGAATGCAGGACAACATGGGTATCTGGCGTACAGCTCATATAAACCGTAGTGTTAAAAGCGTAGTAGTGGGAGACCAGAATGGCGATGGACTTCCGGTAAAAGTAGAATATGAGCTGAACGGCATAAACGTACCCTATTCTGTAGAATATTTGATCCAGAACGATGGAGCAGTGAAGGTTACTGCCTCAATAGATATGAATGGGCATAGCCTGCCAGAACTTCCGCGATTTGGCATGCGTATGGAGCTTCCGGCGCAATACAGCAACTTGAGTTATTATGGCCGAGGCCCTTGGGAAAATTACAGCGATAGAAATACAGCTTCATTTATTGGTTTATATAAGGATGATGTGAATAACCAGTTTTTCCAATACATTCGTCCGCAGGAAAGTGGCTATAAAACTGATGTTCGCTGGTTAAGGCTAACCAATGGCGAAGGCAAAGGCCTACAGGTAGAAGGCTTGCAGCCAATCTGCTTCAGTGCATTAAATTATGCTACAGAAGATATCGACCCAGGCTCAACAAAAAAACAGCAGCATCCAACAGACATAAAACCAAGAAATGAAGTAATTTTAAATATTGATTTAAAACAACGCGGCGTTGGTGGAGACAACAGCTGGGGCGCATTGCCGCATAATCAATACCGCTTATTAGATAAAAAATATTCATACAGTTACATATTAAGGCTAATTGATTAATAACAACATCATATGCAGCAGGTGCGAAATACAATAAACAAACCTGCTGCATATAATAGTTTCATTGCCTTTAAAAATTAATTTATAAAATGAAAAAAGTCTTTTTACTGGCAATGTTAGTCTGCGCTTTGGGTTTATCGATTTCCAATGCACAATCAAAAAAATCTGTTACTGACAGGAAGCTGTGGCTGGCATATATGGACAAAGTTGCCCGCCCGGTTATTTCGGCAATAGCCGACGATAAACTGAAGGCATCAATGCAGGTAACGCTTTCTGAACGGATTGACAATAAAGAAAGTCGCACGCAGGTCGCCTATCTTGAAGCATTCGGCCGTACCTTAAGTGGAATAGCGCCCTGGCTAAACGCCGAAGGTGGCAGCAAAGAAGAAGTTGAGTTAAGAAACCAATACCGAACATGGGCTTTGAAAGGGCTTGCTAATGCCGTAAACCCAGAAGCAAAAGACTTCCTCAGATGGCATGGCGGTCAGCCTCTGGTTGATGCTTCCTTTGTTGCGCTGGCTTTAGTAAGATGCCCCTGGTTGTGGGAGAATTCTGATAAAGCAACCCAACGGCAGATTGTAGATGCCTTCAGGCAAACACGTGGAACAATTCCGGTTTATTCTAATTGGATTTTGTTCTCAGGGATGATTGAAGCGTTCTTCTGCAAATATGGTTTGGAATATGATAAAGTTAGGGTAGAGTTTGCTGTACGCGAGTTTGCCAATCATTGGTACGTGGGCGATGGCATGTATTCAGATGGAATGCACTTTGCTTACGATTATTATAATAGCATAGTAATACATCCTTATCTGGCAGCTATCACCGAGATCATTAATAGAAACAGCAAAAACTATAACTGGTATGCTGCTAACCTGGGTAAAATAAATAAGCGCTATGCGGAAATACAGGAAAGGGCAATAAACACCGACGGAACTTATCCAATACATGGACGGTCCATTACCTACCGCGGTGGCGTATTTCACCACTTGGCAGATATTTCGCTGAGAAAGCAATTGCCATCGTCGTTAAAGCCAGCACAAGTTAGAGGAGCTTTAACTGCCGTAATTAAAAAGACACTAGAATCGCCTTCTACATTTACTAAAGATGGCTGGTTGACTATCGGCGTTTATGGCTCTCAGCCAGATTTAGGCGAGTTTTATATTACTACCGGAAGCTTGTATTTATGTGCTAACATTTTCCTTCCGCTGGGTTTGTCAGAAACGGATGATTTCTGGTCGGCACCTTCAGAGCCATGGACCGCTGTGAAAATCTGGTCGGGCCAAAATGTGCCCGCAGACCATGCCCTGGAGTTGAAGTAAGTTTATAAAGTTCAAAAAGATATAATAAAAAGCTGAATGTTTAGGCATTCGGCTTTTTTTACGGGCTTTGCACAGTCATAATGCTTTTGGGTAGGCCAAAGCGTTGATTTAAAGGTAGATGTTAGAAGCACTACCATCATAGTTTAAACCTGATTGTACCGGAAAGCCCGCAGCGTGGGAGAGATTGTGGCCAGGCAAGGCGAGGACTTGCAGGGGAAAGCAGGAAAGCCTTCGCCGTTGAAATGCTGAGCTTCCTTTCCAAAAGAAATCCCTAAAGCTTAAAAAACTTTTGATTTTAAACTTTAGGGAATTGCTTGAGCTTCTAGTGTTGGCCAGGTATGTAATGCCTGTTTATTTTATTATACTTTTTATTGTAGCCGCCTATGCAAACTACAATTAGCAGGCAAACGTTTACAAAAAACCAATAGGCATTGCGCCAGTTTTTGTTTGTTCCCGCTGTATTGCTAAGGTCGCTATCCATTATATTTTTGGCTTCGCAGAAAACAGTAGCAAGCAATATAAAAGCAATGCTTAAAAAAGCTATTCTAAAGGCTGGATAAAATCGCTTTAATTTGTTGTTCATGGCTTTAAGAATTGGTGATAGAATATCAACAAGCTTTAAAGCCAAATGTTCTGCGGACTTGGTTAATAGTCAGCGGGTTGAGGTAATGTGAAGCGAGCCAGCTTTTGTAATAAAGCTTCCGGGCTTACATCTTTTTCTATCCAGTCGCCAATGCCAGCACGAATTATTGCCAGCCTAACTTCTTCAGATTTTACAGCAGTTAAAGCTACGAGCGGCACGTTCTTGAACTGTCGGTATGTGTCAGGTTGCAAGCCGGTAAGTTTAATATCAACTAAAATGGCATTGTAATCTTCATGCTTAATCTTTAACAAAGCGTCGTGTACAGATTCTGCTATTTCTACCCTTCCTTGCACGTTTTCAATATTTCGGCCTATAATAAAGCAAGAAAACGGGTCATTATCTATGATTAAAAATCTTCCGCCCTGTAGGGTTTCTGGCTGGCTTACAATAGTTTTTGTTTTAGGCTTTGAAAATGCAGCAGGTATAATAGCAGATATAAACTGTCTTAAGTTTAAGTTAAAATTATAGATCGATGATGAAATCATAAGCCTTTGTTAAAGTTTTAACCAGATTGATGCAAATATACTTATTTGATAGTATTGATTGGTGTTTGTTGATAAAATTATAATTAATTTGGGTCAATGGATGAAAGGTGGAAGGTAATTTATGTATTTTATAGTTAATATATGTGCTGTTTCTGACAGAAGTATAAGCTTTACCCTCGTTTTAGATGTTTGTATTTTGCTAAAAATATTAGTATTTTAGTCGCTCAGATTGAGCGTATGTCCCTTGTTTCATTTCATAGAAATATTGCCCATTTCGACTTAGATGCTTTCTTTATAAGCGTGGAGCGGTTAAAAGACAGTAAGTTAAATGGAATTCCATTGATTGTTGGAGGCAGTAGCGATAGGGGCGTAGTTGCTGCCTGTAGTTACGAAGCCCGGGCTTTTGGCGTTCACAGTGCCATGCCTATGAAACTAGCTTTAAGGCTTTGCCCTAATGCACGCACAGTTAAAGGGGATTACGATAAATACAGTGAATTTTCGCGTACGGTAACCGAGATTATAAGTAAAGAGGTGCCGGTTTTGGAAAAAGCCAGTATAGACGAGTTCTATATGGATTTAACTGGAATGGATAAGTTTTTTGGCTGTAGCAAGTTTACTGACGAATTAAAGGCAAAGGTGACAAGGGAAACTGGTTTGCCAATTTCCTACGCCCTTGCATCTAATAAATTGATTTCAAAAGTCGCCACTAACGAGGTAAAACCAAATGGTCAAACCGAAATTCAGTTTGGTAATGAAAAATCATACCTGGCTCCGCTAAAAATTGAAAAGATGCCGGGCATTGGTGAGAATACTTCAAAGTTATTGCGCCAGATGGGGGTTGACACGATAAAAACATTAAGCGAGATTCCCTTGCGTTTAATGGAAAGCCGTTTTGGAAAAAGTGGAGTAAGCCTCTCAAGAAAGGCAAACGGCATAGATAATTCCCCGGTGGTACCTTATTCAGAACAAAAGAGCATAAGCAAGGAAGAAACGTTTGAAAGCGATACCATTGATGTGCACATGCTCCATGCTGAGTTAGTACGGCTCACCGAGAACGTTACATTCCAGTTGAGGCAACAACGCAAACTATGCGGCTGCATTACGGTAAAGCTTCGTTACTCCAATTTTGATACCTATACCAAACAGGCAAGTATTCCTTACTCGGCATCGGATGCGGTGATTCTTGATACCGTCAAAGAGCTGTTTAAACGCTTGTATGATAAACGTCTACTGATAAGGCTAATCGGTGTCCGCTTATCGTCGCTGGTTTACGGGCACCACCAGATCAACCTTTTTACCGAAACCGAGGAAAGTATACGGCTTTACCAGGCGCTTGATCATATCCGCCTGAAGTTTGGCGATTCAGCCGTTTTTCGTGGAACAGCGAGGCACTTAATCCATCCAAAATGTACTTAAACTGCAAAACATATTATAGCTTACGCTATGGCACATATAGCCCGCAGCAGTTGATCTCCCAGGCTGTAGAACAGGGCGTTCGGGCTATGGCGCTCACCAATATAAACGGTACGCCAGATGCCTGGGAATTTGTAAAGCTTTGCCGTACGAGTGGAATAAATCCCTTATTAGGTTGTGAAGTAAGAAACGGAAATAAGTTCTGCTATATTTTGTTAGCTAAAAATCAGGAGGGCTTGTGTGAAATAAACCGCTTCTTGTCTTTGTATAAAAAGGATGGCACCGATTTCCCGTATCGATGCCCAGATTTAAAAAATGTCTACGCGGTTTACGCATTGGGAGATATCGATCCCTCCGACTTGAAGGACAGTGAATTAATTGGCGTCAAACCCTCAGAAATAAACAAGTTGTTTTCGGTACCGGTTAATAGGTTTCCTGGCAAATTTGTAATACGCCAGCCGGTAACATTTCAAAATACGCGCTACTTTACCCTCCATCGGTTGCTAAGGGCTATCGATTTAAATACTTTGTATACCAAGCTTAAGCCAGAGGACATTGCCGGAAAAGACGAAACGTTTAAAACGGAGGCAGAGCTGATTCAGGCTTTTAAGAACCATCCAGCCATCATTACCCGCACTTTGCAACTTATAGATGAGTGTGTTATCGAAACAGAGCTAAATTCCTCCTCCCACAAATCAGACAAAAACCGAAAAACCTATACTGGTAGTGAGGAGGCAGATAGCAATCTCCTTAGAAAGCTGGCTTTTGAAGGTATTACAGGCCGATACCCACAGCCTACCAAAGAAATCACCGACCGGATAAGCAAGGAACTAAAGGTGATAGAAGCCCAAAAGTTCAATGCTTACTACCTTATTGTCTGGGACATTATTCGATATGTCAGGTTGCGCAACTTTTCGTACGTGGGGCGTGGAAGCGGCGCCAATTCGATTGTGTCTTATTTATTGCAAATAACTGATGTAGATCCTTTAAAGCTCGATTTGTATTTCGAACGCTTTTTGAATGAGTTCAGGTCTTCCCCGCCTGATTTCGATATTGACTTTAGCCATAAAGACCGCAACGACATAATCGACTATGTTTTTACACGCTATGGGCACGAACATGTTGCATTGCTAGGCATGTACAGCACCTTTAAAGGGAGAGCCACAATAAGGGAGTTAGGCAAAGTTTTGGGTTTGCCTAAAAGGGAAATTGATGCCCTGGTGATGAGCAGGAAGGCCGACTTCTCTGAGGATAGTCTGAAAGAGAAAATTAAAAAGTTTGGCGAATTGCTTCATAAGTTTCCGAATCACCATAGCATCCATGCGGGCGGAATGCTTATTTCTGAAGAGCCGATTTACCGGTACTCAGCCCAAGAAATGCCACCCAAAGGTTTTGCAACCTCGCAATTGGACATGTTTGAAGCAGAAAATATCGGCTTGTTTAAACTGGATATTTTAAGTCAGCGGGGGCTGGGACACATAAAAGATACAGTTGAGTTGGTAAAGCAAAACAAGGGTATATACGTAGATATTACTCGTGTGAACGATTTTATGGGTGATGAAAAGGTAAAGGCACAGATACGCACAGCCGATACCATAGGCTGTTTTTATATCGAAAGTCCGGCCATGCGGCAGTTGTTACTAAAATTGCGTTGCGACGAATACCTAACCCTGGTTGCCGCCAGCTCCATTATTCGGCCAGGCGTAGCCCAGTCGGGAATGATGAAAACCTATATCCATAACTACCATCATTCTGATAAGGTAAACTACCTGCATCCTAAAATGAAGGATTTGCTGGAAGACACGTATGGTGTGATGGTTTATCAGGAAGACGTAATAAAGGTAGCACATCATTTTGGCGGCCTAGATATGGCGGAATCAGATATTTTGCGCAGGGCAATGTCTGGAAAATATCGGGGCTCAGAAGAAATGGAGCGGCTTGAAGAGAAATTCTTTGCCAATTGCAAGCAGCGCGGCTACCCCGAGCATATAAGCCGTGAGGTGTGGAGGCAAATTGCCAGCTTTTCAGGCTATTCCTTTAGTAAAGCGCATTCTGCCAGCTTTGCCATCGAAAGTTACCAAAGCCTCTACCTAAAAACCTATTTCCCCATGGAGTTTATGGTTGGGGTGATAAATAATTTTGGAGGCTTTTATCGCACCGAATTTTATTTCCATGAACTAAGAAAAACTGGAGCACATGTGCATCCGCCTTGTGTAAATAACAGCTCTATGTTAACCTCTATCAAGGGCGAGGATGTCTATGTAGGGCTTATTCATATTGAAAAAATCACCGATAGCCTGAAAGAAAAGATCCTTGAAGAACGAAACCATGGGCTATTTGCCCACTTAAACGATTTCATTGAGCGAGTTCAGCCCGGCTTGGAGCAATTGAATATTCTGATTAGAATTAATGCACTCCGGTTTACGGGTATCAATAAAAAAGAATTGCTTTGGAAGGCAAATTTTTTGCAAAAACGGGCAAAAGAGCAGCCGATTGCTGCAGCTTTATTTGTAGCTCCTGAGGAAGAATTCGTTCTGCCCGAATTATATGTCAGTCCCTTGGACGATGCAATTGATCAGATTGAAATTCTTGGATTTTCTCTGGATAATTTGTTTAATCTCTTAGATGTAGACTATCAGGGTTTAATACTTGCCAGTGACTTAAAGCACTTTGTAGGCAGGGAAGTGGCTTTAGTTGGCAAACTGGTTACCACAAAAGACAGCTGGACTTACAAAAGAGAACATATGATGTTTGGCACTTTTCTCGATATCAAAGGCGATTGGCTGGATACTGTCCATTGGCCTGCGTCACTGGAAAAATTCCCATTTATGGGCAGTGGATACTATAAAATAAAGGGTAAAGTGATGGACGATTTCGGAGTATACACAATAGAAGTTAATTCTATGGAGAAAGTTGGCTTTAAGCAGGATACTTAGTTTTTCAATAGAAAATCTCCAGTTAACTAATCTCTATGTCATAAGTAGTGGAAATGACATTCTACTAAATAAAGCGATTTGTCATCCCGTTTATTTCCTATCGTGTGGACACATTTTCTAAACACACGGATTCAAGCCTTTCAGGCTTGTTTCGATGGGGCCGTAACCACGGGTTGCACCCGTGGTTGCTTAGATTCAAGCCTTTTAGGCTTGCCTGGTAGCAGAATATGCTAAGCTGTCCATTGGAAACAAGAGGAGAATTATAGCGATTTGAAGTTGGGGGTACCCGATAGGTTTATTTCGGGAACCCACTTGTAAGAATGCGAATGTATGATGACGAGGCGAATTAGAAAGGTTCCCTCACATCCTAAAACTTTATGTCATAAGTAGTGGGTGATTTTTTTCAAACGCAGAAGGCGGAAATAACATTCTCCGGAGACAATTCCATTGAACGCTTGCAGCCCCTTGTTGCGGAGTCCTGAGCGCAGGGCTGAAAAGAACGGCGGGCCCGCTTGAGCCTGTGGGGAGAAGCATCGTTCTTTTCTTGAATTTTTTGTTACTTTTTTTCAAGAAAAAAAGTAAAGCAAGAAAGTAAAGAGGTAGCCCTTAAATTATCAAAGTTGAAATATGGATAAGATCCACCTTTCATAATGTATGTTACAAGTAGTGGGGGAGTCTAATCGCGCTTTCAGATAACATTTAGGTAGAGGCCTAAATGTTATCTAAAGCCAGCGACAACTTATAGAGCTACAATTTTAATAGCCTTTTTAAGTCCGTTTTCACCTACAATATTTAATACATATTGGCCCGCTGCTAATTTGCTTCCGGTGTTCAATGTATATTTGCTTCCTGATGATGTTAAGATATTCTCAGTATGAATAATCTTGCCAGAAAGGTCGCAAAGTACTATCCTAACTTGCCTGCCATAATAGCCGGATAAATTGAAGTTTATAGCTTCCACAGTTGGATTCGGAAATACTGAAACTTCAACAGGGCCAGAAAGCGAAAAATCAAGAGATCTGATACCTAATTCTTCGGTTTTGCCATTTAAATCCACCTGAACCAGGCGATAATAATTCGTTCCGTTGAAAGGGTTTGCATCATACGCATTGTACGAATGGGCTGTAGAAGTAGTCCCATTACCCTGAACTGTAGTTATCTTGCTAAACGTAAGCCCATCTGCCGAACGTTCAACTTCAAAACGTGCATTATCCTTTTCGCTGGCTGTTTGCCACTCTAATTTAGTCTTGCCTCCTTCAGCTTTAACCGTAAATTTTTTCAGGTTCACAGATAAAACCGGTTCCTGGCGGGTTACCACTATGTTATAATTCGTGTTAATTGAATGGTCAAACGAAGACACCTGCACGTTAATGGTATTAGGGCCCACATTTAAAGCTACGGGGTCAGAAGGAACGCCCGACATTATCTCAGTTCCATTAACATAAACAAATGCGCGCGAATCAGTCAGAGTTGCAGTTACAGTAGTGCTGCTGGTTGCATTCGGTACAGTTATGGTATAGTTAAACACAGCAGGATTAAAGGCAGGGCTGAAGGCTCCTGCGCCTATCGACAAACTGGTAAGAGTAGCTTCAGGCATCTCCAATAAAACCAGGCCAGTGCCGCCAACTACAATTCCCCGGTTTACGGAAAAGAAGTGGATTCCGGTTAGGTCATTTGTTGTGCCCGATGGCTCAGGCCGCCAGTCTGCACCTCCGTTGGTGGTGTGAAGAAACGTTCCTCCGGTGCCTACAGCCCAGGCATCAGTTGCCGATATAAAGAATACGGCATTTATAGTGGCAGTAGTTCCGGATGCTACAGGAGTCCAGGTTACTCCGGCGTCGTTGGTTACCAATATTACACCATTTGCTCCATGTGTTATACCTCGTATAGTAGTCGTAAAGAAAATCTCGTTTAAAGCACTGGTGGTTACGCCCGCACCCTGTTGAGTCCAGGTAGCCCCGCCATCTTTAGTAACCAGGATGAGTCCACCTTCGCCTACAGCCCATCCCTCAGTAGTTGAGATAAAATCAACGCTGTTTAATTGAACGGTAGTCCCCGAATTTTGTGGAGTCCATGTAGCACCAGCATTGGAGGTTGTAAGAATGGTGCCGGAAGTGCCTACTGCCCATCCATCTGTTGGCGTTTCGAAATAAACCCTTAATAAGTGATTCGTTGTTCCCGAGTTTTGCGTGGTCCAGGTAGTACCATCAGAGGTGGTTAATATGGTTCCATTATTGCCCACGGCCCAGCCTTGAGTTGGCGAAGTAAAGAAGAGCCCGTTCAACTGATTATTATTTGGCGTGGGCTGATAGGACCAGTTAAGTCCGCCATCATTGGTAGTAATAATTGTGCTAAGAGATGAGCTATGGTTGCTTATCGCCCAGCCCCTCGTTGTTGATGCAAAGAAGACATCGTTGAGCATAGCTGCAGATGCCATTTTTAGGATAGTCCAATTGCTGCCTCCATCGGTGGATTTGATAATGCCCGAAGCATCCCCGGCAGCAAAACCTACAGTAGGGGAGGCCATGAAAATCGTCCGAAGATTAGGCGTATTGCTGGTGCTGTAAAAACCAGTATTCTGATTAATCCAGCTGGTGCCCCCATCAGTTGTTTTGAGCAAAATGCCATTGTTTCCGGTAATGTAGCCCTGTGTTTCCGAAATAAACTTTACATCAGTGAGCGTATTATTTACGGGAGACGTTTGAGGTGCCCAGCTGCTTCCTCCGTTATTGGTTACTCTAATAACATTATCATTGCCAACTACCCAGCCTTTAGTTGGGCTCGCAAAGTAAACAGAGTTAAGTGCAGAAGTTGTGCCCGAAGTTTGAGGTGTCCAGCTGCTGCCACCATTGGTGGTGGTAACAATTTCTCCATTGGATGTTACAGCCCAGCCTTGCGTTGCAGAAACAAAATGCACACCATTTAACTGGCTGGAAACTCCCGATGTTTGGGCTGTCCAGGTGGTTCCTCCGTTTGTAGTAGCTACAATAGTGCCGCCAGCACCTACCGCCCAACCTGTAGTTTCAGAAATGAAAAAGATTTTTGTAAGTGTGTTGCTTGTGGACGAAGATTGCTGAGCCCAGGTGCTTCCGCCATCTGAAGTGGTTCTGATGACGCCATTGGCGCCACAAACCCAGCCTTTTGTTGCAGATGCGAATTTTACATCGAAGAGTTGTTCTTGCGTGAGGGTGTTCAGGTGCG
>CBIHNR010000119.1:0-16948 GCA_966211215.1 uncultured Pedobacter sp.
ATTAAAATAACGTTTATTTAATGGGAAAAGTTGGTTGTGAATTAACCTCAGTTCCAATTTTTACCCTAGTAAAAAATAAAGCGGCAATCTGTTATTACTTCCCCTTATTGGCTCGACATCTTTAGTGCTTATCGTTACCCCTCAAAATCCGGATATAAAAGCTTGTCGTATGGGTAGCGTTCCTGATGGATGCTCTTTACTTTTTGATATAACAAAGACCTGAATTCCTCTACATTTTCTTTTTCCAAAGCCGAAATAAATACAGCCGGACTATTGTGTTTGCTCATCCAGGTGTTTTTAAATTCTTCCAGTGAAACCGTGCTTCCGTCTTCACGTCCTTCCGGCTTATAAGCATCAATTTTGTTGAAAACAGTTATTACCTGCTTATCAACCGCTCCTAAATCTTTTAAAGTATCATTTACCGTACGTATATGGTCTTCGAAGGTTGGGTGCGAAATATCCACCACATGGATCAAAATATCTGCCTCGCGAACCTCATCCAGGGTAGATTTAAAACACTCCACCAAGTGGTGTGGCAATTTGCGGATAAACCCAACCGTGTCTGAAAGCAGGAATGGAAGGTTTTCTATCACCACTTTTCTTACCGTAGTATCCAGCGTAGCGAAGAGCTTGTTTTCTGCGAACACTTCTGATTTAGAAATCATGTTCATTATCGTGGATTTTCCTACGTTGGTGTATCCTACTAAAGCCGTTCTAACCAATTGTCCCCGGTTTTTGCGCTGGGTAGCATTTTGCTTATCAATAATTTTAAGGCGTTCTTTTAACAGCGCAATCTTATCCTGAATGATACGCCTATCTGTTTCTATCTGGCTTTCACCCGGGCCACGCATACCAATACCACCTTTTTGACGCTCCAAGTGAGTCCAAAGGCGTGTTAAGCGCGGTAACAGATACTGCAACTGGGCTAGCTCTACCTGAGTTTTTGCCTGCGCCGTTTGCGCCCTCCTTGCGAAAATATCCAGAATCAAATTACTTCTATCCAGGATTTTTACCTGCAACTCCCTCTCAATATTTCTTAGCTGAGATGGAGAAAGTTCATCATCAAATACCACAATATCAATCTCTTCGGACTTAACATAAGCTTTAATTTCTTCTAGCTTACCGGTACCTACAAAGGTGGCCCTATCTGCCCGAAGCAATTTTTGAGTAAAAGTTGTTTCGGTTATTCCTCCGGCAGTTTCTACCAGAAACTCCAGCTCCTCAAGGTACTCGCGTTCCTTTTCCTCGCTTTCGTCCGGAGTTATAATACCCACTAAAACTGCCCTTTCAGGCTTAAGAGCGGTGTCGTAAAATTTTTGTCTACCCATGTATGTACTGAATTAAGGAATTGGCGGCACTTTCTATTTGCAGTAACACAAGTAGCCCACACAAATCATTCCTATCTATTTAAGCTGGCTTACAAATTCTTTTATAGCTAAGCCAGGGTTCTCTTCCTTCATGAAATTTTCTCCAATCAAGAAGCCATTAAAGCCAGCATTTCTCAATTCCTTAATTGTTTGCGGATTACTGATTCCACTTTCAGAAATTTTCAGGAATTTATCTGGAATTTGATTCACCAGATTATATGAGTGCTGCAGGGATACGCTAAAATCTGCAAGGTTACGGTTGTTTACGCCAACTGCATCCAGATCATCGCATAGGCAAGCTTCCAATTCTGCCTGGTTGTGTACTTCCATTAAAACACTCAGCCCTAGGCTTTTAGCTAATCGTGCAAAGCGAGAAACTTCTTGCGGAGTAAGAATAGCCGCAATAAGCAATATAATATCAGCTCCAATTGCTTTAGCTTCCAAAATCTGATATTCATCCAGGATAAACTCTTTCCGTAAAATGGGAATGTTGTTAACCGGGCGAGCCTGCAACACATCGTTCTTACTTCCTCCGAAAAATTTTTCATCCGTAAGAATAGATAAGGCAGAGGCTCCTGCATCAGCATAAGCCTTTGTAACATCCTTAACCATTGAACGATTATTGATGATTCCTTTTGAAGGCGACGCTCTTTTAAATTCCGCGATAATTCCTGTGCGATCGGGAGCTAAAATAAAATCCCGCATCGAATAACAATCGCGGTGAAATAGCTCAGTCTCTTCAAGCTGGATCACAGAAACTTTCTTTTTAGCTTCGGCTACCTCTTTTAGTTTTTGAACAACTATTTTATCAAGGATGGTTGCTCCTTGCCCTTTTATAGGCGTGTATGCTAAACTTACATCTGCCATCTTATTGTGCTTTAGGAGTTTCTTTTAACCAGTTTTTTATCATTTGGATACCATGTTCTGTAAGCACAGATTCAGGATGAAACTGAACCCCACGCACGTCATAACTGGTATGGCGCAGTGCCATAATTACGCCTTCTGTATCTTTTGCTGTAACTTTTATTTCTTCGGGAAGGCCTTCGCGGCTAACAGCCCACGAATGGTAACGCCCAACTTTGAATGTTTGAGGCAAGCTTTCAAACAATACTTCATCCTGGTCTAGTACCTGCATATCTGTTGCACGGCCATGTACCGGATAAGACAAATTATACAGGCTCCCGCCAAAAACTTCGCCCATTGCCTGCATGCCAAGGCACACGCCTAAAATACTTTTGGTGGGGGCGTATGTCTTAATTACGTCTAAAAGTAAACCCGCTTCCGACGGGATACCAGGTCCCGGAGAAAGAAGGATTTTATCAAATTGCTCTACATCAGCCAATTCAAATTTATCATTCCTCCATACAGTTGGTTCAATGCCACATTCGTGTAAAAGATGAACCAGGTTAAATGTGAATGAATCGTAATTATCAACAACTAATATTTTCATTTTAGATCTTTTCAACTTGTGGAACAATGGTACCTGCAATTGCCAGGGCAGTACGTAGCGCAGCTACCTTATTATTTACTTCGTTTAACTCACTTTGTGGATCTGAATCAGCAACAATTCCAGCCCCGGCCTGATAGTGCAAAATATTCTTTCGGCTCATAAACGAGCGAATCATAATAGCATGGTTAAAATCACCATTGAAACCCATGTAGCCAATAGCGCCACTATAAAAACCTCTTTGCCCTTTTTCGTGCTTGTCAATTAGCGTCATTGCCATATACTTAGGCGCCCCGCTTAGTGTACCTGCAGGAAAAGTGTCTCCAACTACATAAAACGGATGGGCATCCTCTTGCAGTTTTCCGGTTACTTTTGATACAAGGTGAATAAGATGCGAATAATATTGTACCTCTTTGAATGCCTGCACTTTAACATTATTGCAATGCCTGCTTAAATCATTTCGTGCAAGATCTACCAACATTACATGTTCAGCAGTTTCCTTGGGGTCGTTTTCCAGCTTGGTGGCAAGTTCCGCATCAAGAACATCGTTGCCTGTACGGCGGAAAGTACCAGCTATTGGGTAAATCGTTGCCTCGCCATTTTTGATGGTTAACTGTGCTTCCGGTGATGAACCGAACAGCTTGAAATTACCGTAGTCGTAATAGAACAGGTATGGAGATGGGTTGATGGACCTTAAAGCCCTGTATACATTGAACTCGTCTCCTAAGAAAGGCTTGGAAAACGCCCGGGAAGGAACAATTTGGAACACATCTCCTCGATAAATATGCTGCTTCATGGTGTTTACCACTTGCATAAATTCTTCATCAGTAAAGTTTGATGTTTCTTCGCCAGTTGATTCAAACGGATATTCCGGAAAGTTCTTATTCTGAATAAGGTACTGAATGCGCTCTAAGCCAGAAGCATCCTCTTCACTTCCCCTATGCTCAAAAAGGTATAGTTCATTTTTGAAGTGGTCTATCGCAATTACATATCTAAAAACGTGGTACTGTAACAAAGGAATATCGCGATCTCCGTTGCGCTGCGTTTTTAATTTAATATCCTCAAAGTACTCGATTGTTTCGTATGCGAAATAGCCGAATAAGCCATTGGAGATAAACTTAAATTTATCGTTAAGCGTAGACTCGAAGCTGCTTCTGAAATCTGTAACCTGTTGGTGAAGATCCAGGTTCTCTGCTGGAACTTCCATGTGGCTGCCATCTGGATAAAAGGCAGACAATTGTTTTTTGTCTAAAGTTATTCCGGCGATTGGATCGCAGCAAACATAACTCATACTGTTTTCCCTGCTATGATAATCGGAGCTTTCGAGCAATAAACTATTAGGGAAAACATCCCGCAGGCGTAGATAAATACTCACCGGAGTGGTGGTATCTGCAAGTAGCTTTTTATAATTAGTGTGTAATGTGTACTTCTTCATGTAAAAAAATAAGATTGAACGCTTAGTTTAGAGCGGCTAGCTCAATATACCTGATCTAATTTGTGGTTTCAAATTTCATCCTTGTAAAAACAAAAAAACCCGACGTATGTGCGTCGGGCTTATATTTATTTTAGTTCGTTTTAAGCGATTTCTATACTAAACATACCTTACCCGGCACAAGTTTTTGCTTGCCACCACCAGTTTTGAGTATGTAATCCGTTTAACATCAGTGCAAAAAAATGTAAACTATTTTAAAATCGCAAATTTTTTAATTTTTATCTGAGCTTTATTCCAGACCTCCAGGTTTTGGCCCGGCAAACTATTGTTAAACACTCATTCCTAACAGCGGCCTGCCACTTAGGGAAATTGCCACCACAACAATAATAGCTGCCAAAGTATAAAAAATGGCAATATTTCTATGCTTTTCTACTGCCCCGAAAGCCTTTTTTGATTTTGAATAGCCTACAGTTACAAGCACAATTGCAATAATCATCATGGAGATATGTTCAACAGTCCAATAACGCAATGTAGAATCTTTCATGGCAGCAGCCATATTCGAGGTAAGCACATTTGGACTAACGAAATATAAAATCAGGCCTACTAACAATTGTGTGTGGGCTGATATTAAAGTAAATAGATTTATCTTTTTTGAGGTACTGGTGTATTCTTTCCTGCCTAACCATCCGGCGAAAGCCGAGACAATTGCAATTACAACAAGAATTAGTACAACAAAACGAAGAATGGAATGAATCTGTAATAGTGTGGAGTACATACGCTTAAATTTCGGTTCAAAGTAACAAAAAAGGGATGAGAATTAGCACCCTGGCCACGGCCTAACCGGCAAATATTTTCCTTAAATGAAACTGGAAAAAGCCATCCATTGAATCTGTGCGTTTATCGTTATTATTAAAGTTTAGTGGCTTAATAAGGTATCCCGACACTCCGAGCTGTTCTGTTACCCGGCGGTCGGATTCATCCCCTGAAGTTGTCATTACAAAAACCTTTATATGTTTAAGGCTATCATCCCTTCTTAAGGCTCTCAGAAATTCAACCCCATTCATTTTTGGCATATTAAGATCTAATAAAATGACATCCGGCAATGCCGATTTATTTTTTTCGGCAAGGTGAAGCATTTCCAAAGCTTCAATCCCATTGTAAGCTGTAAACAACTGATATTTCTGGTCCAGCTTTCTCAACGATCGCTCAACGCTAATTACATCCAACTCATCGTCTTCAACTAATAAAATATGTTTCTCCATCATTTCAGTTTTTAAGCCAGGTAAAGATAAAAGAAGCTCCTTGTCCAGGCTGGGAGACTACTTTTATGCATCCATTCTGTTCGTCTATAATTCGTTTAACAATTGCCAGGCCTATCCCTGTACTTTCCTTGTCATGCTTTTCTCTAAGCGTTTGAAAAATTTCAAATATTTTCTGATTGTAGGCTGGCTCTATCCCGATTCCATTATCCGCTACCGTAAATTCGTAGACATTTTCAAGATCCTTACACGTAATATTAATTTCTCCGGTGCTACCCCTGGTGTACTTCACGGCATTACTAACCAGATTACTGAACACCTGTTCCAGCAAAATTTTTTCGGTATACAGCACCGGCATTAAGCCAATTGTCACCTTAAAATTTTTAGGCACTAACAGCTCTACCACTCCCTGTAAGAGGACATCTACATCAACACGCTCTTTTAAATGTTTATCCCTGCTAATCCGCGCATAATCCAACAAGCCGTCAATCAGTCCTTCCATACGGGTAATCCGATCGGGAATAATGTCCAGGTATTTGCGCATCTGGGAAGAGATCTCCCGCCCGTGATCTTCTTCGATCCATTGTATTACGTTATAAATTCCCCTAATGGGAGCCTTTAAATCGTGCGAAACCACATAGGCGAACTTGTTTAGCTCTTTATTGCGCTTCTCAAGGTCGCGGATGTTTGTACTCAATGTTACCGACATTGCATTAAGTGATCTTGACAAACTCGTAAGCTCATCATTTTTGCTATCGTTTAATACAGTGAAGTGCCCTTTAGAAATACTCTCGGCGAGGCCAACCATTTGCGAAATACGCTTGGATATTAACCAGATAATATAAATACTACTTACAATGCCAACAAATACCGTTAGGAGTATAAACACCAGTGAATAGTTTTTGGTTGTTCTGATTGAGCTGGAAAGCAATTCTCTTCTCGACTCGCGCAATCTGTACTCATAGCGGTCGAACTCCCGAAAGAGCTGCGTTATACGCACATTAAGATTTTTGCCTACATGTTTTCTAAGCTTATTTTCAAACAATTGGGAATATCGTACCGAAGCTCGGTTTTGGCCAATGGCCTCCTTTTTTGATTCTATAAGCGAGTCGGCATATGTTATCCATAACTTGTGCAGTTTTTCTATAGAGTCTAACCTTGCCGCTTGAGCCGGTGAATTTTTTACCAGTTTTTTCTGCTCTTTGATTAGGGGAGGCACCGTTTTCAGTGCATCGAAATAAGGTTCAAGAAAATCTTCATCGCTGGTTAATAGAAACCCTCGGAATGCGCTTTGCATTTCAATGATACCTTTATGAAGCCGGGTTGAATTTCTTATAACAGACTCAGAATTAGTAACAAAAGCAATGTTTTTATTCACTTTTGTAGACAACATATAATTGATATACGAGTCTAAAAGCGATAAGCCAATAACAATAAAGAAGCCAAGAAATACCAGAGTGGAAAGCCTCATTAACTAACTACTAACAGAATATTAATTTAAACATGCGGGAACGGTAAATTTAAAGCAGGTGCCTTTTCCAACTTCACTTTCAACTTGAATTGTGCCGCCATGTTGAGTTACGAAATCCCTAACCAACAACAGTCCCAGGCCCGAACCCTGTTCATTATTTGTTCCGGATATAGACTGGTTTGCCTCAATAAAAAGTCGATCTTTCATGTCTTTATCCATGCCTACGCCAGTATCCACCACGCAAACCTCAACCATACTTTCAGTTGGCTCGGCAGTTACTGTTACAGACCCTCCCTGAGGGGTAAATTTAATAGCATTGGTAATTAAATTTTGGAGAATGGATCGAAGCATTAGGGCATCTGCATTTACATAAATATCTTCGCTTATCTTATTCTCCAATTTAATTTCTTTGTGAGCGGCGTTGTTCTTTAGAAGCTCAAACGATTCGTTCATGCCTTTAATTAACTGAAGCTTGCAAGGATTAAAATTGGTTTTCTCACGCTGGTTCTTTGCCCACTCTACAAGTTCATTCAGCTGGTCGAGTATCTTTTTTGAGGTGCGATATATTATCTGCGAAAAGTTTTGCAATTCGGCTGGCTTCAGCTTGGCAAAATCACGATTCAATTTTTCTGAAGAAGCCAATAAAGCAGTAAAAGGATTTCTAAGGTCGTGAGATATTACCGAAAGGATTTTATCTTTTGATTTGTTTAAATCCTTAAGCTCCTTGTTTAGATCCTCCAATTCAACAGTGCGCTCTTTTACACGCCTTTCCAGCTCTTGATTCAGCTTTAACAGATCTTCATTCGTCTTTCTAAGTTCTTCTTCAGTCCGTTTTAGCAACTGGTTCTTCTTATGCAATTCGGCAAAAACCGCCACTTTTGAACGAAGAATCTGAGGGTTGAAGGGTTTACGTATATAATCAACGGCTCCAGCCTGATACCCTTTAAAAATATTCGTTTCCTCGTAGTCCTGGCCGGTAATAAAAATTATAGGAATGTTTTTCAGTTTCTCTCGTTGATAAATCAGTTCGGCGGTTTCGTAGCCGTCCATTATCGGCATTTTTACATCGAGCAAGATGAGCGAAAAATCGTCTTCTTTTAAAAGAATCTTAAGCGCCTCTTTGCCCGACAATGCTTTGGAGAAGGAATAACCTTCTTTTTCCAGCACAACTTCCATCGACATTAAATTGTCTTCGCGGTCGTCTACCAATAAGATTTTAATAGTTTCAGAAATCACACTGCTTCTGTTTAGTTTAAATTTCATAATGAAGGATAACACCGTCGATATCCGCCGGAGTTACCCTTCTTCTTTAGTTTACTGATATAACCAAACCCTCATTAACGAAAGCAACTGGTCTGTTTTCACCGGCTTAGTTATATAATCGGAAGCACCAGAGGCAATACATTTTTGCCTGTCGCCAATCATTGCTTTAGCTGTAACTGCAATAATCGGCAACTGTTTGTTTTTAGGCTCCTTCCTTATCCACTGAATTGTTTCATAGCCATCCATTTCCGGCATCATGATGTCCATTAAAACAATATCAATGTCTTTATTTTCATTTAATATCTCCAGGGCCTCTCTTCCACTTTCAGCTGTAATAACCTCTAGCTTAGAACGCTCGAACGCCGCAGTTAGTGCAAAAAGGTTTCGAACGTCATCATCAACAACCAAAACTTTTTTGTTGTCGAGGATATCGCTTTCATCTTTCAAGGTGTTTATAAGCCTGACCTTTTCCTCAGACAAAGCTTTAATATCCACATGCAGCATTTTCAAAACTTCGTTCAAGAGAACAGCTTCCGACTGACCGTTTTTCTTAATTGTTCTGTGAGCTAAACGTTTTAAATGAATGAGCTGCCCTTCATCAAACTCTTGCTCCGAATACAGAATGATGGACGTTTGAAATTGTTTATTGAGGTTTAAATGATTAATTACAGCCTCCGCATCAGGTTTGAAATCCATCACAATACAATCAAACACCTCGTCTTTTAACAATCGCAATGCATCCGTTGCTGCTGAAGCTGTAGCAATCTCAATATTCTCGTTCTCTAAAAGAGGCGTCAATAGCTCCAACTCTTGTTTCTTATCTTCTACAAGAAGCACTTTTTTAACCTTTCGGCCATTAAAGTTGAGAATACCGGAGATCAATTCATCCAAAGATTTATTAGACAAAGGCTTTAAATGGAAGCTTTTAGCACCATACTTTAAAGCTAATGCCCGATTATCCTCGCCGGAGATAAGGTGCACAGGTATATGCCTTAAGGCGTAGTCGTCCTTTAACAACTTTAAGATTTTCCAACCATTTGACTCCGGCAGGTTAACATCCAGGGTTATTGCAATAGGATTATAGTTCTGTACAACATCAAAAATTTCCAGATAATTCACGGCAACAACTGCCTTCAACCCAAAGTCATGGGCTTTATCAATCATGATTTTCGTAAAGCGGGCATCATCTTCAATCACCAGTATTACCTTATCTCCCTGATGAACATTGTGTTTATCATCATCAATGGCCGTTTCTGTAATCTCAGGCGCAGGTTTGCTACTTGGCACCTGATAACTTGTGGTACTATATTCTCCTATTTGTTTGGTGCCCTCTTTATATTTTAATGGCAAGAATAGAGTAAACAAACTTCCTCTACCCAGCTCGCTATTCACGGTAATAGTTCCGCCCAACAGCTCAGCAAATCCCTTACTAATGGATAAACCTAAGCCTGTACCACCATATTTACGGCTGGTAGAACCTTCAGCCTGCTGAAATGCTTCAAAAATAATACCCTGCGTTTTCTTAGAAATTCCGATACCAGTATCTTCAATCGAGAATGCAATAACATGATCCACGCCATTAAGCGGATTACGCATAGGCGGATGAGGGCGTTGTATGCTCAGTTTCACACTGCCTTTATCTGTAAACTTAAACGCATTGGATAATAAGTTCTTCAGAATCTGATTCAGGCGCTGAATATCCGTTTCCATGATTTCAGGCAGGTCCTCTTCGATATTAATTTCGAAATTGAGGTTTTTAGTTTCTGAGATTGGCTTGAATGTGGTTTCCACAAAAGAAGCAATTTCCCGGAAGCTAACCGGCATAATATCGGCAGAGATAACCCCTGATTCAATTTTTGAAAGGTCGAGGATATCGTTAATTAACTGGATAAGGTCATATCCGCAAGAATGGATGGTTTTAGCATACCTGATCTGTTTATCGCTCAGATTTCCATCATGATTCTCAAATAATTGTTGAGCCAGGATTAGCAAACTATTCAACGGAGTACGCAACTCATGTGACATGTTTGCAAGGAATTCCGATTTGTATTTGGAGGTAAGAGTAAGCTGCTCTGCTTTCTCCTCCAGAGAACGGCGTGCTTCTTCTACCTCTTTGTTAATTTGCTCTACTTCTTCTTTCTGCTTTTCAAGCAGCTGGGCTTTGTCATGAAGCTCATCATTCGCCCTTCTTAACTCTTCCTGCTGCGCTTTTAGCTCTCCGGCAAGTGATTGAGATTGCGATAGCAGCCCCTCCGTACGAGTATTCGTTTCAATGTTATTTAATACGATACCAATTGATTCCGTCAACTGGTCGAGGAAGTCTAAGTGGGTAGGACTAAAGTTATCAAACGAAGCAAGCTCGATAACTGCTTTAATATTATTTTCAAATAACACTGGCAGGATAACCAGCGCTGATGGCGTTGATGTTCCAATGCCGGAATTTATTTGAAGATAATTTGCAGGGACATTCGTCAATAAAATTCGGTCCTTATCTAAAGCACACTGCCCCACTAAGCCCTCATTTAAAGAAAACTCTGAATTGATCGGCCGGCTGTTATTAGTAGCGTAACCAGCAAATAATTTCAGTTTCGGCTCCACCGACGCATCATCTGGCTGCTCTAAAATATAGAATGCTCCATAACGTGCGTTTACAAGTTCTGCAAGCTCAGAAAGTACCTTATTTGCTACTGCATTTCTATCCCGCTGCCCCTGAAGCATCTGCGTAAACTTAGCAAGGTTGGATTTTAGCCAGTCCTGCTCGTGGTTTCTCAGGGTGGTGCCTTTAAGATTGGCAATCATCTGGTTAATCGTATCTTTCAACGCTTCCAGCTCACCTTTTGCATCCACACGTATAGTTCGGGTTAAGTCTCCTTTAGTTACCGCCGAAGCCACCTCGGAAATCGAACGCACCTGCACCGTTAAGTTCTGTGCCAGCTGGTTTACGTTTTCCGTTAAATCTTTCCAGGTTCCGGATGCTCCCGGTACACTTGCCTGGCCACCCAAACGCCCTTGTACACCTACCTCACGCGCCACCGTTGTTACCTGGTCAGCAAATACAGCAAGTGTGTCAATCATCTCATTGATCGCATCCGTTAACTGTGCAACCTCGCCCATCGCGTTGATAGATAAACGTTGCTTTAAGTTACCTTTTGCTACAGATGTGGCCACCTTCGCAATACCCCGGATCTGCACTGTTAAGTTGGATGCCATCTGATTCACCGAGTCCGTTAAGTCTTTCCAGGTTCCACCCACACCTTTTACGTGCGCCTGGCCACCCAACTTACCTTCCGTACCAACTTCACGAGCCACACGCGTTACCTCAGAGGCGAAGGAGTTCAGCTGATCCACCATCGTATTAATGGTATTTTTAAGGTCCATCATCTCCCCCTTAACGTCGATGATTACCGTTTTGGATAAGTCTCCGGATGCCACCGCTTTAGTTACCTCCGCAATGTTACGCACCTGCGATGTTAAGTTGGACGACATCTGGTTTACCGAGTCCGTTAAATCTTTCCAGGTTCCGGCTACCCCTGGCACAAAGGCCTGTCCGCCCAAGTTTCCATCGGTACCTACCTCACGAGCAACACGAGTTACTTCGGATGCAAAACCACGCAGCTGATCCACCATCGTATTAATGGTCTCTTTTAGCTGCAAGATCTCACCCCGTACGTCCACCGTGATCTTCTTGGACAAGTCTCCATTCGCAACCGCGATGGATACATCCGCTATATTTCTTAATTGGGCCGTTAAGTTCCCGGCCATTTTATTTACACTGTCCGTTAAATCTTTCCAGGTACCGTCAACACCCGGTACATTCGCCTGGCCTCCCAGCTGCCCTTCAGAACCTACTTCGCGGGCAACACGAGTTACCTCAGAAGCAAATCCGCGAAGCTGGTCCACCATTGTGTTAATTGTATTTTTAAGCTCTAAAAGCTCACCTTTCGCATTCACGGTGATCTTGCGGGAAAGGTCACCTTTTGCCACCGCTGTGGTTACTTCGGCAATGTTACGAACCTGGGATGTCAAGTTATCTGCCATTTTATTTACGGAGTCTGTTAAATCTTTCCAGGTACCACCAACACCCGGTACATTCGCTTGTCCGCCCAGCTGGCCTTCAGAACCAACTTCACGGGCTACACGTGTTACCTCAGAACCGAAAGAGTTCAGCTGATCCACCATTGTATTGATCGTAACTTTCAGCTCGAGCATTTCGCCTTTAACATCCACAGTGATCTTTTTGGATAAGTCACCCTTCGCTACCGCCGTGGTTACCTCAGCAATGTTACGCACCTGCCCTGTAAGGTTACCCGCCATCTCGTTTACCGAGTCTGTTAAATCTTTCCAGGTACCGCCTACTCCTGGCACGTTCGCCTGTCCTCCTAACTGGCCTTCAGAACCTACTTCCCTAGCCACGCGGGTTACCTCAGAAGAGAAGGAGTTCAGCTGATCCACCATTGTATTGATCGTGTTTTTTAATTGAAGTAGCTCTCCTTTTGCATCAGCTGTAATTTTACGGGACAAATCGCCCTTTGCTACCGCTGTTGTTACGTCGGCAATGTTACGTACCTGATCCGTTAGGTTACTACCCATCTGGTTCACTGAGTCTGTAAGGTCTTTCCAAACCCCACCAACACCTTTTACCTTGGCTTGTCCTCCCAGCTTACCCTCGGTACCCACTTCCAGCGCCACACGAGTTACCTCAGAGGCAAATGAGTTCAGCTGATCCACCATCGTATTGATGGTTTTCTTCAACTCCAACATCTCCCCCTTAACATCCACTGTGATCTTTTTGGAAAGGTCACCATTTGCTACCGCTGTGGTTACACCTGCAATGTTACGCACCTGTGAGGTTAGGTTACCCGCCATCCGGTTTACCGAATCCGTCAAATCTTTCCAGGTTCCTGCAACTCCAGGCACTTTCGCCTGTCCTCCCAGTTTACCCTCGGTACCCACCTCGAGAGCCACACGCGTTACCTCGGATGAGAAAGAGTTCAACTGATCCACCATCGTATTAATGGTATTTTTCAATTCCAGGATTTCTCCTTTTGCCTCCACCGTAATCTTCCGGGAAAGGTCACCTTTTGCCACCGCCGTAGTAACCGTCGCAATGTTTCGTACCTGGGCTGTTAAGTTACCTGCCATCTGGTTTACAGAATCGGTCAGTTCTTCCCACACACCGGCAACACCTTTAATTTTTGCCTGCTCACCCAGCTGCCCTTCAGAACCTACCTGTCGGGCAACACGCGTAACCTCCATAGTAAAAAGGCGAAGCTGGGCGACCATTTGATTTGACTCCTTGGCTATTCTTAAGAACTCCCCTTTAAGAGGCTGTCCGTTTATTTCAAGAGGAATTTGTCTCGATAGATTTCCGTTTGCTACGGAGTTAATCATACCGGCAATCTCCAGGGTAGGATAAGTTAAATCGGTTATCAGGTTATTTAAGGACTTGACCCCAACGGCCCACCCGCCACGGGCATCTGGCAGCTCTAGTCTTTTAGATAAGTTCCCTCTTTTGCCTATTATTTTTTCAGCCGTACAGATTTCTGTAACCAGCTGCTCGTTCATATCTATAATCTCGTTAAGTACTTCACAGATCCTTCCGCTTAAACCGCCTTGGGTGACCGGCATTCGAACATCTAGCTTTCCATTCTTAACTTGCGACAGTACATTTAGCAGCTCTTTTAGGTCTAAGGTGTCTTCGTTGATTGAGTTAGGTTGAGGGCTTTTCTTAATTTCCCTTTCTAAAATATCCTGTTCCATACAAAATGAATCTAATAAATAGGCAATACATTATAACTTTTTAAGCAGATGGTTTTCCTTTCATGTAAATGCCGTAATCTCTTACCCCAAAAGCATTTATATGAATAAACTCTTTCCTTTTGGATATATTGCGGAAAGATATAATTGAATACTAAACTTGAATATAAAGCTGGACTTATTTATGGATCAATTGCCCCTTTAAAACTGCCCGAATAAGACACCGCACCACAACCGATTAAACACTGAGTAGAATTTCACCATATACTATAAATTACCTTCAAAAATCCAATTCAATTATGTGCAATTCTGCACAAAGGTTGTAACGACAAAATGCCTAAAATTGTTTTCAAATACCCTTATTTCGACGCTTATGCCTTATGTTTTTCCTCTTATAGCTTCACATTCTTGTCGTCCATGCAAAACCGTTTTTTATATCACGAGAGGGAAGCTCAATTAGTAATCTCATAATTTGCTCTGTCTTTTTCCAGAAAAATTTGCGAGTATCATAATTGCTGGTATATTTGAGAACTCAACTAACCAAATATGATCTCAAAACCCTCCATCGATCGATGAGGGTTTTTTTGTTTTTATTATCCTGGAAATACATTTCCACACAGAAGCATAACCCTGAGGCGAAAGTATGTTTAAGATGGGCGATGCAATACCGTTTCGCTTCGAGCCTCAGCCCGGCATAAGTATGGGCTAAGTATAGATAGAGTATGGATAGTGTATGAGGAGAGTATGAAAGTTATTTCAGTAGCCCGCGTTTGATAAATGTTAAAATTTGTTAAAGAAATTTAACAGCAAGAATATTCCTATACATTTGTGATAGGTTTATAATTGGTTAGTAAAAAGCTTTCATTCTCCCCGGATGGAAGCTTTTTCATTTTATACCTTAATTTGCCTTCACTTTGTCAAACATTCCTAAGCCCAACCTACTTTATATGCCTATGCAGACAGAGTTACAAAAAATGCTAAAAGGCGAATTGTATATCGCTAATGATGCTGAGTTAGTGGCTATGCGCTATACAGCCAGAGCACTATTTTCTTCATACAATCAAACATCGGCTGAGCAATACCATGAAAGAAGAGACATATTAAAGCGCCTCTTTGGAAAGATTGGCCAAAACATTGACATACAGCCCCCTTTTTACTGCGATTATGGCTCTAACATCTATGCCGGCGACAACCTGTTTATGAACTTTAACTGTATTATTTTGGATTGTGCCGATGTAATTATAGGTAATAATGTATTTCTGGCTCCCAATGTGCAGATTTATACTGCGCACCATCCAATTATTGCATCCGAGAGAATTAAAGGGCCTGAACTTGCCTCGCCTATAACTATTGAAGATAATGTATGGATTGGAGGAGGTGCCATAATTTGCCCGGGCGTTACAATTGGAGCAAACACCACCATTGGCGCGGGCAGTGTTGTAACAAAAAGCATTCCCCCAAATGTTTTAGCAGCGGGCAACCCATGCAGAGTTCTTAGAGAACTGGATCCATAGCCGCGGGGGGCAGACCAGACACTCATCCATAATTATTTAAAAAAGCTTCCAGTAATTTTAAATAGTCCATTTATTCCCGGTTGTTCATGCACTGTTCCATAAAAGTTTCCATCCGCGGTCCTTATTCCGGGGTCGTAATAAGTTTGATTAAATAAATTCCGAACACTTAAACTTGCACTAACCCGGTTATTAAATAGTTTATTTGTGCTGAAAGTAAGATTAGTATTGAAATAACCATCTACTTTTCCTAATGGATTAGTTACAGGTACTGAACGGCCGCCCACCCAGTTCTCTATTACGCTTATAGCGATGAGATCAGCAATATACAAGGAGAAACCAATATTACCCTTCTCCTTAGCTATACTGGGAATGGGAGATTCTATTCTTCCATTATTTTGCCGGCCCTCCTGGTATGTAAAATTCAAAAATGCTGAAAATAACTTTGAAGGAATGATGTCCACCTTGGCTTCAAGTCCTTTAATCGAAGCAGTTCCCACATTTTGATTCTGTGTTCTACCGCCTCCTACAGATACATCCTGAATAATAATATCTGTAAGCTCGTTTTGGAATAAATTAGCTTGTACTAATAAAAAATTTAATGGGCTA
This sequence comes from uncultured Pedobacter sp., assembly GCA_966211215.1. Taxonomy (GTDB): domain Bacteria; phylum Bacteroidota; class Bacteroidia; order Sphingobacteriales; family Sphingobacteriaceae; genus Desertivirga. The sequence continues at coordinate 16,117 of CBIHNR010000119.1, forward strand.
TAACTAATGTTCGCCTCGTAAGTTTGAATCTTTTCGGGCTTCAAACCAGGGTTAGGATTTCTCGTTCCGACAGCAGAAAGTTCAAAGTTGGTTGGCGCCCTAAATGCACTGCCATAAAGCAGTTTGAACGAAAGTTTGTCATTAGGCTGATTGATAATTCCCACTCTTGGGTTAATGGTGTTTCCGTAAACACTGTTTTTATCATATCGCCCTCCCAACGTAAAATTTGTTTTTTTCAATAAAGTTGTGTTTAGTACATATTGCAGGTAAGCTCCCACATTATTCTGAATGGTAAATTCCCTGGGCCTGAAGGTTGCGTAAATGTTTGTAACGCGAATATTTTCAATGGTGTCAAACCGGCTGTCAGGGTTTACTCCTCTGAACCCTCGTTCCAAATTATCCTGATAGAGCTGAACTCCAAGCGAAAGCTTTTGGTGTTCCGCAAAAGCATAGTTAACTAAAGCTTCGCCACCAATTCGATTGGCAGAATATGCAAAAATCGACCTGTTTACAAAGTTTGTTCCGGGCAAATTACTGTAGAAATATGACTTATCCGACAATCCTGTTTCTCTATACTGCCCTTTAATAATAAAGGCCAGTTTCGAATTGGGCGTATACTCACTTTGCAAAAAGGCAGTTCGTGCAAAGGTCTCTATAAGGGAAGATTTTTCTCCGTTGAAGTTAGCCTGCATAACTCCGCTTCTACCGGTATTTTGATTTCCTGGCGAAGGAAGCCCTATAATCGTTGTGGGAGATGCAAAGAATTATCCCGTGCCTGTTGGGGTGTGGTAAGCCCGCGCACTCAACATGATTTTTTTTATGCGGGCATAAT
>CBIHNR010000120.1:0-16908 GCA_966211215.1 uncultured Pedobacter sp.
CCTTGTTTTTGGATAGCTACTACCATAATCTTTTTCTGTCCTTCGTTTCTTCCCGATAGCTTGCTCGTCCCGCCTACGTAGGTTTCGCCCACCTCTACGTTGTCCCTCATAGGGAAGCTTTTTACTTTCCATGGCTTTCATCACTTTATGTTTGAACAGCCGAACAGCCAGCAGCTCTTTTGACGTAATGCAAGTTTTCGGCTTAATTCTGTTGCGCTGATACCACTTTTATTAGTAGAGAGATAAAAGACAATGTAAAATGCTTCAACATGGAGAATTTACAGCGGTGGAACAGAGTGCCATCCGTTGGTGATTCAATATATCTGCATACATTACATTGACGGTCAAAGGTTCTATTTCCTTTACAATAATGGTCATACCGCACTTGCTACAATGTAGCTTTTAGCCCATTTTATATGTGATAGATACAACAAGTAACTCTCTTGGTCAGGGAATTTTTCCTGAAATCCAAATAACGACAAACTTTTAAAGCGCTGTTCCATACCACACTAATGCTAATAAATTCAGTATTTAACAGGCGCCTATTTCAATAATATAATATGGTTGCGGCTGTTTGATCCGGAGTTGTAGTTTATCAAGTTGATAATAAATCTGTGTCTTGCCTAGAAAGCTTTAGCATATTGTAGTTACGTTGAAGGAAGGGGCACGAGAACGCGTATGCGGGGGAAGTAAATTGTTTTTTATGCAGGATACTAAAAAAGAAGGCACAAATTCTAAAACAGAGTTCTTGATGCATTGAGATATGAATGATTAGTTGATCCTTTGTGAAAAAATAATTTATGAAAAAGAAAACTTTAATTACTACCGTAGCAACATTTGCAATTGCAGCACTTGCCTTCAGTGGGCTCACTACTAACAGTACATCTATTAACGAATTAAGATCCAAAGCAACCGAAGCGTGTGTTCCATCTCCCAATGAGGTGTGCATCTATGGAGAGTATGTGATGGTTGGCTACATGTTAGAATCTTGGTAGTTTTACTTGTCACTATACATGAATGTATAGTGACTATAAATGAACAGATTGAAACACTCTTCTGGTTGAAATGTTCCGCAGGATCACTTCAATTAGTGAAAGTTCCTTAACGCACTTTCAGTAGTACGTATTAATATAAGACAGTTAGTACTTCTTATTACAGTCTATTGGATATCAGGATTATTCAAGGAGGGAAGCGGAACGGTTGGTGGATATGAATATCTATAGTTGCGTTGAAGGGGAGGCATGTGAGACACACCATGTGGGGAGTCTAATTGTACGCAGGATTCTAAAAAAAGGAACAAATTTTAAAACAGAGTTCTCTATGTCTTACATATGAATGCTTAATTGATACTTAAAAAAAATAATCCATGAAAAAGAAAACTCGCTGTAGGAATATTTGTGATTACTTCTAGCGGAACATCCATTTAGTGAATTTAGGTCTAAAGCAATGCCTGACTGTTCCCCCGAGCGCAAACAATGATTGCAAGTCAGCAACGCTGGCTACATTAACGAAACATAAATCAGCAGAGCTTCTTCATTCCAACGGGATCCGAACGATTTTTTCTATGTTATGCCCAAATGATCGATGCTCTTGCTTTGAAAGCATTCTTTTGAGGGTTTCGAAGTAGTGAATTGATATGGGTGTTAAGGAATTCTTTTTAAAATGCTGTTAGTTTTATTGCAGAAATGATCTTTAGGCTGTCGAAACTTAAAGGAACAGCAGTAATTCTTAAAGTCTTCCGCTTGATAGTTAAGAATACTGATCCTAGCCTGAAAAATAATTAAGCCTTCAATATCTTAGGACCCTAAGTTTTTAATTAGTTAATCTTTCGCAAGCATGAAAGCCCTACATTTATCTGCTCTATTCTCTTTATTTTCAATTCTACTGCTTTCATGCAACCGGCCCGGAGTGCCCCTCAACAACATTGGTGATGTAAGCAAAATAGATACACAAATAAGTGTTAGAAACTGGCGGTTGATAGGCCCGTATGTTGATTCTGCCGAATGTACATGGGATGAAAAGAAAGATCCGGAGCTTTCAAATAAAGAGGATAGCATAGATTATTCACAGTTTAATGCTTACAAACCTTTTACCGGAGATTTATATTCGGGCAAGTTTGTTAGATTTTTTGGGAGGGAAGAAGGAGTAAGTGCCAAAATTAATGAGAATAATGAAATATACGATTTTGCCGATAAGGCTGCATTTGCCATAGAATTCAATGTGAAGCAATTTAAGGGTAATTCATTTGCCTATATGCTTGCCAAGAGGACATCTTATGAGAAAGGAGAGCCGGGTTGGAGTATAGTAATGGATCACGAATTATGGCAGATTAATTTCGGAAAGGCGGATGGAGAAGATTTTATAGTTACCGGAGCTGATATCAGTGAGGGGATCTGGCATCATATTTCTGTAGTGTGCGAGCAAAAGGGGAAACACCGCTATATTAGGACCTATACAGACGGAAAATTAAATGAAGAAAGAATGCTGCCTGATTTCTGGGGAAGCATAAATTCTCCGGCACCTCTTACAATTGGTTATCTTCCCGAATCGAAATTCCGTCCTGTTGATTTTTATCTAAATGATATTAGGATTTGGAATACCTCTATACCTGCTGAATCAATAAAAAAATATTCGGATACTAAGATTTCTGAGGATCATCCTTACTATAAGAATTTAATTAGTAATTGGTTATGTACAGAAGGAGAGGGGGATCTATTAAAAAACGATATTTTAAAGGGCAATGATTTTGTTGTATCTGGCGAGTTTAGCTGGGATGATGTACAAGCTCCAATATTCTCTGCTGAAGGGCTTAATGCTAAGGAGTACAGAGAACAGGCAACTGTTACTCAAAACGGAGATTATATTGATGTAAAAAAAATATTTCACCTGGATGCGGGCCCAACTGCCGTTTATTGCGAAAGTTTCATCGAAAGCAATATGGATCAGGAGGTGGCTTTTTTAATGGGCATGGAGGAAGCTGCGAAGGTTTGGGTTAATAATAAACTATGTTATAAAGACCGTACAAAAGGATATTTGGTTAAAAATAAAGTAGCGTTTGTAGTGCCTTTAAAAAAAGGGAGGAATAATGTGCTGATTAAACTTTACAGTTTAGGTTCTAAGCGCTTTCATTTGGATGTTAGCTCAGTAAAATACGCCAGAGATAATGCCATTGGCGCGAATTTTTACAGTATTAGCAATAAATACCTTTTTAAAGAAGGAGATAGTTTGTATCTGCGAATAAACAATCCTGATTTTATTCCGGTTAAGAAAGCAGCTAAACTGAGCATTCTAAATATTAATGACAGTATAGTACTAAACAAGCGTTTAAACTCCGCAGGCCAATGGATTGTTCCTTTGAAGCTCTTAAAGCCTGGAATTTACAATGCTAGACTAATCACCGATAAAGATACTTTAAGCCATGCTTTTGTTTACGGAGACTATAAAAATCTATTAAATGAAATGATGCAGAAGGCTAGGCCATTCACTAAAACCGATTTACAAAAGATCAATATAGAAACACTATATAAGCGGTTTAACTATCTGGATAGTTTTGGTATAAAAAATAAGTATGACGAGGCACTGGAAAGGAAGATGGGCAATACTGCTTTTGATCTTGGCAAGATAGTACAAGCTTTGCAATTTAAGAGCGAGGCTTTCCAACATGTATCTGGCCGTCATTTGAGAACTTTCAGATCAAAAGTAGATGAGGCAGAAGACTATTATATGCTGTATATTCCAACCAAGTATAAAAAAGGACATAAGGTTCCCTTGGTCGTGATGATGCCTTATGTAACTAAACAGGTGCCCTTTTACACCAGCTTCAGGGTTTCAGACATTGACCGGATTGAGTACCTGCAGATGCTGGCTGAAAAGTATGGCTTTGCAATTGTATGGCCAAATTCCAGGATTTATGACAGATATAATTTAGGTTCAGTGGTGACAACATCCACATTCGAAGCTGTAAACGATGTTAAGAAGAATTATAGCATCGACAAGGATAGGGTATATGTGTATGGAGATTGTTCAGGTGGTTTGCAGGCTCTTCTTATTGCCAATCGCTTCCCTTCTTATTTTGCCGCAGTGGGTGTGGAAGGTCCTGAAATGGGAGCTGTTGAGGTTGGCGGAGGTTTGGATCCAGCTGTTACCTATAACGGATTACTTAAAAAGGTTGAGAATTTCAAAAATATACCGGTGCTATTAATGCATTCCCAAAATGACCAAAAAGCGCCGTATGCTTTGTCTGAAAAGCTGTATAAAGATTTGGATAGTTTAGGTGGAACTGTCATCCTAAGTAATATGAATAATCCTGAAAAAGCCAAGGATTATAAAGTAGGAAAAATGATATTCGAGAATTTAATCATGAACAATATTTTTAAATTCTTTGAAGGCAAGAAGAGAAGGAACCCGGACACAGTCACCTTCTCCACTTATCAGTTAAAGTATCATAAAGCTTACTGGATGTCACTCTATGATATTGAAAGGAATGGAAAAGCCTCTTTAACAGCAATTTCAAAAGGTTCCAATGAAATAGAAATAGCCACGAAAAACATAAATGAATTAGCCGTAAACGTATTTGAGGTTCCGGGAATTGACAAAAATGAAAAGGTTAAGATAGTTCATAATAACGCCGTTGTTTACGATAATTATTGCCGCAAAGGGTCTGTTTACATATGGGCTAAAAAATCGTCAAGGACAGCCTTTAAGAAAAGTATGTTTGTAGAAGGGCCTGTTAATCACGTTTTTGGTAACAGCTTTTTAGTGGTAAAAGGAACACAGGGAAATGCATTATCCCGTTCTTACCTCGATGCTGCTCTTGATACTTTTACAAACAATTGGAAGTCCGCTTATTTTGCAGGCTGTAAAATTAAAAAGGACACTGAGCTTAGTCCTGCGGATATACAACATAACAATCTTATCCTTTTTGGTACAGGTGAAAATAATTTGTATTCCAGGAAAGTCTGGAACTATTTGCCTTTGAAAACGAATGCTGAAAGCGTATCCCTAAAAGGGAAGAATTACAATGGTCCGAATGTAGCTTATACAATGGTATATCCTAATCCGTTAAATCCTAAAAAGTATATTCTCCTTGTAGGGGCTAACTCAAATAAGATACCTGCATTGATGATAAAGGACCTTTCATTAAAGGGCTGGTATGATTATGAGATTTGGCAGGATTCTACCATGGTAAGCAATGGAACATTTAATAGGAATTGGAGATAAGGGTGTTGCGAGAATTGCCGTCTGTTTCAACCAACGGAGTAGTGTTTTTATTATTGGCAATCGACATCTTGTAGTTCGGATCATGTAAAATATCCAAAGTACTTCTTTGAAAACGCCTAATGTCGTTTATGTTCCCGAGCTAAACAAGAGTAGAAGAATCACTGTCGTTTTCAGCATTCAAATAAGGCTTAAGCAAATCAATAGGAATAGGGAAGATCGTAGTCGAATTATTTTCGGTAGCTATTTCCCTTAAGGTTTGCAGGTAGCGCAAAGTTAGCGCACTTGGTTGGGCACTTAAAACCTTAGCAGCATCAGCGAGTCGTTGCGAGGCCTGAAATTCACCTTCGGCGGCAATAACTTTCGAGCGGCGTTCGCGTTCGGCTTCTGCTTGCTTAGCCATAGCCCGTTGCATTTCCTGCGGAAGGTCTATTTGTTTAACTTCCACATTCGAAACCTTAATGCCCCATGGCTCTGTATTGGAATCTATAATAAGTTGTAGTTTCTGGTTGATCTTTTCGCGTTGCGAAAGTAAATCATCCAGTTCCGACTGACCCAGAACGCTCCTGAGAGTAGTTTGTGAAATCTGCGAAGTAGCAAGTGCAAAGTTCTCCACTTCAACAATGGCTTTGGCAGGCTGAATCACCCGAAAATACACAACAGCATTTACCTTGATTGATACGTTGTCCTGGGTAATAATATCTTGCGAAGGCACGTCGAAAACAACCGTCCGTAAACTTACCTTAACCAGTTTATCAATTATCGGAATGATGATGATCAGGCCCGGGCCTTTTACGCCACCATTCACCAGGCGCCCGAGCCGGAAAACTACGCCGCGTTCATACTCTCTTAAAATCCATATGGCGTTTGAGAGAATCAAAATGGCAAATACAACAATAACTGCGATAATTATTGAAAAAGCGTTCATATCTCGTTTTTAAGCATGTTTAACCTCAAGCTTTAAGTTGTTTAGCCCAACCACTTTAATCTTTTCCCCCTTATTAATTAGCCCGTCAAGCGATTGAGCCTGCCAGATTTCTCCATGTACCCGCACCGAACCAAAAGGGTCTAGTGTATCGAGCGATTCGCCGGTATCGCCAAGCAAGCCTTCTATGCCCGTTACCGGTTTTGCACGCTGGGCCCTTAAGCCTAAGCCAATTATAAAAAGAAAGAAAAAGGCGGTTATAGCACAGGCGGTAATAATCACGCCCCATGATATCCTGACAGATTCTAAAAAGGAGTCGGAACGTATCAGCATAAGCGACCCCAGGAAGAGAGCGATTACTCCCCCAATTGATAATATACCATGGCTCACAATTTTAACTTCCAGAAGGAAAAGAATAATTGCGAAGGCAATTAAAGCAAGCCCCGCATAATTGATTGGCAGGGTATGCATAGAATAGAAAGCAACAATAAGGCAAATCCCCCCAATAATGCCGGGAAGAATCGCCCCTGGGCTATATAGTTCAAACAAAACGCCATAAAGGCCTAGTAGAAATAGTACATAAGCGATGTTGGGGTCACTAAGTTGGTCCAGAAATTTTTCGACAACGCTCATCTCATAGCTTATGATGGCTGCTTTTTTGGTACGGAGAGTTTTGCTGCCATAGCTCAGTTCTACCTTTCTGCCATCAATTTTAGTAAGAAGCTCAGTAGTATTGCGTGAAATAAGGTCAATCACTTTATTTTTTATCGCTTCATTTTCTGTGATGGAGATGCTTTTTCGTACAGCCTGATCTGCCCATTGCAGGTTCCTTTTTCTTTTCTCTGCAATTGAGCGGATAAATGCAGCCGCGTCATTAGTCGCTTTCTCGTTCATAATGGTATCCCGCTGCCCCTGCATGTTTACCGGGTGTGCCGCCCCGATATTGGTGCCCGGAGCCATAGCCGCAACATGTGCAGCCAAGGTAATAAAAACCCCAGCCGAGCCAGCCTGGGCGCCAGATGGAGATACAAAAACTACCACAGGCACTTTAGCTTCGAGAATGTTGCTTACTATTACACGAGTAGATTTTACAAGCCCGCCCGGTGTATTAAGGTGGATCAGCAAGCATTCTGCACGATTATTCTCGGCTTCTTTCAAACCTCTTTTGATAAAATCTGCCGATACCGGATTTATGCTACCATCTATGGCGATAGAAACTACTTTCTGTGCAGAAAGCTGGAAAGATAAAAAGGCGAGAAATAGCAAAATATATCTCATAGGAAAAGAAAATAGGCTTTGGTTATGCCATGTATTTTATGTAATTTACTAATAATCAATTAGAAAGGCAATGTTTGTGCGCCAGATTGTAAAGTTTCACAAGTCAGGTGAAATGCCAGGTTGTGAGGCCTGCCTTAGAAATTTGGATAAAAGATTTTATAATTGTATATTAGACAATTGTCCGGGCTGAAAAAGCCTGCAGTTCAAACCAACGGCCAATTGCCTTAACAATCGCCATTTATAACCAACTAACCTCTGATAAGCAATGCAAACTCAGAATTTAAGTCATTTGGAAGATGAGACCCTTGCCGAATTGGTAAGTGAAGGCAATAAGCATGCATTTGATGAACTTTACCGGCGCTATTGGGAAAAGCTTTTTATGTATGTAGTTAAGGTTATTAGAGATAAAGATGAAGCGGAGGATATTTTGCAGGAAGTGTTTGTTTCAGTCTGGAACCGCCGGGAGCATTTAACTCAGATTGAGTCTATTTCTGCATACCTGTTTTCGGCAGTCCGTTTTCAAGGGCTAAAGTACATTCAGAAGGAATCGAAAAAGGGCTTGTTTATTAGTTCTCTGGCTAACTTTTTTACCGATGTTGATAACTGCGTTTCCGAGCAGCAGGCACTTAAAGAAGTTGAACAAGTGTTAGATAGCACCATAAAAGATCTGCCGCCCAAAATGCAGGAAGTGTTTATCCTTAGCCGGAAAGAGCAGCTATCCCACAAAGAAATAGCCGAAACCCTTAACATTTCAGATAAAACCGTTAAAAAACAAATAGGCAATGCCCTTAAAATTTTCAGGATGAAGCTTGAAAAGGAAAATTTTATCAGCGTATTTGTCCTGTTAGCCAGCTTTTTATGATGCGAATTTTATGTCTAGGTAGAGGGTTATTTTTTTAAAAAGACAGAAAGTGGAGATGACAGTTCGAGTGCAGTTATGCTAGCCCCGTTTGTCATTCCGACGATAGGAGGAATCCTAGCAAGCTTGCAAATAAGGCGCTTTAAGATCTCTCCTTCGTCGAGAAGACAAAACGCCTAAGTATTGCGGTCCATAAATTTATGTCATAAGTATTTATCCTGGGAACAACCCGCTTTTAAAAAAAAGTATTTTTTTTCATTTCTATCTACTACCTGCTTTCCATTTTGGGTACTTATATATACTAACCTCAAAGAATGGACCGGCAACAAATACAAAATCTTTTAGGCCGATTTAAAAAAGGCAAATGCACGCCGCAAGAGGAGGCTATGTTAAACGCTTGGTTTGATAGGGCTTCTGAAGCTGGGCAATGGAACTGGACTGAAAGTGAAAAGCTTGATTTGGGCAATGCATTAAAAGATCGGATAGAGGCCCGGTTGGAGGGCGGCCAAAGGCAAGGCTATTTTTCTCGTATGGCATTTAGAGTCGCAGCTTCTGTTATTCTTGTTTCAGGACTATGCCTGATAGCCTGGCAAAAACGTACAGCTATAAGAGATGTCCTTGATCCTGTTGTTTATGCCCAATCGGTTACAGAGGCTGGCAAACGGGCTAAAATAAAATTACAGGATGGTACGGTTGTGTTTCTAAATGCTGGCAGTAAGTTAAAGTATCCCGAGAAGTTTAACCGCGACGTTCGCCAGGTGGAATTGTTGGAAGGCGAGGCTTTTTTTGATGGAGCTCACGACGGTGAGAAGCCTTTTGTTGTAATTTCCGGCAAATCCCGTACCCAGGTATTGGGTACATCCTTTAATATACGTTCGTACTCAGTTTTTGAGGATATTGAAGTTACTGTGGCCAGCGGAAAGGTGGCGGTTGCTAAGGCGTCGGCACAAGGTAATTTTGCTGAGAAGCCTATGTTTTTATTGCCAAACGAGCGGCTAAGCATGAATCGCAAAACTGGTAAAGTACTTAAATCACATGCTAACGCGCTTGAGGTTTCAGGATGGGTTGATGGCAATCTTTCTTTTAATAATGAGAGTTTGAAAAATGTAGCTACGGTACTGCAAAATACTTACAATGTAGCTTTTAATTTCAAGCAGAAGGAACTTGAAAAAATAAGGCTTTCAGCAAGTTTCGATAATAAGGATTCCTTCAATGAGATACTGTTTGCCATAGCAAAATCAAACGGCCTCACTTACACATATAAAGGGGATAGAGTACAGTTTTATAAGAAAACCAATTATTAATAACCGTTAAAAATTAGTCATAATGAGGTAAAGTGCCATAAAAAATAAAACCGGTACGACAGAAAATCATACCGGCCATGAAGATCAGCTTCCTAACGCCAATTATTTGGCTGGTCTCGAGTTTAGAAAACAAACGAATTTTATTAACCAAACTAACCAAAGGTATGAAAAAAGATACCATATTTAACTCTAATGCTCTTCGGCAATTCATGAGAGTAAGTTTCCAGATTATTTTTCTTTTAGTTTTAAGTACACAGCTGCTGGTGGCCGGCAGCTTAAAGGGGCAAGGCGCTGCTGAAGCCAAAATAACTTTAAGCATAGAAAATGCTTCTTTAAAACAAGTTTTTAGCTCTATCCAAAAGGCGAGTGGGCTGCGTTTTGTTTATAACGAAAAGTTGGTTTCTGACTATAAAAACATAACCGTTAAAGTCGAAAAGAAAACGGTAGAGGCAGTGTTAAAGGATGTATTAAAAAGCACCCGCCTGGAATACCTGGAGCAAAACAAAAAGATAATTATTGTAGAAAAAAGCAATCCGGAGGTAGGCAGCCAAACCGCGGGCGAGGATTTAAACATTGCAGATATCACCGTTAAGGGAAAGGTAACAGACAGCAAAGGAGAAGGCCTTCCCGGTGTTAGTATAAAACAAAAAGGAACGAATAAAACTACCACCTCGGATGTGCAGGGTAATTATACCATCAGCTTAAGTGGAGAAAATCCCGTGCTTATCTTTTCTTTTATCGGATTCCAACCCCAGGAAGTTCAGGTAAATGACAGAACAGTTATTAACGTTACTCTGATAGAAAATATAGCCAACCTGCAAGAGGTTGTTGTGATTGGCTACGGAAGTCAGAGAAGAGCGGATGTAACCAGTTCTGTAGCTACTGTAAAGGCAAAAGACTTCGTTAAAGGCCCGGTGCAAGATGCTGGTCAATTATTGCAAGGTAAAGTTGCTGGTTTGAGCATTGCTGCCCCAAGTGGCAACCCAACTGAAGGTACCCAGATCTTATTACGTGGAAACACTACTTTGTACGGTGCAAACTCAAACCCATTAGTACTAATTGATGGAATTCCTGGTGACCTCAAAACGGTAGCCCCCGAAGACATTGAATCTGTTGACGTTCTAAAGGATGGCTCTGCAGCTGCGATTTACGGTGTAAGAGGTTCTAATGGTGTAATTATAATAACTACAAAAAGAGCAAGCGGTAACTTTGCTAATAATGTGGATTATAGTGGTTATGCAAGTACGCAAACTATCGCAAAAAAACTGGATATGCTTACTGCCCAAGATTACCGCGACCAAATTAGTGCAGGAACGAGAGAGGCGAAATGGGATGGCGGAAGCAATACTGATTGGTTAGATGAAGCAACAAGAGCGCCTATAACACATGTTCATAACCTAACTATAAGAGGCGGAAATAGCACAACAAACTATCTGGCTTCTGCAAATTATCGTTCCCTGGAAGGAATTTTTAGAAAGAGCGATAATAAAACCTTTACAGGTAGAATAGATGTGAATCATAATATGTGGGATAATAAACTAAAGTTTAATATCGGACTACTTAACCAAACTAATAATTATACCCGGAATAATAACGGTGGTAATAGCTTTAATGGATGGATTTATAGGCAAACGGTAATCCGTAATCCGACAGAACCTGTATACGGCTCTAATGGGCATTTCTATGAGCAAACAGGAAATTTTGATTATGAAAACCCATTGGCACTTTTATACGAAAGCGATGGCGAATCGAAAAATGTAAACTCCCGAATGAACGGTTCAATTACATACAAGCCTATCAATGATTTAAAGTTATCAGCTCTTTTTTCGTATTCCAGGTTTAATTCTAACAATGGATATGCAGAAACTAAAAATCATATTTCAACCATTAAAAATAGTGTAAACGGATTTGCGTCGGTAAGCTCAAATCTGGCCATTGACCGACTTGCAGAATTTACAGCAGAGTATTCAAAATCCATAAAGGATCATCGTTTCATTGTTTTTGGAGGATATGGTTACCAGGAAAGAGTTTCCACGGATATGTATTCTGATAATCAGGATTTTCCTACAGATATTTTTGACTATAACAATTTGGAATTAGGTGAAGGGATTAAAAATAGCAAAGCCAGTATCGGTAGTGGTAAATCAGAAACAAACTTGATAAGTTTTTTTGGAAGGGTAAATTACAATTATAAGGATAAATACCTGCTATTGGCAAGTTTAAGGCATGAAGGAGCTAGTCAGTTATATGGCGCAAATAGTCCCTATGGAAATTTTTGGGCTATTTCGGGAGGTTGGAGAATTACTAATGAGAACTTCATGAAAAACCAGAAATTGTTTAATGACTTGAAACTACGGGCAGGCTATGGTATAACAGGAAATCAACCTAATCGCGGCTTTCTTGCTAAGCCTTTAATAGAATATACAGACTACGTGTATTCAAATGGAAAATGGACGAGAATTCTGGTGCCTGCAACTAACCCTAATCCATTTATCAGATGGGAAGAAAAACATGAGACTAATCTTGGACTGGACTTTAGTTTATTAAATGGCAGAATAAGTGGTAATGTAGATGTTTATAATCGCCGGATTAAAGGCCTGCTTTACGAATATGCAGTACCAAGCCCACCTAATTTGTATGAAAAAACATGGGCAAATGTGGGTAAAATGGAAAATAAGGGTCTGGAAATAATGTTAAATGGCGCACCTGTAAAGTCAAAGAATTTTGTATGGAGTACCAGCGTTAATTTCTCTACTAATACTAACAAATTAATTAGCTTATCAAACGAACTTTATCAGACAACTAGTCCTTATTTCGAAGCAGGATTCGCCGGTATACCTATTCAAACCTTTACCCATCTTGTAACCATAGGGAAGAATGTAGGCGATTTTTATGGATATAAAGTTATTGATATAGATGAAAATGGTAAATGGATCTATGAAGGCAAAGACGGTCAACCTGTAAGGTATGATGATCAGGGATCACATGCTTTTGAAAACAAAAAAGTAATCGGCAATGGCCTGCCAAAATATTACGCCGGCTGGAACAATAACTTTTCTTATAAAAACTTTGATTTAAGTATTACCATGAGAGGGGCGTTTGATTATCAAATTGTTAACTCTCAACGGATGTATATGGAAAACCCAGCTATTCAAAATTATAATATTATGAAATCTGCTTATGATCCGGTTTTTGGAAAAACGGTATTGAAAGTAAATGCATTGGAGTTTAATAGCTACTATGTAGAAAACGGAGATTTCTGGAAGGTAGATAACATTACATTCGGATACAATTTCAATAAAATAAAGAACAGTTATATCAAGGGAGCGCGGATCTACGTGTCGTCTTTAAATACCCTCGTTATCACTAAATACAAGGGATTAGACCCCGAAGTAAACAGAATTGGCTTAAATCCAGGAGTAGATGACCGCGATAAGTATCCTACTACCCGCACATTTACAATGGGAGTGAATTTAAATTTTTAAAATTTTTAAAAATTAAACAATGAGAAAGCTTAGCAAAATATATTTAGTTATTACTGTTTTCGTTTCTATAATAACTATAACTTCTTGTACGAAGTTAAAAGATACGCCATATACAGCCATTATATCAACTGAATTTAATCCTACCAAAGATGATCTGGCAGCATTAGTAGGAGCAGGATACTCTCAATGGCGTTTTATACTGCTGGACTGGAATGGCTTATGGAGAGCACAGGAAATTACATCTGATCAAATAGTTATACCAAAGCGCCCATGGGGATGGTTTGACGATGGTGTTTACCAAAGGTTGCATAAGCATACCTGGACCACTGATGATGATGTGATAAAAAACGCATGGGGCAGAACATACAAAGGTATTACAAATTGTAACCGGATTATTTACCAAATAGAGTCAGGGCTTATTCCGGTTACAGAAGAAAAGGAAGCTACCCTTGCAGAATTAAAAGTACTCAGGGCTTCTTACTATGCTATTTTGTGTGATTTTTTTGGCAATGTTCCAATTGTAACACAATTTGATTTGCCACTGGGATTTTTGCCTAAGCAAAATACACGTGTGGAAGTTTACAATTTCATCGTAAAAGAACTTACAGATAATATTCCACTATTAAGTCCCAATAATAATCTTGCAACCTATGGGAAATTTAACAAATGGGCAGGTTTTACGTTGCTGGCCAAAATGTACCTTAATGCAGGAGTTTATACAGGTATCCCAAAATGGCAAGAGTGTATTGTCGCCTGCGATTCGGTTATTAACTCAAAGGCCGGATATATTTTAGAGCCTGCTCAAAAAAATGCATTCGTAACAGAGAATCAGAATTCAAAGGAAATCATTTTTGCATTACCGATGGATGAAGACTATACGAATAACTGGAATGCATTCGATCATCACATGCAAACTTTGCAGCAGGAGAACCAGGCAACATATAACTTAAAAAATACACCTTGGGGAGGTATGTGTGCAATCCCCCAATTTATAAACACATTTGATCAAAGTGATGCAAGGTATGTTAATAACTGGATAAAAGGTCAGCAATATACTTCAGCTGGTCAAATGTTATACGTAGCCCAGGGAGATTTTAAGGGAGCGCCTTTAAGTTTTGTCAATGAGTTACCAGGGTTGGAAAAAGGAGAATCTGTACATGGTTTTCGCCTGAATAAGTTTGAGATAAAAATGGGCTCTACGAATAGGTTGAGTAACGATTATCCTATTTATCGCTATGCTGATATATTAATGATGAAGGCTGAATGTTTGCTTCGCACCGGGCAGGCTGATGCTGCAGCTGCTCTGGTAACCCAGGTTAGGCAAAGAAACTTCGCATCAGACCCTTCTAAAGCTACTGTTACCGGAGCTCAGTTACAACAAGGCAGCACGTATGCTTATGGCCTTAAGGACGCGGTAAATAACCTATTTACAAATGAAGGTGGCGCTGATATTCAATACGGAAGATTTTTAGATGAGCTTGGCTGGGAGTTTGAACAGGAAGGCCATAGGCGTACCGATATGATCAGATTTGGGGCATTCACTAAAAAGTCCTGGCTTTCACATACCGCTACCAACAATCCCAACCTGATATTATTTCCTATTCCAAGAACAGAAATACAAAAAAATAATAATCTGGTTCAGAACCCGGGCTATTTATAATAGCTGTTTGAAATTGGTTAATTGGCTGATAATGCCCCGGAGAGATTCGGGGCTTATCTATGTTTTAATATGGAAGGCGGTTGGGATAAAAAGATTTTATAAGATTTGCATAGAAGCAGAAAGGCTTCGCAAAAGCATAACTGGAAAGCGCCTTTGCGAAGAACCTCTGCGCCTTTGCGCGAAATAGCTATTTATCAAACAATAACCATTACTATAAGCACACGATTCGATTTTAATTTATGAAGAAGCTATTTATTGCAGCTTTACTATCTATCCCTTTTTACACCAGTGCGCAAACCAAACTAACAACGTTCAACATCGAAGATGTACAGTTGCAGTCCAGCATGTTTAAAGATGCCGAGAGTACTGACCTGAAATACATCATGTCTTTAGATCCCGATAGGCTGTTAGCTCCTTTTCTGCGCGAGGCGGGGCTTAACCCCAAAGCTCAAAATTATCCTAACTGGGAAAACACAGGGCTTGATGGGCATATTGGTGGGCATTATCTCTCGGCTTTAGCACTGATGTATGCGTCTACCCGTGATAAGCAAGTTCTCAATAGGCTCAATTACATGCTTAATGAACTAAAGAAATGCCAGGACAATAGTGGCGATGGCTATATCGGTGGAGTGCCCGGAAGCAAGGATCTATGGAAAGAAATCGCCGAAGGCAAAATTGATGCAGGAAGTTTTGGTGTCAATAAAAAATGGGTTCCGCTATACAATATCCATAAAACCTATTCGGGCTTGCGGGATGCTTACCTGTTAACGCATAGCGAACTTGCCAAAAATATGCTCATTAAGTACACCGACTGGATGTTGAGTGTTACCGCAAAGCTGAATGAGAATCAGATCCAAACCCTGCTGAAATCAGAACACGGCGGCTTAAATGAGGTGTTTGCCGATGTTGCAGCAATAACCGGCGATAAAAAATATGTGGAACTTGCACGCAAGTTTTCGCACAAAGTGATACTCGAACCGCTGGCTGCCCGGCAGGATAAATTGAATAACCTGCATGCCAATACCCAGATACCAAAAGTTATTGGCTTTGAACGTATTGCCAGTCTTAACGGCGATAGTGCCTATCATACGGCAGCGCATTTTTTTTGGGAAACAGTGGTGAATCACCGCACAGCAGCTATTGGAGGGAATAGCGTAAGGGAACATTTTCATCCTTCCAACAACTTTTCCTCCATGATTAGCAGCGAACAAGGCCCCGAAACCTGTAACACGTATAACATGCTCAAGCTTACAAAAATGTTATACGAGGCTGAAGGCATTGAAAAGTATGCAGATTACTACGAAAGGGCTTTGTACAACCACATTCTTTCAACCCAGCATCCAGAGAAAGGCGGCTTTGTGTACTTTACCCCGATGCGCCCGGGCCATTATCGTGTGTATTCGCAGCCACAAACCAGTTTCTGGTGTTGTGTAGGTTCCGGCATGGAAAACCACGCCAAATACGGCGAATTTATTTATGCCCATAATGATAAAGACGTATATGTAAACCTGTTTATTCCTTCTACCCTAAATTGGAAAGAAGAAGGATTGAAACTTAGCCAGCAGACTAATTTTCCAGAGGAAGGAGGAACTACGCTGACTATAGAATCGGTTAAGAAATCCAATTTTATTTTGAATGTACGCTATCCTGCCTGGGTGGCAAAAAATGCCCTGTCGATAAAAGTAAACGGCCAGCCGGTTAAATTCGAAGCAAACCCGGCTTCATACGTGGCTATAAAACGCAATTGGAAAAAAGGTGATAAAATTGCCATAGCACTTCCAATGCAAACCACAACAGAAAAGCTGCCCGACGGCTCTGACTATGTTGCGGTGTTACGTGGCCCAATAGTGCTGGCAGCCAAGACAGATACAGCCGATATGCCTGGACTCTTTGCTGATGACAGCCGAATGGGGCACGTGGCTAATGGAAAGAAAGTTCCATTGCAGGATATGCCTTTTTTTGTGAGCGATAATACTGATCTGGCCTCTCAAATTACGCCGGTAGCAGGAAAGTCTTTCACGTTTTCAGCAGCTAATTTAATTTATCCGGCAAGTGCCAAATCTTTAGAGCTAATTCCGTTTTATAAACTGCACGATTCGCGGTATGTGATTTACTGGCAAACATTAACTCCTGGAAAATTGCAGGAAATCCAACAGAAACTTGCAGCGGAGGAAACAGTT
>CBIHNR010000121.1:0-16651 GCA_966211215.1 uncultured Pedobacter sp.
TGCAAGCTTTTTATAGTGGTTCGAATCCACTCCTGGCCTCTTTCTAATACTGCAATGTCAATGGGCAAGCTTTAAAAAGCAGGGGTGCCTAAGACTATTGTTTACATAATAAAACGAACGCTTAATAAGTACTCCCGGAGAGAATCGGATTTGGGGAACAACTTAGCTGTATTATTTGCTTAAAACGCAACAGTCCAGAAGCGTTTATTTAAAAGGCCGGGTGGCTGACAGGAAAGTAAAAAGTGTGCAAGCTTTTTATAGTGGTTCGAATCCACTCCTGGCCTCTTTTACACTTTTCAATAGGGCAGCTTTAAAAAGGCTGGGGAGCTCTATTGTCCCATGGTTTATTTCAATTGAACAGGGTTCTTGATAAGTGCCCTTAATTTGGAATTGCGTTTTTAAAATTAAGGCCGGGTGGCTGACAGGAAGGTAGAAAGTGTGCAAGCTTTTTTATAGTGGTTCGAATCCACTCCTGGCCTCTTTTTAATGCTTTTCAGAAAGTCCTGCGTTTTGTATGGAAGCATTGTTTCAACTTTCTTTAGTTCATGTTAAGGCCTTGTTAACCTCTTCTTTACCTGTTTTTCTCCTCCGAGGAGAAGAATAGCTAACCAAGAGGAGAAGAAGAGGTTAAGGAGAGGAGAAGAAAACCCATTTTTGTCTCGTCCTGAAATAGCTGGGATTAATTGTAAATGGGCTATATACAGACGCAGTTGTTAATTTCAAAAGAATTGAGCGGCCTCTCCTAAATACAAAGTGCTGAGAGTCCGAATAGCTAGCCATAAAATAAATACACTTCTTCTCGATCTTAATTCAATCTTAACACGAAGATCCCTTAATTCATACAAACTTAAAACAAACCTTATTTAAGGCTTACATTGCCCGGATAGTTTTGCCCCTAAACTTATCCGAACAATGAAAAATTTTGTACAGAGAAAATTAAGTACAGTTTTAGCGCTTTCAGCGTTTAGTTTGGCAACCTCGCTTGTTGCCTGTAATAACGATGATGAAAAAAATGTTGCTACCGAAGAAGTAAAACTTGAGAATCATTCTGTTACTCCTGCCTTGGTTAAAAAGCTAACAGGGTTTGATAACCTGGAGTTCTATTCTTTGTTTAGTAGCGAAGATAAATTGCCAGAGTCTCCAACATTTGTGTTCGGTGGGTCTGCTGATGGGGCTGGCCTTGTGAAGCATCCTGAGGGTGGCTATGTAATGATGGTAAACAATGAGGATAACTGGTCGGTAGCCCGAATTACTTTTGATAAAACTTTCAAGCCTGTAAAAGGCGAGTACGCATTAAATTCTGATGCGGGCCAATGGAGGTTGTGCTCTGGCACTATGGCCACACCAGAAGTAAATGGATTTGGCCCATTGTATTTATCTACAGGAGAGAGCAGCTCTGATGCCAGAACACATGGTATCGATCCTTTCGCCAAAAATTATATCAAGTCCCAAACTAAAGAATTACAAGGACTTGGCAGGTGGAGTGGCGAGAACTCGGTGCCTCTTCATAAGGATGCATTTCCTGGCAAAACAGTTATAATCATAGGAGAGGATGCTGATGATGCTACCGGTGGCCAGGTTATTTTATATGTGTCTAATTCCGTGGGCGATTTAGACTATGGCTTCCAATATATGCTTAGAAGGGTAGACCAGAACCAGAAAGAGACTGATATGATTGCCGGAACCACTTATGATGTTGAATTTGTTAAGATTGAAAATCATAAAACCTTGTTGGGCTCTCAGATGCAAGCTTTGGTTGATCCACTCAAAGCAATAAAATTCGGCCGGGTGGAAGATCTTGATTTTCGTAAAGGAAGTGCAGCAAATGCAAGAGAAGTGTATTTTAATGTAACAGGCCAGGCTGCCTCTGGAAACAACACAGATCGGTCCAGGACTGTAAAGGGCCGTGTTTACAAACTAACTTTTGATGCAAACGACCCATTAAAAGGAAAACTGGAATGTATATTAGATGGTGACGTAGCAAATGGTATTGCCAAAGATTTTCAAAATCCGGATAATATCTGTGTAACACAGAACTATGTGTATATACAAGAAGATTCAAACGGATACGGCACAGAAACTCACGACGCCTACATCTACCAATACAATATTGCAACTAAAGAATTGAAGCCTGTAATGGAACTTGACCACCACAGAACGGATGCGCTGAGCGCTAAATTTTTGTCAGCCTCTTCAGCCAAAGGAAGTTGGGAGTATGGAGCTTTGGTTGATATCTCAGACGTAATTGGTGTTCCAAACACATTTACCTTAGCTATTCAACCACATAGCTGGAGAACTAGCAGCTTTGCAGGTGCAGATGGAGGTAACGCAAAGAAAAACGAGAACCAGGGAAGCCAGGTAATTGTAATTAAAAATTTACCCAGATAATTTTCACATTAATTATTTGATCCCTTGCTAAGCAGTTGGCAAGGGATTTTTAGCATATAATCAATGAATAGATTCTTAGCGGTTGTGGCAATTCTGCTATTGGTGACTTGGATGGCTTGTAATAGGCGAGAGCAGCATTCTCTGTCCATGCAAGTTAAAAACTACCACATCCAAACAATTTCCGATACGCGAAAAGCTGTATTGGCCTTAGCTGGTGCAATCAAGAGAGGGCGAGATCAAGAGGAGATATGGCATTTATTTAAAGAATCGCGTCTAGCCTATAAGAAAACCGAGTTCTTCTCTGAGTATTACCATTCATTTACTGTCAAAACAATAAATGGTGCGCCAATACCGGAAATTGATATGGATGATCAGCATCGCGTAACCATGCCTACAGGTTTTCAGGTGATAGAGGGGTATATTTTTCCTGCATTCAATAAGGAAAATAAGCCAGCCCTCTTACAAGAAATCTCTGTTTTGGAGTCGAATCTAAAGCATCTTGAAGTTTTAGCCAGAGGAAATTATCCAACAAATGAGCATGTATTCGACGCTTTGAGGCTACAGGTATATCGGGTTATTACCATGGGGATTTCAGGCTTTGATGCCCCACTAAGTCAGAATTCGATTAATGAGGCAACCGCGTCATTTTCCTCATTAAATAAGGTTTTAGATATTTATGCGGATACACTTAGTAAGTTTAATCCGTCGCTTTATAAAAATACCAGAGATCTGCTTGTCAGGTCACAGCATTATCTAAATAAGAATGGCGACTTCAATAAATTCGACAGAACGGAATTTATAACTTCCTATGCAAATCCACTTTCTCGATCGCTTCTAAACCTCTCAAAATTTGCTGGGATAGAGCCATTTAAAGAACTTCGGCCACTAAGGGCCACGGCCGAAACTATGTTTGATGCCAATGCCTTTAATGCCGACTATTATACAAGTTCATTCGAAATGCACTCAAACCCCAAGAAAGTAAGCCTGGGTAAAATGCTCTTTTTCGATCCTGTTTTGTCTGGGAATGGAAGGCGCTCCTGCGCTTCATGCCATCAGCCTCAAAAGGCGTTTGCCGATGGAATTGCTAAAAACACAAATGTGGGAGGTAATGCATTGCTTTTAAGAAATACGCCAACCATTTTAAATGCAGGCTTACAGCCAACTTTATTCTATGATACACGAGTTACATATCTTGAAGACCAAGCTGCCGAAGTTATAAGTAACTCCGAAGAAATGCATGGGTCGATGGAAAACGCAGTGGCAGCTTTAAAACGAAGCACAGCGTACCAGGGACTCTTTAATTCCGCTTTCAAAAATGCCCGGGAACCTTTGTCTGCTATTACTATAAAAAATGCCATTGCTTGTTATGTAAGGTCGCTGAATAGCTTAAATTCAGCTTTTGATAGATATATGCGTGGGGATAAAGGCCAGCTCAACCTCAATGAGGTAAATGGTTTTAACCTCTTTATGGGAAAGGCAAAATGTGGAACCTGCCATTTCATGCCGCTGTTTAGTGGTAATGTGCCTCCTTCTTTCCAGTTTATGGAAACAGAAATCATTGGGGTGCCTGTTTCGGCCAGCAAGAATCAGATTGATAGTGATCCTGGTAAATATAATCTGCGGCATTTGGAAATGCATAAAAATGCTTTCAAAACTCCAACATTAAGGAATATTAGCCTTACATCACCATTTATGCATAACGGGGCCTATTCAACATTAAATGAAGTTGTAGACTTTTATGATAATGGAGGAGGGGTTGGACTAGGCTTCAAGCTTGAAAATCAGACATTGCCTTTTGATAAACTCCATCTTACATCAAAAGAAAAACAAGACGTTGTAGCCTTTCTGAAAAAATTGACAGATACAAGTTCCTTTCAAAATAAGCCCTTAACATTGCCAGCATTAGAACCCGGCAAGCCCAAAAGAAATATTGCTTTAAACTACTAGGTTTATCGCATCGGTTCAGGCTTTAAATGGGAAGGTTTGGATAGAGCCTGAAGGCTAAGTTCGATGGTTATCTGCTTTTTGTGCAAAAACATTGGCCCTTTCTCAGAACCTTTACAAAAAACGGTTGTTAAGAGAATTTAAAAAGCGCCAGATTGTGGCAGGTTAGTTGAGATTGTTAGTTGATATAATATGGATCTTTTAGAAAAAAATATAGAATTGGTTGTCTTATTGATAGATAGTGCAGTTGTTGCCACCCTTGTTTGGGTTCTGATAGACACCCTTAGAAAGGTGAAAAACAAAGAAAGTGGCACTATATAAGTTGCCCATATTGTAAACCCAACTTTACACCCCTTTGAAAAATAGTTTATTTCATCAAAACTTCATCTTCGCCATCTAGATTTAGCAATTCAATTCTTAACCAATCGCATATGTATTTATACGGAGCTGGAGGGCATGCCAAAGTGGTAATAGATGTATTATTATCCGAAAATATTGAGGTAGCTGGCCTTTTCGAAGATACAGGCGCGAAAGATTCCTTAAATGGTATTCCTGTATCGCCGGGCATCAAATTAACGGGAAAGCCCTTACCAGAGCTGGATGCGCCTATTATTGTTTGTATAGGCAGCAATCCCGATAGGGCAGCACTGGTTTATTTGATCTCCAATAATTTTGGTACAGCAATTCATTCCAGCGCTATAGTTTCTTCCAGCGCTATAATTGGCGAAGGTTCCGTGGTATTGCAAGGAGCAATCATTCAGGCCGAAACTATAATAGGCAAGCATGTTATCATAAACACTGATGCCAGTATAGACCACGAGAGTATCATAGAAGACTTTGTTCATATCTCTCCGAATGCAACACTTTGCGGCCAGGTGTATGTAGGCGAAGGCGCGCATATAGGTGCCGGTGCAACCATTATTCCTGGAATCAAGATTGGTAAATGGAGTACCGTAGGAGCTGGTGCGGTAGTAATAAGAGATATTCCCGATTTTGCTGTAGCCGTTGGCAACCCGGCACGTATTTTAGCGTCACGCCCGCCGGACGAGGGAGCAATGCTATTAAGTTAACCTATAAGTTGCCAGGTGGAGACACCCGCAACGGGCACCTTCCCGCTGTTGGTGTCCTCACCAACAGCTTAACTTAATAGTCCCGAAAGAGGGAGGCGTTAACGCTTAAAAACTGGAGATATTTAATACTCTGAAAACCGGCGTTTTGTTTGTGGGGTTAAAAGTTTGTTCAGCTATGCTGCTATCGCCGAGAAAAGCCCATGCAATATGTTGAGAATAATATTGTAGCGCATTTCTTACGTCTTTGCCAGTTACAGAAGAAGCCCGGGTGGCCATGTCTTCTGCTAAATGCCATCCTCCAAGTATTTCGGCTTCGCCTAGAGATCCAACAATAGCCGCCATTTTTTCCTGCCTTTTTAGATCAGATTGTATAAAGCTTTTCCTGAGTTCTTCGATAGTATCATCTGTATACACAACCTGCTTAACGTGATTTAAAGTAGCCACCATCGCCTTTACTGCTTCGCCTGGCTGGCTTGTGCTTGCATACATGGTCAGGTAAGGCATCCTGCCCATGCTGATTGAAGCCCGGGGCGCATATGACAGCTGCTTGTTGATCCGTATTTCCCTGAATATTGCGCTATGTAAAAGAATGGATGCTATTTTATATGCCGGATAGTCATCATGGTTAAGCTGTGGCGCATTGATAAGGCCACAAATATAATTGGTTGCAACGTGCCTGTTTTCAGCTTTATAAACATCCCGGCTAAATAGTTCTGGCTGTATTTTTTGCTCCTGGTAAGGCCGCGAAGGCAGATCGCTGAAAGCTGCTTGTATCTTGGCTTCCAGTTCTTCCCTGGAGATATTGCCCGCAACTACCAAAAACATACGGTTTTTATTAAGCAGGGTATTGTGATAATAGCTTTTAACCGTGTCTAGCGGCAATCCCGCCAGGGTTTCCGCAGTACCGTTGGGGTCGGTGGTGTATAAACTGTTAGCAAATGCAGTCTCGATTGCCAGCCTTGCCAGCCTTATATCGGGCGAGGATGCTTTGCTTTGAAGGATATCGATCTTTTTTGCCATTAACAATTCAAACCTTCTTGGTTCAAAACTTGGAGCTGCAAGAGCTGACGAAAATACAGACCAGCCTTCATTTACATATCTTGAAATACATTTGAGGGTAACAGAACTGAAATCGCTATTAGCTTCTGTAGTAAGCCCAAGGTTATATTCATCACATTGTTCATCTACTTTATTTGAACTGAGGGTTTTGGTGCCGCAACTAGTTGAGGCCGCGAGTGCCAGCGACTCAATGCCCGCGTTTTTGCCGGATAATTAGACAAGCCACCCCGGAAATACATACTCATTACTATGGTTTCTTTCTGGGTTTGCTTTAGTATAACTTTTAGCCCGTTTACATTAAATTCAAGGGTTTTATTTTCTGCCTGGCTTTGTAATGCGCATACAAATAATCCAAGTACAACAAGAACAGTGGCTTTAAAAAATTTCATTTAAGGTATGGTTATTTTGATGTCGTTGGAAAATAAGATGAATTGCTTCTGGCTTGTCCAGATACGGCTGGCACCATTAGTCCGGCCACAAAAGGCTTCCCGATAATGTACCTGTTAACATAATCCTTAATATCCTGTCGGCTTACCTTATTTAGGTTGTCCCGATAGAATGTGTAATATTCAATAGAGGTTGAAGCCCACCAAAAAGCCAGCAAATGCGTGTAATGCTCTACTTCTTCCCGCTCTTCCACCTGTTCGATATATAGAATCTTTTTCGCCCGCTCAAGCTGCGTGTCTGTAATGTAGTCATCGTTAGCCCATTGAGCAATTTCTTTTTGTATCGCCTCAAAACATTCTTTAATCTTAGTAGGGTTAGGAGAAACTGATAAAGAAATTGGCCCAACATATTTCTGTGTATAATAGTTCAGTCCAACGCTTGTTGCCAGCCCGCTCTCCTGTAGCGCCTGTGTTAGCTTAGACATGCGCTGATTCAAAATAAACGAAAACACATCGGCAGTATAAGTAGCTTTTAAATCGTTTCGGGTGTCTGGCCCGTGCCAGCGCAAAACCAGATACGGCGCCTGGGCTGTTTTAGATTCCAGAGTTACGAACAAGTTCTTTTTCAGGGGTTCAAACTCGGGTATCGGCCATTTGGTAAAAGGGTCAAAGCTGCTGGACTTCCACGATCCAAATATACGTTCAACTTCAGGGAAGATCTCAGAATGCTCCACATCTCCGGCAACAATCAATATGCAGTTGTTGGGGTGATAATACTTTCGCTGTATCGTTTCCATCTTCTCTGGAGTTGCCGAAAGGATAATCTGGTGGTTGCCGATAACGTTTTTCCGGCTGTAGTTTTTGCCCCATAAAAGATGGTCAAGCGTGTCTATAAGCGGATGGTACGGGTTCGATTCCTCGCGCTGAAATTCTGCATCCACGATAGTATTTTCCTTCAGCATATCCTCTTTTTTGAATCGGGGATAACGTATTGCAGAATTCATAAATTCTAAGCCTGCACTAGTGTTGGCTTTGGGCAGGGTAAAATAATAATTCACAATTTCCTCTCGGGTGGTACCATTAAAATCCATGTCCAGCTTTTGTACCTGTGTCATGTAAGCATCCTCAGATTTATAATCCTTGTTAGATTTAAAAAACATGTGCTCGTACAGGTGGCTAAGCCCATTGTATTCATCATCTTCAGTAAACGAACCATTTTTACAAGCTATCTCTATAGTGGAAAATGGAATGGTATGGTCCTCCACTACCAAAACCTCCAGCCCGTTTGGCAGTTTGTGATAAAAAACATGCTCGGGCACTTTTGGTTGGGCAAGCGCAGTACCACATAAACAGGCTAAAAACCCGAGCCATTCAAATCGATTGTGCATAAGGTTATTTTATATATGAAACAAAGGCTTAAATTAGGGATTTTCGGCGGAACTGCCACTGGAAATTCTTTTCTGCTAGCTACAGTGCGGTTTTTTGTAATTTTTTACCGGCCAAAACCACAGCCTTACCGGCTATTGGAACTGTCCAGCCTAAATAATGTTGTAGCATTTAATTTGTACCAATACATTTGAATAAAATATTTGATATGCACAATACAAACTATACAGAGAGGAGGCGGGCAGGTAAAAAGTGGGTAGGTATCGTTTTCCTTATAATCGGCCTTATCATGCTATCACGCCAGTTGGGTTTCTTTATTCCTCCTTGGGTTACCAGCTGGCCAATGCTATTAATTATAATCGGATTGATCACTGGCAGAAAACAGCAGTTCCGTAACCCCGCTTCATATGTACTGATTTTAATTGGTGGAATTTTTCTATTAGACAAAATATTTGAAGGGGTTGACTTGCACGATTTTGCTATTCCGGTAGTTATTATGGGAATTGGCCTTTATCTTATTGTGGGCCGCAGGCAACATGCATTTAACAAGCCAAACCCTCAGTTTCAGCCTGATAATGACAATAAGCACGACTGGGACAAAAGGGTTTATTCCGAAGAAGCCGATCCAATAGTGGACAAGGAGCCGGTTCAGCCATCGGAGGAGCAGGCTGAAAACCAGAACAGTTCCTCTTCAGGCTCATCTTCATCATATACCAACTTCGCCAGCGATGATTATCTGGATACCGTTTCTGTTTTTGGCGGAGTTAAAAAGAACATTGTTTCCAAGAATTTCAGAGGCGGTGAAATTACCACCATTATGGGGGGCGCCGAAATTAATTTTATCCAGGCGGATATACACGGCCGCGTGATATTGGATGTAACTCAGCTTTTTGGAGGAACCAAAATTATTGTACCACAGCAATGGAAAGTATCATCAGAAATGGTTGCCCTATTTGGCGGGATTGAAGACCGTCGCCCCATTATGCATGGCGCAGTTCCTTCAGAAGACAAAGTATTGGTAATAAAAGGAACCTCCATTTTTGGGGGTATTGATATACGAAGCTTTTAATCAATCAAACTAGCAGGTGGCAGCTTCTCCGTTTTCGTCGGTACGGGTACTTATTATGTTTGCAGCATTGTGGCTTTGCTGGATGAGCCTGCATGCGGCGACCTTATATTGGCTTGGTTTCAACTGGGAGATATCTGCAGTCGATGCCCTTGTTTCCTGCACAGCACTGGCCTTATCATCGCTCGTAGTCAACAACACGCTTCGGTTCTACCAGCCAGGAAAAAGCCAGTATATAAATATTGCTGCCTGGAACGTGCTTTTAGCCGC
The DNA here is from genome assembly GCA_966211215.1 of uncultured Pedobacter sp. Lineage (GTDB taxonomy): Bacteria > Bacteroidota > Bacteroidia > Sphingobacteriales > Sphingobacteriaceae > Desertivirga. Next base: position 9,570 of record CBIHNR010000121.1, read on the forward strand.
GGCTTCGGTTTTTTTAAGCCGGTGGATTTTGTTGTTCTTTTATGAAGATGACGATATGTACGTTGGGATTATGGAGAAATCCTTGCTTATCCGCTTCTGCGTAGGCTTTTTGTTAATAAGCGGAATTGCCTTGTTAAGCATGCTTTGGTACACTATTCAAGACCAAAAGGAAAATGAACTTAGAAAAGCCGATGCCGAACGCCTCGCTCGCGAAGCCGAACTATATAATTTACGGCAGCAATTACAACCACACTTTTTATTTAACAGCCTGAATTCTATAAGTGCCTTAATTGGCCGCCGTCCCGAGGAGGCCCGCACAATGATTTACCAGCTCTCAGATTTTTTACGTGGAACATTAAGGAAGGAAGAGAATGAATTCGTAAGTCTCGAGGAAGAGTTGAAGCATTTGCAACTTTACCTGGACATAGAGAGGGTTAGGTTCGGACACAGGCTGGCTACCGAAATTACAAAAGAAGAGGATTGCGAGACTTTGAAACTGCCCGCAATGCTTTTACAGCCTATTGTGGAGAATGCCATAAAATTCGGGCTCTACGACACAACCGGGCAGGTGACTATAACTGTGTCGGCAAAGTGCCTGCAAAATTACCTCGTCCTAAAAATTCAAAATCCATACGATGTAACCACTGCTAGGCCTAAAAGCGGCACCGGCTTTGGATTAACGGGTATTAAAAGGCGGCTTTATTTGCTGTTTGCCCGCACCGACCTGATTGAAACAAATGGAGAAAATAATATTTTTACAACTACCGTTAAAATTCCGCAAGTATGACAAGGGCAATTTTAATAGATGATGAACCTCTGGCCAGAGAGGTTGTAAAAGAATACCTGGAAGACTTTCCGCAAATAGAGGTGGTGGCCGAGTGTAATGATGGATTTGAAGGAGTGAAGGCAGTTACTCAATACCAACCTGACCTTATATTTCTGGATATCCAGATGCCTAAAATTACAGGTTTTGAAATGCTGGAATTGTTGGAACATCGTCCTGCAGTAATCTTCACTTCTGCTTTCGATGAGTATGCAATAAAAGCATTCGAAACGCACGCTGTTGACTACCTTTTAAAGCCCTTTGCCCGGGACCGCTTCAAAAAGGCCGTGGAGCGCTGGTTTGAAAAGCAAAACTTAAATGAAGCTCGCCAACAGGTAGATGCCCTATTAGAAAGTACCAGTTCAACCTCTTCGCAAAGTGAACGTATTGTTGTAAAGTCGGGCAATAATATTAAGATAATTCCTGCTACAGAAGTACGGTATCTGGAAGCTTACGACGATTATGTAAAAATCCACACTGCAGAAGGAATGTATCTTAAAAATAAAACGATGCAGTTTTTTGAGAAGAATCTTGACGATAAACAATTTGTAAGGGTACACCGCTCTTTTATTGTACAGGTGCCGCAAATTACTGGCCTGCAGCCTTATGAAAAAGATTCTTACAAAGTGATATTGAAATCCGGCGAAAGCCTGCCAGTAAGTAAAACTGGCTATGCCAGGCTGAAGGCTTTGTTGCAATTATAAGATAGGTAAGAAAGGCGTCGAAGTTATACCTGACAGGTTTCCAAAACCTGTCAGGTATAATTTCGACGTTTAATATCAATTAAAATTCTAAAAATTCCTTGATCTGTTTATTGGTGAATTTCACCGTGTCTTCTGCGAATAAATTGCCATCCTCATTAAATTCCTTATTGATATATGGAATATGCAAACGAAGCGGCAAAACATTAATATTAATATAGTGGCAAACCCCTGTAAAATGCTCAACCCCTCTGATATTTCCATACTTTCCGGAAGAAACACCCACCAGGGCAGCTTTTTTTCCACTAAAACTTTCCGGAAACTTACAGGCGTCAATAAACAGCTTTAAAATGCCAGGATAGCTGCCATTATATTCTGGAATGATAAACATAAATTTGGTGCTTTTTGATATCAATTCCTGTATCGGTTCCCAGCTGGCAAGTTTGTGTTTTTCATACATCTCAGGATGGATTAAGCCATCGGGTAAATCTGTAAGAGAAAGTAACTCAGTAACTTCGCCATACTCATTAAGCTTCCGCTGATAGTATTCAGCGAGTTTTAAAGTATAGCTATCTGGGCGGTTGGTACCTGCAATAATGGTGGTCATTTGTGGATAAGATGTGCAAAACCCGATAAGGGCTCTCAAATTAAATAGTTTAAAGTTTGTATCTTAGTCGATTGTTAAAAAGCTTTCAGGAGAGCAAAAATAGCAATTTATTCAGCTAATTATCCTGAAGATTTAAGCTGAATAGCAATCCGTTAACATATAGATAAGGAATGAGTAAGATTATCGCGTTAGCTAATCAAAAAGGCGGAGTAGGAAAAACCACGTCATCTATCAATTTGGCAGCCAGCCTTGCTGTGCTCGAATACCGTACATTGCTTGTTGATGCTGACCCGCAGGCGAATTCTACTTCTGGTATTGGTTTCGACCCTCGCACCATTAAAGAAAGTATCTACGAGTGTATCATCAACGATGTTGACCCTCGTGACGCAATACAAAAAACAGATACGCCTAACCTTGATTTATTACCAGCACATATCGATTTGGTAGGTGCTGAAATTGAAATGATTAACCTTGCAGAACGCGAATACAAAATGCGTGCTGTGTTAGATAAGGTTAAAGACGATTATGACTTCATAATTATCGATTGTTCGCCATCCCTGGGTTTAATTACAATTAATGCGTTAACAGCAGCTAATTCGGTAATTATACCAGTACAGTGCGAGTATTTCGCTTTGGAAGGCTTGGGTAAATTATTAAACACTATAAAGATTGTACAAAGCAGGTTAAACACAGGCCTTGAAATTGAGGGTATCCTGTTAACCATGTACGATGTGCGCCTTCGCTTGTCAAACCAGGTAGTAGAAGAGGTAAAGACCCACTTCCAGGATTTGGTGTTCGATACCATTATTCAGCGAAATACCCGTTTAAGTGAAGCGCCAAGCTTTGGTGTATCGGTAATTATGCACGATGCTAATTGTAAAGGTTCAATTAACTATCTGAATTTGGCAAGAGAAATTATTCGTAAAAACGGATTAGTAAAACAAGAAGAAGAAAGCATAAAAGAAACAGTTAATTCATGACGTACCAGAAAAAAACAGGCTTAGGAAGAGGATTAAGTGCGTTGTTGGATGATTCTGAAGTAGGGCAGCCTGCAGTTGCTGTATCAAAGCCTCAGCCTTCTATAGAGGTGAGCTTATCTCCATCCCCGGGCAATATCAGTTTTATTAATGTTAGCCAGGTTGAAGTAAACCCGTTTCAGCCGCGTACCGAGTTTGATAAAGAGGCTCTTCAGGAGCTTGCAGACTCAATTAAGTTGCAAGGGCTTATTCAGCCAATTACGGTAAGAAAAATTGGTGAAAACAGCTATCAGTTAATTTCCGGGGAGCGCCGTTTAAGGGCATCCAAGCTTGCCGGAATTGATGCTATCCCAGCTTATGTACGTACAGCCAACGACCAGCAAATGCTGGAAATGGCACTTATCGAAAACATTCAGCGCGAAAACTTAAACTCTATTGAGGTTGCATTAAGTTTCCAGCGTATGATAGATGAGTGTAACCTTAAGCAAGAAGAACTAGGCGACCGTGTTAGTAAAAACCGCTCAACTGTTACCAACTACTTACGTTTGTTAAAGCTACCGCCGGTAATACAGGCATCCATTCGTGATAATCAAATCACTATGGGCCATGCTAAAGCTATTTTAGGGCTCGACGATGTAGATAAACAATTATACGTACATGACGAGGTTATTAAAGACGGCCTTTCGGTGCGCAAAGCTGAAGAACTTGTTCGCCTGATCCAGCAATCTGGCATAAAGAAAAAAACGACAGCTAAAGAAGAGCAGGTTTCTTTCGAGTATCAGAAAATTCAAGATGACCTTGCTTCTAAATTCGCTACCAAGGTGAAGCTGAAAGTTCAGGGTAAAGGAAAAGGGGCAATCGAAATTCCTTTCGTATCGGAGGATGACCTAAGCCGTATTCTAGAACTATTAGATTGGTAATGTACAATTTGAGGATTTTTCTGGCAGTTGTGGCCCTTGGCATTGCACCGAATGCTTTTTCGCAAATTATTCCGGGTACTAACGCACCGAAGGTTGATTCTGCGATGATTAATCCCGACGCCAAAAAAGACCCCGCTTTTAATCCAAAAAGAGACTCGGTTGTAAATCTAAAGTCTGCCCGCCCTAAAGAGCAGAAGCCAGCTGTTGTAAAAGATTCTGCCCGCCTGGCTTTAGAGCGCTTGCCGAGGCAGGCAGTGTTGCGTTCAGCTATTGTGCCAGGGCTGGGGCAAATAAAAAATGGGCGATGGTGGAAAGTCCCCTTTATCTATGGCGGTTTTGTAGGCCTTGGCCTGATAATCGATTTCAACCACAGGTATTACAAGGATATTTTAAGTGAGCTACAGTTTCGCAGGAATAATATTGGACAAACCAGTACTTCCATGTATGCCGGATTTGATGACCAGTCGTTAATTTCTGCAAAAGATTATTACAGAAGGACACGCGACTTAAGTTTTCTTGCTTGCGGGGCCTTATACGCCATAAATCTGATAGATGCTTATGTTGATGCTAAATTTTTCAGGTATGACATTAGCGATGACCTTGCTATAAAAATATATCCATCGGTAACGCCACCACTTTCGTATGCTTATGCAACGCCGGCTCCGGCTTTGAAAATAAAGATATCATTATGAAGCCATCGTACTACAATGATGGCTTCATTTATGAAATGCCAACCAATCAACCCTATATAATTTAACAACGAAAAAATATTAAGATGAAAATAGCCCTTTTAGGTTATGGAAAAATGGGACGCATTATTGAGAAATTTGCAATAGACCGCGGCCATGAAATTGTTCTTAAAATAGACGAAAGCAATTTAGCTGATTTAACTAAAGAAAACCTTCAAAATGCTGATGCCGCTATTGACTTTAGCACCCCTCATTCGGTAATTACAAATATTGAGCTTTGCCTTGATGCAGATACTCCCATCGTTGTGGGTACCACAGGCTGGTACGATCAAATAGACGAAATAAAGAATAAAGTTGAAGCAGGTAACAAATCACTGCTATATGGTTCTAATTTTAGTGTAGGAGTAAATGTATTCTTCTTTGTAAATAAAATATTGGCAAAGATTATGAATAATTATCCTCAGTATGACGTGCAGGTAGAAGAGATTCATCATACGCAAAAACTAGATTCTCCAAGCGGTACAGCTATAACTATTGCGGAAGGTATTATAGGAGGGCTTGATTCTAAAAAAGAATGGGTGAATGAATTAGTTGGCGGAGAAAATCAGGTAGTTGCTACACCGGCGCAGGTTTTAATTGAATCTCACCGTATTGAGGAAGTGCCTGGAACCCATACCGTAGTGTACAGCTCTGAAGTTGACGATATTGAATTTAAGCATACTGCCCATAGCCGGGCTGGTTTCGCCCTTGGTGCAGTGCTTGCTGCGGAATGGCTGAAGGATAGAAAAGGCTTTTACACGGTAAAAGAAATGTTCGATTTTAATATTTAAAGAAGACCCTAATGACATCAGAAAACGGATGGCTATTGTACCTGGTTCCAGTATTGGTACTGTACATTATTGGGCTGTACAAATTGTATGAAAAGGCTGGCCGTAAAGGCTGGGAGGCTATTATCCCTTTTTATAACGTGTACGTCATGCTTCAGTTAACAGGTAGGCCAAAATGGTGGCTGGTGCTGTTTTTTATTCCGGTAATAAACGTTATTGCTGCCATCGCCCTAATGCTCGACTTTGCCAAGAGTTTCGGTAAATTTGGCTTCTGGGAGCATGCTGGCACTATTATAGTACCTTTTGTGCTATTCCCAGTCTGGGGCTTCGATAAAAATACTCGTTACCTGGGGCAGGCAATTACTGAAGAATTTAAAAAGGCACATCCTTATAAAAAGGGAGCTGGCCGCGAATGGGCAGACGCTATTGTATTTGCAGTAGTTGCCGCTACGTTAATTCGCAGTTTCTTGCTTGAAGCTTATACCATTCCAACTGGCTCTATGGAGAAATCACTTTTAATAGGGGATTTCTTATTCGTGAGCAAGGTAAACTATGGCGGCCGTGTGCCTATGACTCCGGTTGCATTTCCATTTGCCCACCATACCATGCCTTATTCAACCAATTTCAAAGCATATTGGGACGGCATTCAATTAAAGTATCATCGTTTGCCTGGTTTTGAAAAGGTTAAACGTGGCGATGTAGTTGTGTTTAACTATCCGGAGGGAGATACCGTGGTTGTTGAAACTCAAGCAGATGCCAGTTATTACCAGTTGGTAAGGCAGTTGGGCAGGGATGCAGTGCGTTCCAATCCGAATTTTACCATTATAGAGCGTCCTGTTGATAAACGCGAAAATTATATTAAACGTTGCCAGGCTATTGCCGGAGATACCTTACGAATCATTAATGCCCAAGTATACGTAAACGGAAAAGCTGCTGAAAATCCGCTTGAGGGGCAAAAAATGTACTATGTAAAGTCGAATGGTTCTGATTTTAATCCTCAAACTTTGCAGGATATGAACATCACGTTCAATCCGGTAACAGCAGATGAATACCAGTTTATCATGACCCGTGAGCAGGCTGCTGATATCAAGAAATGGGCAAATGTGAAAGAGGTGCGCCCGGTTATTAAGCTGGAAGGCGACTTTGACCCGTCTGTTTTTCCGCATGATTCAAGGTTTAAATGGAACCAGGACAATTTTGGCCCGTTGGTTATTCCTAAAAAAGGCTGGACTGTTAAATTAGACAGTACCACTATTCCACTTTATAAGCGCGCTATTCAGGTTTATGAAGGAAATTCAGTTGAAGAAAAAGGTGATCAACTTTATATCAATGGCAAATTGGCGAACAGCTACACTTTCCAGATGGATTATTACTGGATGATGGGAGACAATCGCGATAATTCATTAGATTCCCGCTTTTGGGGCTTTGTTCCGCAAGACCATATCGTAGGCAAAGCCTTATTTATATGGATGAGTTTAAACGAACATGGCAGCTTCCTAAGCAAAGTGCGCTGGAACCGCCTCTTTATGGGAATACAT
>CBIHNR010000122.1:0-16470 GCA_966211215.1 uncultured Pedobacter sp.
AATATACGATTTTGGCATTTTTGGGATTAAGTCCGGCAAATGAGAGAGAAAATAGTTTATAAAAGAGAATACTTAAGGAAATATTTCAGGCTATTGCAAGCAGAATACTTGCCGCATTTCAGGGTCGTGAGGCTACGTATGAAACAACAAACCTCTAATCTCTGGCACAAGTTTAGCATAACGCAACTTGTGCCTAACTTGACAGAAGCTTTTCAGCTTCCCCACTCTCAAAAAACACAAAAAAGCCCCCGGCAGGTTTCCCCACCGAAGGCCATCGATATATGAAAAATCTTAAAACCGATTAAATAAAACGGTTGATGATATTCTCAAGGTATTCTTGTTTACCGCTGATAGTAGCAGGCTCGCCATTTTCGATAGCGTATGCCCTTAAATCTTCCAGAGATAATTTACCTTGCTCAAATTCTTTACCTTTTCCGCTATCAAAAGAAGCGTAGCGCTCCTGGCGGAATTTCTTGTAATCAGATTTTTGAAGGATATTATCAGCAGTGATCAAAGCGCGAGCGAACGTATCCATACCGCCAACGTGAGCAACAAATAAATCTTCTACATCAGTTGAGTTTCTTCTGATCTTCGCATCAAAGTTTACACCACCACCTTGTAAGCCACCAGCTTCAAGGAAAATAAGCATAGACTCAGTAAGCTCGTTAAGGTTATTCGGGAACTGGTCTGTATCCCATCCGTTTTGAGCATCCCCACGATTAGCATCAACAGAACCTAAAACACCAGCATCAGCAGCAACCTGTAACTCGTGCTGGAATGTGTGGCCAGCTAAAGTAGCGTGGTTAACTTCGATGTTAATTTTGAAATCGTTTAATAAATCATGCTCACGTAGGAAACCAATCACTGTAGCACAATCAAAATCATACTGGTGTTTAGAAGGCTCAGCTGGCTTTGGCTCAATAAAGAAGTTTCCTTTAAAGCCATTCGCACGGGCATAATCCTTAGCTGTATGTAAGAAACGTGCAAAATGCTCCTGCTCGCGTTTCATGTTAGTGTTTAGCAAGCTCATGTAACCTTCACGGCCACCCCAGAACACATAGTTCTCACCACCTAAAGCAATAGTTGCATCAAGTGCAGCTTTAACCTGAGCAGCACCATGAGTTAGCACATGGAAATCAGGGTTAGTAGAAGCACCGTTCATATATCTTCTGTGAGAGAAAAGGTTTGCTGTTCCCCAAAGAAGTTTAACGCCTGTTTCTGCTTGTTTTTCTTTAGCATAGTCAACTAGAGCCTGTAAACGGCGCTCGTTTTCTACAATATCATTGCCATAATCAACCACATCCACATCATGGAAGCAGTAGTATGGTAAGTTCATTTTAGTTAAAAATTCAAAAGCAGCGTCCATTTTGTCTTTAGCACGCTCAACTGGATCTGATTTTTTATCCCATGGGAAAATATGAGTAGGGCCACCAAATGGATCTGAACCATTTCCGCAGAAAGAATGCCAGTAAGCACCAGCAAATTTGAAATGATCTTTTAATGTTTTTCCTGCTACTACACGATTTTCGTCATACCAGCGAAACGCCAACGGATTGTCAGACTCAAGCCCTTCGAATTTAATCTGGCCGATTCCTTTAAAATACTCAGTCTCTACAGACGATAAAATATTTGCCATGATACTTAGTTTTTTATCTTTTATAAATTGATCAATTGTTTTTCTAGCAAGCGCTTCCAGTCCTGATAAACCGGCTCGTAAATTTCTGCTTTATCCGGAGTTACCAAGTGTATAGGCTTCATATTGCTAAATGCCTCCTGCTCCGATGCAAAAATGCCGGCGCCAATACCTGCACCCAGGGCCGCACCAACACTGCCATCGTTGTCATAAAATTCCACAGGAACATTAGTAGCATTAACGAAAGCATCGGTAAATACCTCACTTAAAAACATATTAGCTTTACCTACACGTATCACTTTTGGGCTCATACCATTAGAACGCATAATATCTAAACCGTAACGGAAAGCAAAAGCGATCCCTTCTTGAACTGCCCTGAATATATGAGCCTGGCCATGCAGGTTTAAATCGATATTATGAAAGTGGGAACCTACAATTTTATTATTCAGCATACGCTCAGCACCGTTGCCAAAAGGAAGAACCCTTAAGCCATCACTGCCTACAGGAACCTTTGCTCCTTCTGCATTCATTTCAGAATAAGAGATAGAGGCACCAAACTGGTTTTTAGCCCAGCGGTTTAAAATCCCTGTTCCGTTTATACATAGCAGCACACCGAGATTTTTAGTTTTACCATTATAATTTACGTGTGCAAATGTGTTTACCCGAGACTGCTTGTCGTAGGCGAGACTGTCGCTTACACCATATATTACACCTGAAGTCCCGGCAGTTGCGGCAACTTCACCTGGTTTTAATACATTTAAGGATAGAGCGTTATTGGGTTGGTCCCCTGCTTTGTAACTAACTGGAATTCCAGCTTTCAAGCCTAACTTTTCGGCAACATCGGCTTTTAGCTCGCCATGAGCAGAAAACAGTTTAGACACCTCAGGAAATAGATTCTCATTAAACCCGAAATAAGAAAGTACGTCCTTTGATAATTCATCATTTTGAAAGTCCCAAAGAATACCTTCCGATAAAGCCGATTCGCTGGTAGTTATCTTGCCGGTTAACTTCATTGAGATAAAATCTCCCGGAAGCATCACCTTATCTATTTTATTAAACACCTCAGGTTCGTTAGCCTTAACCCAGGCTAGCTTAGAAGCTGTAAAGTTCCCCGGAGAATTCAATAAATGAGATAAGCTTTTCTCCTCTCCTATCGCGTTAAATGCTTTATTGCCAATTTCAACAGCTCGGCTATCACACCAGATAATCGAATCACGCAATACCTGCTGATCTTTATCAACCACTACCAGTCCATGCATCTGGTATGCAATTCCAATTGCTGCAATTTCTTCTGGATTATATTTACCCGTAGCGTTTGCCTTCAATATCGCTTTTTGAACATGCTCCCACCACATTTCGGGTGATTGCTCTGCCCAGCCTGGCTGCAATGATTTGATCTCAGACTCTGTTTCAGGATACTGCGCCGAAACTACAGCCACCTGCGTTTTTGAGTCTACTACAGAAACTTTAATTGAAGATGTACCTACATCAATTCCTAAAAGAAGCATTTTTTGATTGGGTTTATAATAAAAGTGCCAACGTTGGCATAAAGATATGCACTAAAATCAAAAACACAAAAATTTTTATAACTTTATTCGCTTTTTACATAAACCACAAGCTTTGAAACGCGTCACTATTTTAGATATAGCCAAAGAATTAAACATTACTTTCTCCACTGTAGCGAGGGCGCTAAACGATCATCCTGCCATTAGCGAAGCCACCAAGAAATCTGTGCGCGAAACTGCCGAAAGGCTAAATTACCGCCAGAATAAAATTGCCTCCTCCCTACGTTCAGGCCGCACAAACATTATTGGGGTAATTGTACCAAGCCTGCACGTAAGCTTTTTTAGTTCGGTTGTGCATGGCATTGAGCGTGTAATGAATGCCAATGGCTATACAATCCTTTTGTACCAATCAAACGAGTCGAAAAAACATCAGGCCAAAGGGATTGATACGTTTCTTCAATCGCGTGTTGACGGCATCATCGCCTCAATTACCCTGGATACTGATGACGATTTCGCTTATCAGGAAATAAAAAAGAGAAATACGCCGCTTATCTTTTTTGACCGTGTTTTAGACAATCTTAAAGTTTCTTCTGTAACGATTGATGACTATAAAGGTGGCTTTATCGCTACAGAACACCTCATCAAACAGGGCTATAAAAAAATCCTCCACATTACAGCCGAACAAAATATCTCCATATTCAAGGAACGCTACCGCGGATACATGGACGCCCTGAAACATTATGGACTTCCGGTAGATGAAAACCTGATTGTGAAAGGCAATTTCTCCCTGGAATTTGGGAAAAATGTGGTAAAGGACATGCGAGAGCAAGGTATCGAATTCGATGCAGTATTTGCCTTAGAAGATTATACTGCAATGGGCGTAATGCAACAATTGATGGAGTTTGGCATCAAAGTTCCTGAGGAAGTTGGGGTTATTGGCTTTGCTAATGAAGCGTTTGGAAGCCTTGTTACACCGCAGCTTTCTACCATTGCCCAACAAACGGTTACCATGGGCGAAGAAGCAGCCAAGCTTTTTCTGGAATTAAACAAACAGGAAAAGAGTGCAGAACCTGTTATTAAAAAGATCGTTTTGGAACCGATTTTGATCGTAAGGGCTTCCTCAAACAGAGGGCTAAACTTCTGAACATAACCGCTTTACAAAGCCCATTTTAGTGTAAACAATACACTATCACCGATTTTATTGGTTAATAAGCACTTAAAGCCATTTTTTGGCATAGAAAATGCCCTCAAAAATGTCTTATATTTTCTAAAGATTGTTACCTTTGGGCTCATTTCAAACAACATGTTAGAGAACCTAAAGAGTCAGTTTTCAGAACTATTCGGACAAGAAAGTAAGAATGTTTTTTTTGCGCCTGGAAGGGTGAACCTTATTGGCGAACATATTGATTATAATGGAGGATTAGTATTGCCATCGGCAGTTACCTTTGGTACCTACTTGCTTACTGCTCCTAATAAAGATGGCATATTCAGATTCAGAAGCACAAATTTTGATGAGAAACTGGATATCCCGGTACAAGCCAGCTACGAAAAAACCGGAAAAGAATGGTTCAATTACCCATTAGGAGTGATCCACCATTTTATACAATTAGGTAAAGAGGTACAGGGCCTTGATCTATTATTCTTTGGAAACCTTCCGATCGGTTCGGGCTTATCTTCTTCTGCTTCTGTTGAAGTAGTTACAGCTTTTGCTTTAAATCAGTTATTCAATGGCGGCATTTCAAAATTAGATATTGTTAAGCTTACTAAAAAAGTTGAAAACGAATTTATCGGCGTTAACTCTGGTATTATGGACCAGTTTGCTGTTACATTCGGAGAAGAAGGCAAAGCATTAAAATTGGATTGCGAAACTTTAGATTATCAAGCTGTTGACTGCAACCTTGGCGATCATTACCTGGCTATTATTAATACCAACAAGCCTCGTAAACTGGCTGAATCTAAATATAACGAACGTGTTGAAGAATGCTCTGAAGCATTGAAAGCACTGCAGCAAAACCTCAAAATCGACAACCTTTGCGAGATTGACTCTAAAACTTTCGAAGAAAATAAACACCTTATTTCAAACCCTACTGTTTTAGAACGTGCAAAACACGTGGTTGATGAAAACGAACGCGTTAAGTTGGCTGCTAAAGCACTAGCAGATAACCATTTAAAAGAATTCGGAGAGTTAATGTATGCTTCGCATGATTCTTTAAAGGAGCTTTATGAAGTTTCAGGTGTTGAATTAGACACAATTGTGGAGTTTTCTAAAAATTATCCGGAAGTAACCGGTGCAAGAATGACAGGTGCCGGTTTCGGTGGTTGTGCTATTGCTCTTGTAAAAAAGAATGCGTTTGAAGATTTCAGCAAAAAAATCACTGAATATTATACCAAAAAAATTGGTTACGCGCCGTCTGTTTACAGTTCTGAAATTGGTATAGGCGTGAGTGAACTAGTGTAGTTCAGAAGTTCGTGATTAGCCTAAGCTAGCCAACAAAGATCTAATAATTATATAATGCTCGACGGGATTTATAATCCCGTCGCTGCTAACGGGGGATTTGTAATCTCCCTCTTCGAATTGCCCTTATCGTTCCAAAACCCCGAATCTCATCTCCCAACCAATACCCATGCGTAAGCTAAAACTTGATGAATTAAACCGTGTAAGTGTAGAAGATTTTAAAAATCAGGAAAAGCTACCGGTTACAGTGATATTAGACAGCGTTAGAAGTATGCATAATGTTGGTTCCATTTTTCGTACTTCCGATGGCTTTGCCGTTGAACGCATTATCCTTTGTGGAATTACCGGGCAACCTCCTCACCGCGAAATTGAAAAAACGGCTTTAGGCGCAACTCAGTCTGTGGACTGGTATTTCTATGAGGATATCACCGAAGCAATCCAGGAGCTAAAGGACAATCAATACAAAATCATAGCTATTGAACAAGCCGAAAACAGCACGAGCCTTAATGAGTTCAAGCCCAACAGTGAAGAAAAATACGCTTTAATTTTTGGTAATGAAGTAAATGGCGTGTCAGACGAGGCAATGAAGCTTATTGATAACTGCATTGAGATACCACAGTTTGGCACTAAGCATTCTTTCAATATTGTAGTGTCTGCCGGAATTGTTCTTTGGGATTTCTTTGCTAAATTGAACCTGAAATATTAATCGGCATGTTAAGTCCCCTGGCGAAAAAATTATTGATAAAAGCAGCCCATCAGGTACTTATTATCAATTCGCCAGCCGAATATAGTGCATTGTTAGAGCCGCTTCCACCCGATGCAGTCCTATTTTTTGAGCCCGAAAATGGCACGTACGATCAGGTACATCTTTTTGTAAAGGACAGAGCTGAATTGGTTAAAGAACTTAAGTGGGTGCATACTCATTTGAGTATCGGCTCAACATTCTGGATTATGTATCCTAAAAAAAGTTCAGGTATAAAGTCGGATCTTGATATGATGCAGAGTTGGGATGAGCCGGCTAAGTACGGGCTTGATGGTGTGGCTTCAGCAGCCGTAAATTCGACCTGGACTGCCATCCGTTTCCGCCCCAAAGATCAGGTAAAAAAATCTGCTGTAAGAAATGCATCTATTTCTCAAAATGAGTTCGGCGAGTATATCGACATTGCTAATCGACAGGTTTCTCTTCCTCCTTCCTTAAAATTGGAATTAGAGCAACATCCCCAGGCACTGGCATTCTTCAATACACTTTCCTACACAAACAAAAAAGAATACGTGCTCTGGCTATTGACCGCGAAGCAAGAAAAAACAAAGTTTGAAAGGCTGGCAAAAATTGTCGATAAACTTTTGACAGGAAAGAAAAATCCTGCCGGCAAATAATCCTCAGAAACTCTACGGCCGCGGACTTATTGCCCCTAAAAGACTCTCCCTGGTTTCATATAAGAGACACCAAAAAGGCTTTGTTAATTCTGTTACCAGAAACTCTTCTTCCTGCTTCTGCCACCCAGGCCCAAAGCTCCCAACAAACTGCGCGTTATAATATTGGCGGCAGTGCGGCCGGCGCTTCGAACAATTGGATTATCAAAAAAACTTTCCTCTTTTTCTGTCCGGCCAACAGGCTCTTTTTCCGGGCGCTCTTTTATAGCTTCTGATTTGGCAGCTGCTTCCTCTAGCTTTGCATTTAAAATTTCATAGGCGCTATCGCTATCCAGAGCCTGATTGTATTTAGCAGCCAGCTTACTTTTAGATACTATTTCTGCAATCTCGCCATCAGTTAAAACATCCATTCTACTTCGTGGAGCATTCATAAATACATGAACCAATGGTGATGGAATCCCTTTTTCATTCAATACTGTTACCAATGCTTCCCCAATGCCTAATTCAGTTAATAATTGATCAGTCTGATAAAATTTCGTTTCAGGATAGTTCTCTGCCGTTTGTTTTATCGCTTTTCGATCAACAGCAGTAAACGCCCTTAAGGCATGCTGGACCTTCATACCCAACTGGCCCAAAATACTTTGGGGAACATCCATCGGGTTCTGAGTTACAAAAAATACACCTATCCCTTTAGAACGAATTAGCTTTATTACCGTCTCTATCTGCTCCAATAAAGCCTCACTCGCCTCTTGAAATACCAAATGTGCCTCATCTATAAAAAGAACTAGCTTTGGTTTATCCATATCACCCTCTTCGGGACTTATCGCATATAACTCAGCCAGCAGCTGAAGCATAAAAGTGGAAAAGAGTTTAGGCTTGTCCTGGATATCGGTTACACGTAGAACATTGATAAATCCCCTGCCATCATCACTTACTCGCATCAAATCTTCCACTTCAAAACTCTTTTCTCCAAAGAAAATATCAGCTCCTTGCTGCTGGAGCTCGATAACCTTTCGGAGAATTGTACCAGTACTTGTTGAAGATATACGTCCATAAGTTTTCTCCAGTTCTTCTTTCCCGTCTTCAGACACATACTGAATCACTTTAATCAAATCTTTTAAGTCCAGTAACGGAAGCCTCGAATCATCACAATATTTGAAAATCATTGCCAAAACTCCCCCCTGGATATCATTTAATTCAAGAATCTTTGAAAGCAATATTGGTCCGAACTCAGTTACCGTTGCCCTTAAGCGAACTCCTCCCTGCTTACTTAAGGTTAGCAACTCTACCGGATAACCCGAAGGACTAAAGTCCACCCCAGTAGCCACACTCCTTTCTTTAATTCTATCATTTAAGATCCCAGGCATAGCAATCCCGCTTAAGTCACCTTTAATATCCATTAACAGAACCGGAATGCTGGCATCACTTAAAATCTCGCTCAACATCTGTAAAGTTTTCGTTTTACCAGTACCAGTAGCACCGGCAATCAGCCCATGCCGATTCATGGTTTTCAATGGTAAAAAAACGTCTGCACCATCAATAGTTTCACCATTTAAGGCAGCTCTGCCAATTTTTGCGTTTTCTCCCTTGAAAGAATATCCTTCTTTTATTTCCTTTATGAATTCATCTTCAGTTGCCATAATACTACAATAAACCAGGTGGATATTGCCTGATAGAGAAAGAAGAGATGGAATCTGAAAGAGTTTGAAATATTTAGAATTTGCCCGAAACGAGTCAAATGAGAATTGAATTCTTGATGCTATTAACCTGAGTTCGATTATTATTTTTCTATTAAATCGCTTAACATAAGAAACTTTGCATTCCCCTCTCCTCGTCTAAAGGACTCCTTCGGAGAGGAGAGGGATAGGGTGAGGTGATAACCGACATAGTCTTATACCTCTCTGCCGTCGGCATCTCTCCCAATGCTATTAAGTTAAGGAAATAGCAAGCGAAAAATCCTGTAAAGCGTGTCACCCTCTCTGCCTTCGGCATCTCTCCCAAGGGGCATAGCCGTTAACCTAAGGATGTTTGTGTTTTCTAATTCATTGAAATAAAGCGTTATAAAGGTTAAGCGATATACTGTCCCCCGCTGTCCGAAGGACTCCTTTGGAGGCGGGGGTAGGGCAATATCATTAACTTAAGGATTTCGAGGTGCGCCGTAGGTGCAAAATGGCGGTAGAAAATTTGATTGTGAACGGTTTTGCGTGCCGTAGGTACGCTACATTATAGTACCGTACCTACGGCACGGAATTTATAACGGCCTATTTTTTCTACCGACATTTAACCCCGATGGGGTTGTTGGCCTTAAGTTAACGGCACTGGGGATAGGGGGGTGGAATGGCACGTTTTATTTAAATATCGCTTAACCACCTTCCCGAAACTTCGGGACACCTCCGGTCCGCGGGAGTCCTTTGGACCAGCGGAGGACTGCACTAATCAGCTTTTGCCAAAAGACAAAGTACTGTTTTTCAATGAGCAATACCCTTAGGTTAACGGCTATGCCCAAGGGGAGAGAAAAGACCAACCCACACCGGACAAACGCCTTAACTTAATAGCATTGGTGTCCCCACCAACAGCTCCACTTAATAGCATTGGTCCGAAGTACTCCTTTGGAGGAGAACCGACAAAAAGGAACTTAATGAGGCTGATACCGGCAAAAAGGCCTGAAAAACTCTTGTAATAGACACAAGCTGAAAAATAAAATAAGCCATCGAAACTGCAACGCGGCTAAAACAACAAAGCCTCTAAACGCAAAAAATCCCGCCTTTCGGACGGGATTTTTTATTACCTATTCTGATATATTATTCTTAGTAAGCGTACATGCTTTCGGCATCTTTGCTTTCAAGTGCAGTGCTTCCTGTTAAGAAAAGATCTACCCGCCTTGCAGCTTCACGGCCTTCAGAGATCGCCCAAACTACCAGAGATTGGCCTCTTCTCATATCACCAGCGGCAAACACCTTGTCTACGCTCGTTTTGTACAAGCCTTCTTTTGCTTTAACATTGCCACGCTCATCAAGCTCAACACCTAACTGCTCCAGCAAACCTTGTTTTTGTGGGTGTAAGAAACCCATTGCAAGGAATACGTACTGAGCAGGAATTTCGCGTATAGAATCCTCAACTTCAGTAAATTTAACCGGACGGCCAAATACATCAGTTTCCCAGGATACGTCTACAATTTTAAGAGCTTTCAAATGGCCATTTTCATCACTAATAAACTCCTTAGTATTGATTCCCCAGAAACGCTCGCAACCTTCCTCATGAGAGCTGGTTGTTTTAAGCAACATAGGGTAAGTAGGCCAAGGCATTCCTTCTGTACGGCTTGCAGGAGGCTGCGGCATTAATTCGAACTGAGTAATCGATTTTGCGTTTTGACGATTTGAAGTACCAACACAGTCTGAACCGGTATCACCACCACCAATTACGATAACATCTTTATCAGTTACAACAATATCCTCCTCTGAATAAGGAATTCCGCTTACACGTTTATTCTGTTGTTTTAAGAACTCCATTGCATAGTAAACCCCTTTAACGTCTCTACCAGGAGCAGGTAAGTTACGAGGAATAGTAGAACCACCAGCTAATACGATTGCATCGAATGACTTAAGCAGTTCATCAGATGAAAGGTCTTTACCAACCTCAACTCCATATTTGAAGGTGATGCCAGCTTCTTCCATTAATTGAACACGGCGCTCAACAACCCATTTCTCCAATTTGAAATCAGGGATACCAAAACGTAATAAACCACCAGCTCTCTCATCGCGCTCGAAAACGGTAACAGTGTGGCCAGCTTTGTTCAATTGAGCGGCAGCAGCCAATCCGGCAGGGCCAGATCCAACTACTGCAACAGTTTTGCCAGAACGGATCAGTGGAGCTTTTGCACTAACGAAACCTTTCTCGAACGCGATTTCAATAATGTGCTTTTCAATCTCCTCGATTGCAACTGCTGGCCTGTTTATACCCAACACACATGCAGACTCGCATGGTGCAGGGCAAATTCTTCCTGTAAATTCAGGGAAGTTATTAGTTGAAGATAAAATACGGTAAGCCTCTTCCCAGTTCTCTTTATATACCGCATCATTAAATTCAGGAATGATATTTCCTAGTGGACATCCGTTATGACAAAACGGAATACCACAGTTCATACAACGAGCAGCCTGCTCGTTTAATTTATCGTCAGAATATGTACCTACAAATTCTTTGTAATCATTTTTACGTTCTTCAGGAGATCTCTTTGAAGGCAATTCCCTTGCATACTCCTTAAAACCTGTCACTTTACCCATAATTAATTAGCTGGTTGAAATTGTGCGTGCTGTAATACTTTTTTATACTCTTTAGGGAATACCTTGATAAACTTACGGGATTCGTCGTTCCAGTTGCTTAAAAGGTATAAAGCAAGATGACTTTGAGTCAGTTGGATATGCTTGCGAAGAAGATTAGTGATCGCCTCTTCATCTTCAGCAGTTAGTGGATCAAGGTCAACCATTTCAGGATTACAGTTATCCGCAAATGTTCCGTCAACATCATAAATCCATGCAATACCACCACTCATACCTGCAGCAAAGTTTCTTCCTGTTTTACCAAGAATTAATGCTCTACCACCAGTCATATACTCACAACCATGGTCTCCCACTCCCTCAACAACCGCAGTTGCTCCGGAGTTACGCACCGCAAAACGCTCACCTGCCTGTCCTCTTACAAACAACTCACCAGAAGTGGCTCCGTAAAGTGCTACGTTACCGATGATGATGTTATCTTCAGGAACCAATGAACTTTCTACAGATGGATAGATTGATAATCTAGCACCAGATAGGCCCTTACCTACATAGTCGTTAGCCTCACCTTCAAGCTCAAATGAAAGGCCTTTAGTAGCAAAGGCACCAAAGCTTTGTCCGGCAGAACCGCTGAACTTGTAATTGATTGTATTATCTGGCAAACCAGCTGATTGATATACTTTAGAAACCTCGTTTGAAAGAAGTGTTCCGATAGTACGGTCTGTATTTTTAACAGTGAATGAACCAAACACCGGTGTTTTGCTTTCAAGAGCCTGCTGAGCATGCTCAAGCAATTGCCAGTCGATAATGCTATCCATTCCATGATCCTGAGCCTCACTGTTATACAATGTTTGCTTAGAAGGATTAGTAACCGGATAAAGCACAGCCGAAAGGTCAAGTGTTTTAGTTTTCCAGTGTAAGTTATTTTCTTTCACTTTCAGGAATTGCGCACGTCCAACCATATCATTGATTGTTCTGAAACCAAGGTCTGCCATGATTTCACGTAATTCTTCAGCTAAGAAATTAAACAAGTTTACAATATGCTCAGGTTTACCGCTGAATAACTTACGTAAATCAGGGTCTTGAGTAGCCACCCCTACAGGGCAGGTATTCAAGTGGCACTTACGCATCATGATACAGCCACCAGCAACAAGGGCAGCAGTAGCCACACCCCATTCTTCAGCACCTAATAATGTTGCAATTGCAATATCACGGCCTGTTTTCAATTGTCCGTCTGTTTGAAGGACAACGCGGCTTCTTAGTTTGTTACGTACCAATGTCTGGTGCGCTTCAGCCAAACCAAGCTCCCAAGGTAAACCAGCGTGTTTGATAGAACTGATTGGAGAAGCTCCTGTTCCACCATCGTAACCAGCAATTAAGATAACGTCAGCGTGAGCTTTAGCAACACCCGCTGCAATAGTACCAACACCTGCTTTAGATACCAACTTAACATTGATACGGGCAGCACGGTTAGCATTTTTCAAGTCGAAGATAAGCTGAGCCAAATCCTCGATTGAATAAATATCGTGGTGCGGAGGAGGAGAAATCAAACCTACGCCCGGAGTAGAGTGGCGAACTTTTGCAATCCACTCATCTACTTTATGTCCAGGTAACTGGCCACCTTCGCCTGGTTTTGCACCCTGAGCCATTTTAATCTGTAGCTCATCAGCATTTGTTAAGTAGTAAGAAGTTACACCAAAACGGCCAGAAGCAACCTGCTTAATTGCAGAACGCATAGTATCTCCGTTAGGCAACACTTCATAGCGCATTTCATCTTCACCACCTTCACCAGTATTACTCTTACCACCGATACGGTTCATCGCAATAGCAAGTGTACTATGGGCTTCATGAGAGATTGATCCGAAAGACATCGCACCTGTAGCGAAACGCTTCATTATTGAAGACGCTGACTCTACCTCAGAAAGAGGCACAGGCTCGCGGTGGTGTGCAAAATCGAATAGTCCACGAAGGGTATATTTCCTTTCATCCTGCTCATTAACAGCTTTTGCATAGCTCTTGTACACGCTATAGTCACCTGTGCGGGTAGCTTGCTGTAATAAATGCACAGTTTGAGGATTGAACAAGTGTGCTTCACCACGGCGTTTCCACTGGTAAATACCACCCTCAGGAAGTAATTGCGGAACTTTAGGAATGAATCCATTGCTGTGTTTGAACAATGTTTCTTTAGCAATTTCATCTAATCCCAAGCCTTCAATACGGGTAACTGCGCCGCAGAAGTATTTATCAACCACAGCTTTGCTGATACCAAGGATCTCGAAAATCTGAGCGCCCTGGTATGACTGCAATGTTGAGATACCCATTTTAGAGAAGATCTTCAACAAGCCATCGCAAACAGACTTAATATAGTTTTTAGAAAGGTATTTAAACTCTAATGAAGATTCAAGTTTGCCTTCCTCTTTTAGCGCGTGGATAGTTTCTAACGCCAGGTAAGGGTTAACAGCAGTTGCACCAAAGCCTAATAAGCAGGCAAAGTGGTGTACTTCCCAAACGTCTCCAGCCTCAACAACGATACCAACCTGTCCACGGTAGCCTCTTTTGATAAGATGGTGGTGAACTGCAGATACAGCCAATAAAGAAGGAATTGGAGCATGCTGAGAATCAACAGCCCTGTCTGATAAAATGATAACCTCGAACCCATCGTTTACTGCATCTTCAGCATAACGGCAAAGTCTTTCTAATCCTTGTTTTAAAGAACCAGGCTGGCCATCTGCCTTAAAGTATGTTTGAAGCGTTTTAGCATTGAACATACCAGTATCAATACTTCTTAGCTTTTCTAATTCAGTATTGGTAAGGATTGGTTGTTGTAATGCCACACAATGGCAATGCATCTTATCTTCATCGAACAGGTTGCCATTGCTACCAATGAAAGTAGCCAAACTCATAACCATACGCTCACGGATAGGGTCTATCGGTGGGTTGGTTACCTGTGCAAAGAATTGTTTAAAGTAACTTGAAAGATGCTGAGGCCTATCAGACAGAACTGCCAAAGGCACGTCTGTTCCCATAGAACCAATTGGTTCTTTACCATCAACAGCCATCGGCTTAACGATAGTTTCAATATCCTCACGGGTATAACCAAATACCTGATGGTATTTATGAACCGCATCTTTTGATAGATTTGTAAAAGCAACCCTTGGTTCAGGAAGCTCTTCAATTCTGATTTTATAATTTTCAAGCCACTCTCCGTAAGGCTGGCTCGTAGCAACTTTGGTTTTGATTTCCTCGTCAGTAATGATCTTACCTTCAACAATGTCAATTAATAACATTTTACCAGGCTGAAGGCGTCCTTTCTGAATGATAAGCTTTTCGTCGATTGGTAATGCACCAGCCTCGGAAGCTACAATAATACGGTTATCGCTGGTTGTAGCGTAACGCAATGGACGTAAGCCATTTCTATCTAATAAAGCACCGATTTGTTTTCCGTCAGTGAAAGTCAATGCAGCTGGGCCATCCCAAGGCTCCATTAAAGTAGCATGGAATTCATAGAATGCTTTCTTCAATGGGTCCATCGCTTCATTTCCATCCCATGCCTCTGGAACAAGCATCATCATCACATGAGGCAATGTACGGCCAGTATGCACCAAAACCTCTACAACGTTATCTAAACAAGCAGAATCTGATTGGTTCCTGTCAATTACCGGAAGGATGATATCCATCTCTTCTGCTGTAAAATAAGAAGAAGCATAAGACCTTAAACCTGAATAGAACCAGTTTAGGTTACCTGTTAAAGTGTTAATCTCACCATTATGCGCCATAAACCTGAAAGGCTGCGCTAATTTCCATGAAGGAAATGTATTGGTAGAAAAACGACTATGTACCATACCAAACGCAGATGTTAATCTGCTGTCCTGAAGGTCTAAATAGTATTGACGTAACTGATAGGTTGTTAACTGTCCTTTATAAACAATTATACGGCTTGATAAAGAGGCGATATAAAAATCACTTCCATTGTTTACCGTTTCATTAATTGTTTTTGTAATCAAGCGGCGTAATACGTAAAGCTTTCTTTCGAAATCTTCTGCACTTACAACACTTGCAGGACGGCCGATAAATACATGCTCCGCATCAGGCTCTACGGCAAGAGCTGTCTCTCCAACTACACCAGGGTTAACAGGAAGCTTACGAAACCCTAATAAAGGCAAGCCAAGCTTTTCTGCAGAGTTAATAATTGCAGTACGGCAAGCTTCTTTTGCTGTGATTTCTTTTGGAAAGAAAATCATACCTGCGCCATAATAGCCAGGTTCAGCAAGGTGGATATCTAACGCAATACACTCTTCCATCAGGAATTCGTGAGGTAATTGCAATAAAATACCGGCACCATCACCTGTCTCAGGATCACAGCCACACGCACCTCTATGCTCCATATTTTCCAGTATGGTTAAAGCATCTGAAACAGTTTGGTGCGACTTATGGCCATTAATGTTCGTAATAAAACCTACTCCACAAGAGTCGTGTTCAAATTCAGGGCGATACAAGCCCTGCTGGTCATTTCCGGTTTGCTTCATCAGAATTATAATGGTAATTCACGAAAGTACAGATTTTAAGCGAAATTACCCGTGGTAACAATAATTTTTGCATTTTCTTCAAAACTCTATGCCAAACCCGTCCATCGATTGAAGATTCGTTAAATTTAACATTATTTTATTAAAATTTTAACAATCACCGATATAACCCATTTACGACTTTTTAAACAAAAGGGCTATTTTTTAAAAACAATTTCACTAATTCAATCCTTTTTAGATGTTATTTATATGATATACATCATATTTTAATGATTCGCTTTTCCTACCCCGAGCGTTAAAATTGCTTTAATATATTCCATCTTTATTTTGGCGGGAAACAATTGCTAAATGCTATATCTTAACGGACTACAAGCCAACAGCCTACAAAATCCGAGATACAAACTGTTCCTTATTTGAAAAATAAATTAGGCGGTTACCAAAAAGTTCTTACTTTTGTGCCGGGTTAGTCTTCTACGGCCAGCTCCTCTTGAACTCCCCCAGGGCGGGAACGAAGCAAGGGTAGAGAGTCGTAGCGGCGCGATAGAAGGTGCTAGCCCATTTTTTTCTTTCCTCTGAGTTTATCAAATCACAGTAACATATTTTTATAAACATATTGATTGTCCGAAAGACAATTGTTCATTAATTCTTTTCAAAATGAAATTTTTTATCGATACCGCAAACCTTGCCCAAATTAAAGAAGCGCATGATT
>CBIHNR010000123.1:0-16346 GCA_966211215.1 uncultured Pedobacter sp.
AACAAATGTGGAAATCTCCAAACGGAACTATCCGTAACATCCTTGATGGTACTGTTTTCCGTGAACCAATTGTTATGAGCAACGTTCCTCGTTTAGTGCCAAACTGGACTGCTCCTATCTGCATCGGCCGTCACGCTTTCGGAGACCAATACCGTGCTACCGATTTCGTGACTAAAGGAAAAGGTAAATTAAAAGTAACGTTTACGCCAGAGAATGGCGAACCAGAACAATCTTTTGAAGTATTTAACTTTAAAGGTGATGGTGTTGCTTTAACAATGTACAATACTGACGAATCTATCAAAGGATTTGCTCATTCTTGCTTTAACACTGCTTTACAAAAAGGTTGGCCGCTATATTTATCTACAAAAAACACCATCCTTAAAAAATATGATGGCCGTTTTAAAGATATTTTCGAAGAAATTTACCAGGCAGATTACAAATCTAAATTCGAAGCAGCTGGCATCGTTTACGAACACCGCTTAATTGATGACATGGTTGCTTCTGCTCTTAAATGGAATGGTAACTTTGTTTGGGCTTGTAAAAACTATGACGGAGACGTTCAGTCTGACACTGTTGCTCAAGGTTTTGGTTCTTTAGGTTTAATGACTTCAACTTTAGTTACTCCTGACGGAACTGTTATGGAAGCTGAAGCTGCTCACGGTACTGTAACTCGCCACTACCGCGAACACCAAAAAGGACGCCCAACTTCTACTAACCCAATTGCTTCCATCTTTGCATGGACAAGAGGACTTGAGTTCCGTGGTAAATTAGATGGAAATCAAGAGCTTATCGATTTCTGCCACAAATTAGAGGCTGTTTGTATCGAGACTGTAGAGAGCGGTAAAATGACTAAAGACTTAGCGATTTCTATTAAGCCAAACGTTAAACACGGTGAAGATTTCTTATATACTGAGGAGTTCTTAGAAGCAATCGACCAAAACTTGAAAGCGAAATTAGGTTACTAATCTCTGCTTGAATATTATTACGGAAGCCTCGCTGAATAAGCGGGGCTTTTTTATTCAGACACTTTTTGTGATTACAGTTCCTAAAAAATGGATTTTAGCCAAACTTAAAATAACTCTTTTGCTTTAATACTTACCACTAACTTTTAACGTTAAATTCGCTACTAATGAAGTTTTCTACCCTACTGTTTTTTTGTCCTCTCCTCCTACTAATGCTAAATTCCTGCGATAGCCGGGAACAAAAACTCCGCAAAAAAGAATCAGAACTTCAACAAAAAGAACAAGAACTTTTACTGAAAGAAAAAGAGCTAGAAATCAGGGAACAGCAGTTAAAAAACGGTTCGGCTGCTAACGTTGATACCGTTGGAGCAAGTTCAGCGCCAAAAAACATGGCAATCACCGGCATTTGGGCGGTAAAAATGGAATGTATCGAAACTGACTGTGAAGGTTCTGCTATTGGCGATACCAAAAATGAACATTGGGAAATTTCCTATCAAAACTCAACTATTTTGGCAAAAGCGAAAGCCAACAATAAGCTGGTTCGGGTGTATACGGGCAAGCAATTGGGCAAAGTGTTCGAATTATCTGCAGAACAAAATGCTGCAGATAAAACTCCCGCGGCTAAAATCATTGTCAAACTTAAACCTATTTCTACCGACAAAATGGAAGGGCGCCGTGAAATATACAGAGAAGGCTGCCGTATAATTTATGCACTTGAATTAACTAAACAATAATATTATATGGTATCAATGTTATTGTTTGCCAATCTGGACTTCTCTTTGCCTCTTAAGAATCCCGTAGTAATATTCTCATTAGTTCTCTTCATTATCCTCTTTGCGCCCATTTTATTCAATAAAATTAAGGTGCCGCATATAATAGGGCTGATAATAGCTGGTGTAATTGTTGGGCCTTACGGCTTAAACCTGCTTACCCGAGATAGTAGCATTGTATTATTTGGTACGGTTGGGCTGCTATATATTATGTTTTTGGCTGGCTTGGAAATAGACCTAACTGAATTTAAAAAGAACCGAAACAAAATTGTTGTCTTCGGCTTATCGACGTTTCTCCTCCCATTAGCTCTAGGGTCATTAGCGAGCTATTATTTACTAGGTTTCAGCTCTTTAGCATCCCTATTACTGGCTAGTATGTTCTCCACTCATACATTGGTTTCGTACCCAATTGCCAGCCGCTATGGTGTAGCCCGAAATAGGGCAGTTACCCTAACCGTTGGCGGCACTATGATTACTGATATTCTGGCATTATTAATTCTGGCGGCAATTGCTGGGCTGACTAAAGAAGAAGCAAGCTCTGATTTTTGGATAAGGCTCACTTTGTCATCAATAGTGTTTGTGGGCATCGTATTTTTTATCTTCCCGATAATTATTCGTTGGTTCTTTAAACACTTCGATGATAGCGTATCTCAATATATTTTTGTCCTGGCCATTGTATTTCTAGCGTCCTTTCTGGCTGAAGTCGCCGGTGTTGAAGCCATTATCGGCGCTTTTTTTTCGGGCTTGGTATTAAATACATTTGTGCCTCACTCGTCCCCCTTAATGAACCGGATAGACTTTGTGGGAAACGCCCTTTTCATTCCATTTTTTTTGATCGGCGTAGGGATGCTTGTTGATGTAAGTGTACTTATTAAAGGAACGGGTGCATTAAAAGTTGCAGGCGTTATCGTTACTATTGCCTTAGTTACTAAATACCTGGCGGCATTAATTACACAGAAAGCTTTTCGCCTTTCAAGAGATGAGGGAAACATCATTTTCGGCTTAAGTGCCTCACATGCGGCCGCTACACTCGCCATTATTTTAGTGGGTTATAACATTATTATTGGAGAAACTGAAAATGGCGAACCTATCCGCCTGCTTAATGAAGATGTACTTAACGGCACTATTCTCCTTATTCTGGTAAGCTGTGCGGTAAGCTCTTTTGTTGTTGAGAAGGCATCCAGAAATCTTGCATTAGAAGAAGAGAATTCGGCTGCAATAGAATCTGAAGGCGACGAGCGGATTCTGATATCTTTGGCTTATCCAGAAACTGTTATTGAATTGGTTGATCTGGGGCTAATGTTAAAACCCAAACGTAGTGAAACACCCATTTTTGCGCTTCATATTGTAAGCGATGCTATTGATGACGGTAAGGCCCAGGCTATTGGCAAGAAAATGTTAGATAAAGCCCTACGACATGCCGCGGCAACCGAAAGCAAATTGGTTCCTTTATCGCGATTCGATAGTAATGTAAGTAATGGCATCACTTATACTATTAAAGAACAAAACATTACCGATGTACTTATCGGATTACATAAAAATGCAGAACAGTCAGATTTTTTTGGGCCGGTTGCAGAAAGTACTCTTCAACGGACTTTTGAAACTATTTTTATTTACAAATCCGTACAACCATTCAATACTCTAAAAAGAGTGATTGCGGTGGTTCCAGCTTTTGCAGAAGCCGAGCCAGGATTCACTCACTGGCTTAACAGGCTAAGTACACTGGCCAAAGAAGCCGGCCTTCCACTCATTTTCTATGCAAACGCTCAAACTATTTTAGATCTTCGAGATTTCTTTGATGGCAAAACCCTGGAGCTGGATTTTAAAGAATTCAGTAAATGGGAGGACTTTTTAATTTTTAGCCGTGAATTAAAGCCTAACGATTTGTTCTTCATTGTTACCTCACGCAAAGGCAATATTTCTTACAACCCATTATTGGAAAAACTTCCCTACTATCTAATCAACTACTTTAATAATTTCAGTTTTATAATGCTTTATCCAAAACAGATGGAGCATGAACTAAATATTGAGGATTTCCAATTGACAGACCCAGCTATAATGGAAACTATAACTGAAAAAATAGGTGTGGTAAATAAAGCAGGAACCCTTATTAAAAAACTATTTAAGAAGTAGAGGCTGCGTATTTTTTATAAGAATTGCTTAATAGAGCAGTTAGTCAACGATACTAATTTTTGCGCATGTCCGCATTCGTTTACCCATATGTGCCTTTTGCTCAATGTTTCTGCCCAAGGCTCTGAACTTGCGGCACTCAATCCATCAAATTGTATTGTTTTACCCACTTTTTATATTTTTTTGGCACTCGGAAAAAAATTACAACTTAAAAATCCTTTACTTCGTACACAGTTCCATCTATAACCTTGACTATGAAAAATGCGCAAAGCATTTATTACCTTATTGGCGCTACAATTGTGATAATTGTGGTAAACACCGTTTTTTTCCTCCTACAATCCTCCAGGAATGAAAAAAGCTATGAAACCTCCCGCAAAACCTATGAAATAATTGAGACCACTAGCTTTCTTCTTGATAACCTAAAAGATGCAGAAGCCGGGCAGCGAGGATATTTATTAACCAGCGATACCAGTTACCTGCGCCCATATACTCATGCAGAAAAAAGAATAAGCGATGTTTACCTACGCCTTTATTCTGCACTAGGCGAGCATTCCAGGCAACATGCCTATTTAAACCGATTAAACCAGCTCATAAAAGCCAAACGCGAAGAACTTGCCCAAACAATATTGCTCCATGACAACGGCCAGTCAGGAAAGGCTCTTGACAGGGTTCAAAGCCGTGCCAGCCGAAACGTTACAAACGAAATCAACTATCTCATCAAGAAGATAATTACTATAGAAAAAGAACGCCTGATTCAAAATAACCGGTCAATTGAACGGCTTACACGGCGCATACAGGTATTTTCTGTTATAAGTAACTGGGTTTTACTCGTGATTGTAATTTCCGCGCTAATTAATATCGTTCAAAACCGGGAACAAATTGCAGCGCTCTTTAAAGAAGTTGAAAAGAAAAATGATATCCTGGAATCGCAGAAAAATGAACTGCAAAGCCTTAGCCAGGATTTAATTAAGCAAAACCACGAACTGGAACGCTTTGCCTACGTAGCCTCTCATGATTTACGGTCTCCAGGAGTGAACCTAATT
Organism: uncultured Pedobacter sp.; assembly: GCA_966211215.1. Classification (GTDB taxonomy): domain Bacteria; phylum Bacteroidota; class Bacteroidia; order Sphingobacteriales; family Sphingobacteriaceae; genus Desertivirga. The sequence goes on from CBIHNR010000123.1 coordinate 4,906, forward strand.
GCCTTGCTTCAGCTTTACGAAGAATCTACCGATGATGAAGAGAAATCCAGCTTAATGGATATTATTAAAGAGGTAGCCGATAATTTAATTGTGAAGCTGGATGACTTAATTGAAATGCTTCGCAGCAAGCATGAATCATACGCCGTTCATGAGCAACTAACCTTTAAACAAGTATATAACAATGTTATTAAGAACCTTTCGGCTGATATTAAAAAATCCAACGTTATTTTAAACTACGATTTTTCTGATGCCCCGACCATTAAATATCCTAAAAGTTACCTTGAAAGCATTTTGCAGAACTTACTTTCTAATGCCATTAAATACCGCCACCCTAAACGGGAGCCCATTATTTCAATAAGAACCTTTCATCGTAATGATAAGATAATGATGGAAGTGAAAGACAACGGTATGGGTATTGACCTACGCAAACATGGCGATAGTATTTTTGGTATCTATCAAACCTTCCACGATAATAACAATAGCAAAGGCGTTGGCTTGTATATAACTAAGGCGCAGGTTGTGGCAATGGGCGGCACAATCGAAGTTAGCAGTACCCCAGATGAGGGAACCACATTTACGATCAGCTTTAACTAATTATCACTGCTGCTTGCATTCTTGTTAAAAAAAGCTGTGCTGAAATTTACAAGGAACAGCTCTTTAACCGCACGTGTTGTTGCTGTATAAAGCCAGCGCAGAAAATCAGTATTAAGCATTTCCTCTGTAAGATAACCCTGGTCAACAAAAACGGCATCCCACTGGCCTCCTTGGGCTTTATGGCAGGTTACGGCATAGGCAAACTTTACCTGCAATGCATTATAGTACGGGTTCTGTTTTAATTCCGCCATCCGCTTACGTTTGTCCGGAATATCAGCATAGTCTTCCATTACAGCCTCAAAAAAGCGCTTATTATCTTCATTGTTTAAGCTCGGAGCTTCCGTGTAAAGCGTGTCAAGCATTACCTTGCAGTGCAGTGGTTCATCATCCGGATAATCTATAAACTCTAAAACCACATCGGCAAACCTAAATCCATACAGCTCCTGGATGTTGCGCATCTTTCGTACTTTAACAATATCGCCGTTGGCTATAAAGGCGCTGGAGTTCTCATCATCCTTTTCCAGCCAATAATAATTATTACGCACTACCATCAGATAATCGCCTCCGGTTAGCTCCCCCTCGCGGTAAAGTATCCTGTTCCGTATTTGCTGATTATAGTTATTCGCACTCTTGTTTGAACGGCATATCACTAATGAGTTTTCAATTCCATATTTGTCATACGCATATTGTAAGCCCTCGGGCAGCCTTTCGCCAGTCATGCTGTAAATGTCACGGAAGCCACTTACATGAAGCTGCGGAAATTCCTCTTTTTTATTCCGAATCAGCTCGCGAATATTAGTGGCATTATACAAAATCCCCGACTGCTTTTCCTGCCGTACCACATCCGTTAGTTCATAAGGAAAAACGTTAAGAGAGAAATAATCCTTTAGTAGGCGGGCATCTAGCGCCGGGCTTTCCTCCGAACCAACCGGAGGCAACTGCGCCGTATCTCCTACCAGCATCAGTTTGCAGTTTTCGCCGCTAAAAACATATTCCAACAAATCGTGAAGCAAACTATTGCGGTTAAAATCTCCCTCATTGTTAGAAATCATTGAGGCTTCATCCACAATAAAAAGGGTGTCTTTGGAAAGATTTTGCGCCAGCACAAAACTCATATCCAGGCTCATGGCTGTTTTCTTCCGGTAGATTTTTTTATGTATCGTAAATGCCTTCTTTCCCGAATAGTTCGAGATTACTTTCGCTGCCCTACCGGTTGGCGCAAGCAGAACAGTCTTCATTCCAATTCGGGGCAGAGTTTTTACCAAAGTACCTATTATTGTTGTTTTGCCGGTACCAGCATAGCCCCGCAATAAAAAACAGTCGTCACCTTGCTGAGAATCAATAAATTTCTCGAGTAAAGTGAACACCTCCAACTGTTGAGGCGTTGGATTTGCTTTAAAATTTGAGGCTAATAGTGCTGCAAAATTCATGATTGGTAAAAATGCACAATTCACTTTAAAATTTTAGTTTTGCTGTAATGAACTATACAGGCACTCTTCACCGGGTAAATAAAGATTTTCAACAAAGCATTGCTGAAAACTCAGAATTATTAATAAAGGTAAGCCCTAAGCGGCTATCGTACGCGGTTGTTGATAATAAAAAGCAGGTTGTTGCTTTATACGATGAAGCCCTGCAAATGCCTGTTGAAGAAACGCTGGAGGAGCTTTTAACGGATTCTAATGAACTGAACTTCAATTACCAAACAGTTAAGATTTCGGTAGAAACGTTTAACTATACTTTCATTCCTGAGGATCTTTATTCGGACGAGAATTTAGGTGTATATCAAAGCCTTTTTTCGAAAACTCATATCAGCAGGCCTTTTGTAAGCTATAGTAAGAAAGCATTTATTAAAACGGTTTTTTCGGCTCAGGAGAATTTGCTTGCTCCGTTACTTGACCTGTTTCCCAAAGCCAAAATTTATACACAAGCAGAGCCTTTTATTGATGGCATACTTTCTAACTATCAGGGAGACAAAAAACTAGCACTCCAATTTAATAATTCCAGCTTTGAGGCACTTCTATTGTCTAACAGCGGTTTACTGTACTATAACATTTTCGATATAGAAACTGCCGATGACTTTAACTATTACCTTCTTTTTTTATTACAGCAACTAAATCTTTCTGAAACTAATTTGGAAATAATTGTAGCTGGCGACATCGACAAGGAGAGCTTAATTTATAAGCGGATTGAAAAATATTTTTCTAAGATTTCTTTTGCATCCAATGTCCGCCTAGCACAGCTTCAGGATAACTTCAGCGGCATTCCGGCACACCAATTCTTTTCCCTATTCAGCCTTCATTTATGCGAATAATTGGCGGAAAATTAAAAGGATTAAGAATAAGTCCTCCACCTAATCTGCCGGTTAGGCCAACAACGGATATGGCAAAAGAAGCCCTTTTTAACATATTAAACAACCAGTTTGATTTTGAAGAGTTGAAGGTTCTGGATTTGTTTAGTGGAACAGGAAACCTTTCACTGGAATTTGCTTCAAGGGGCTGCCGCGATATTATTTCGGTAGATAAGAACGCAGGCTGTTACAATTTCCTTAAAAACACAGCAAAGCAACATCAACTAAGTGCAATAAAGGCCACACGTGCAGACGTTTTTAAATTCCTGGAACAGGAAACAGATACGTTCGATTTGATTTTTGCAGATCCTCCTTTTGATATTCCTCAAATTCCATTAATACCTGAAATTGTTTTCAAAAGGAACCTGCTAAACCCGGGCGGACTGTTAATTGTAGAACATCCTACTATGAAAAAACTAGATAACCACCCGAATTTTAAGGAACAACGTAAATACGGTTATTCGTCATTTAGTTTTTTTGAGCCCTAAAAGTACTCACCTATTTTTAATCAAAATCTCAAAACCATTCCATGAAAATAGCTCTTTTTCCAGGATCATTTGATCCAGTTACTATCGCTCATGTTGATATTTTAAGACGTTCGGTGTCGCTCTTTGATAAAGTAATTATCGGAATTGGGAAAAACAGCACCAAACAGCCAATGCTCTCTCTGGAAACCAGAATCAACATTCTTGAATCGGTTTTCATTGATGAACCCAAAATTGTGGTTGATTCTTATGAAGGCTTAACAATTGAGTTTTGCAAGCAGAAAGGAGCAAAATATATGCTCCGCGGAATTAGAACCGTATCTGATTTTGAATATGAAAAGGCCATTGCACAAATGAACCATGCCCTTGAGCCAAGCATTGAAAGCATTTTTATTTTGAGCAACCCCGGATATTCGTCTATCAGCTCCACCATCGTTAGAGATATCCTCCGTTATAAGGGGGATGTTAGCAAATTTGTGCCGAAAGAAGCACTGGATTTTTTTTAGAATCGTTGGGAGAGTATTCAAAAATCTAAGGATACTCTCACAACGATAATGCTTTTTTCATATTACTTACACTTCAATGAGGCCCATCACATCCATAATCAATGGGAACGTGTTTTCCTTTACCAAATCGAAATCTCCCTCTGCCAGCCAGCGGGCTTCGGTTATGCCTTCCTCCAGTTGAGGGATTAAATCCTGATTTGCGGCTTTCATCTCGTACCATGAAGTACGCTTAAATACAATCATGCCCTTTTCTTCGTATACATGCCAGGTTTTACACAAACGTGGGCCAAGTTCTGAAACCTCAATACCACATTCTTCCTCCACTTCCCTTACAGCCGCGGCTTTTGTTTTTTCGCCCTCGTCAAGCTTCCCTTTAGGTAAATCCCATTTTCCTTTTCTGAAAATAAATAAATACCTGTTCTCCTCGTTTTTTACGAGTCCGCCGGCTGCATGGATCACCTCAAAAGGCTTCCTGAATTTTCTAAATAAAGCTTTAGGCTCATTGGAAATTATCACAAACGTAGATGGAGGCATTCCTTTTACTTTTTTATAGAAAGCTTTAAAATTGAAGCCTTTTGCATCGATCTGTTGATAACTTCCCAGGCCGCCGGGTATAAAATCTGATACGATTAAGAGTGTATCGTTGATATAAATCCTATATATTTGCATCATGATCAACAAAAGTGAGACTGAAAAGAAAGTTGCAGAATTTTTGTTACAAATTAAAGCAATTAAACTACAACCAAACAAACCATTTACGTGGGCTTCAGGCATTAAATCTCCGATTTATTGTGATAACCGTATAACCTTATCTCATCCTGCTATCAGAACCTACATTCGTCAAAAATTATCGGCGCTTGTTCAGGAGGAATTTGGTTCAGTTAACCTGATTGCCGGAGTAGCAACTGCCGGAATCCCACAAGGCGTACTTGTTGCGCAAGAACTTGGATTACCGTTTGCTTACGTGCGGTCTAAAGCAAAAGAACATGGAACCGGAAGCCTAATTGAAGGTGAAGTTTTTGCAGGGCAGCGTGTGGTTGTTGTTGAAGACCTAATTTCTACAGGAAAAAGCAGCTTACAAGCCGTTCAGGCATTACGCGAAGCCGGATGCGATGTAGCCGGCCTGGTTGGAATCTTTAGCTATGGTTTAGATAGCGCTACCGAAAACTTTAAAGCCGCTAAATGCCGGTTTATTACCCTTTCTAACTATGATGCACTAATTGAATTTGCATCTGAAAATAGCTTTATCACCACCGAAGATTTAACCCTTTTACGCAAATGGCGTGAAAACCCTTCAGAATGGGGTAATTCAATAGAAAGTACCGTTAAATAAAACAAATCACCATAAATGGCATTAAAAGCCTATAAGACATTAGCTTATAGGCTTTTTTTATAACATTCTCCCTGAAATTATTAAGAAATGACAGTTTTTGAAAGCAAAATAAATATCGCAAAACCTGTAAATGAGGTTTATAGCTTCTTATCCGATTTTAATAACCATAAAACATTAATGCCTAGCAGTATCAGCAATTGGTCATCCACCAATAACGAAGCAAGCTTTACTGTACAAAATATGGCTAACTTGTCATTAAAGATCTCGAACCGCATAGAAAATAGCACAATAATTATAACGCCATCCGGCCAGGTTCCATTTAATGTAGACATGCGCTGGGTAGTTGTCGATCTGGGCAATAATAGTACTGAGGCTGTACTTACGCTTTCGGCAGAGCTGAATATGATGATGAAGGTAATGGCAAGCGGACCTTTACAGAAATTAGTGGAGCACCAGACGGCGGCACTGCAAAAGATCGTTTAGCTACGGCAACTACATAAACGAAAATCTAAAAGCGCCCCAATAAATCCTTAAGGCGCTTTTTTTATTTCTATCAGTCATTTTTTCAGTACAAATCTGTCCCAAACAGACTTTTAGTCACTAAAATTCATTGCTATAAGACAAAATTTCTTTCTTTTTGATTGTTATCCCTATGGCAAAAATTTTGATGCAAGATTAGCATGAACTTCAACAATTTTACAATCAAAGCACAGGAAGCCATACAGAAGGCTTCTGAAATAGCCACTGGAAACCAGCAACAAGCTATTGAAAACGCACATTTGCTAAAAGGGCTGCTCTTGGTTGATGAAAATGTAATCAACTACCTGCTAAAGAAATTGAATGTTAACGTCAACCGACTGAATACAGTTCTTGATGCGGAGATACAAAGCTTCCCTAAAGTAAGTGGCAGCGACATATATTTATCATCGGGTGCAAACTCAGCCTTACAAAAAGCTCAAGGTTATCTTAAAGAATTTAAAGATGAATTTGTTTCTGTAGAACATATTCTGCTGGGAATTTTAAACGCAGGCGACAAGGCCAGCGGCATGTTAAAAGATGCGGGTGTTACTGAGAAAGACTTAAAAAAGGCAATTAGCGACCTTAGGGGTAACAATCGCGTTACTGACCAAAACGCAGAAGCAACTTACAACGCGTTGAATAAATATGCGCGTAATTTAAATGAGTTTGCCGAATCAGGAAAACTTGACCCCGTTATTGGCCGCGATGAAGAAATCCGAAGAGTAATTCAAATCCTTTCGCGCCGTACCAAAAATAACCCGATTTTAATTGGCGAGCCCGGCGTAGGTAAAACTGCTATTGCTGAGGGCATCGCTTTCCGAATTATTAAAGGCGATGTCCCGGAAAACCTAAAAACCAAAGTTGTATTTTCCCTTGATATGGGGGCCCTTATTGCTGGCGCAAAGTATAAAGGAGAGTTCGAAGAACGCCTTAAAGCAGTGGTGAAAGAAGTAACACAAAGCGATGGTGAAATCATCTTATTCATCGACGAAATCCATACCCTTGTAGGTGCAGGAGGCGGCGGAGAAGGCGCAATGGATGCTGCCAATATTCTTAAACCAGCCCTTGCACGCGGAGAGCTTCGAGCAATTGGTGCAACTACCTTAAATGAATACCAAAAATATCTTGAAAAAGACAAGGCACTTGAACGCCGTTTCCAGAAAGTTATGGTGGATGAGCCTGATACACAAGATGCTATTTCAATTTTAAGAGGATTAAAAGAAAGATATGAAACTCATCATAAAGTGAGGATTAAAGATGAAGCTATTATCGCTTCGGTAGAACTATCTCAACGTTATATCTCCGATCGCTTTCTTCCCGATAAAGCTATCGACTTAATGGACGAAGCAGCTTCTAAATTGCGCCTGGAAATGGATTCGGTGCCCGAGGCAGTGGATGAGTTGGAACGCCGTATTATGCAGCTTGAAATTGAGCGCGAAGCGATAAAACGCGAAAACGATGAACGGAAAGTAGCAGAACTTAGTGAAGAAATTGCCAACCTTTCTGCAAACCGCGACTCCTTAAGAGCAAGCTGGCAAGGGGAAAAAGACCTCGTTGACGCAATAAATAACGAAGTACAGCAAATTGAAAACTACAAGCTTGAAGCGGAGCAAGCAGAGCGTGCAGGTGATTATGGCCGGGTTGCGGAAATTCGTTATGGCAAGATCAAAGAATCGCAGGATAAGGTTGAAAAACTCAAAAAAGAACTCGAAGAAAAACAATCTGACGGAGGCCGGATGCTAAAAGAAGAAGTTAGCGCTGATGACATTGCCGGTGTTGTTTCCCGCTGGACAGGTATTCCGGTTACTAAGATGATCCAAAGCGAACGCGAAAAACTGCTTCACCTGGAAGAGGAACTTCATAAACGCGTTGCCGGGCAAGATGAGGCAATTGAAGCAATTTCCGATGCTATACGCCGCTCAAGAGCTGGGTTACATGATAAGCGAAAGCCTATCGGTTCGTTTATATTCCTTGGAACGACCGGCGTTGGTAAAACCGAGCTGGCTAAAGCATTAGCGGAGTTTCTGTTTAATGACGAGCATAGCATGGTGCGTATCGACATGAGTGAGTATCAGGAACGCCATGCGGTATCGCGACTAATAGGAGCGCCTCCGGGATATGTTGGCTATGATGAAGGCGGACAGTTAACTGAGGCAGTAAGACGTAAACCATACAGCGTCATTTTATTGGATGAGATTGAAAAAGCCCACCCGGATGTATTCAATATACTGTTACAGGTATTGGATGATGGCCGCTTAACCGACAACAAGGGCCGGGTAGTTAATTTCAAGAACACCATTATCATCATGACTTCAAACATAGGCTCTCATTTAATCCAGGAGAACTTTAGTGGGCTCGATGAAGACAACCGCGAGGAGCTGATTGCTAAAACTAAAAACCAGTTGTTCGAATTGCTTAAACAAACCATTCGTCCCGAGTTTTTAAATCGCATCGATGAGCTGATTATGTTTACTCCGCTTAACCGGAACGAGCTTCGCGACATTGTATCGCTACAATTTAAAAACGTCCAACAAACGCTGGAAGAGATGGGGATCAAAATTGATGCTTCTGCTGAAGCGCTTGACTGGCTTGCCCAATTGGGTTACGACCCACAATTTGGCGCCCGACCGTTAAAGCGTGTGATTCAGAAGAAGATTTTGAATGAGCTATCTAAGGAAATCCTTGCAGGAAAGGTTGATAAAGACAGCCATATCCATCTGGATGTTTTTGATAACAAATTTGTATTTGTTAATAAAGGCATAGAAGTTGGAGCTTAGATGAGCCCAACCAAAAACAACAGCCGCTTGTGTCAACAGGCGGCTGTTGTTTTTTATAACCTCCCCATTGCCAGGCATATAATTTTAATTACCTTTGCAGCCGAAAAATCTTATCACTATAATGCGCATTTTCAACGTTTTAGCTGTATTATTCCTTACAGCTCCCCTTATCACTTTAGCTCAGTCTAACTTCAAAAAAGGCTATGTTATTACAAGCAGTGGCGATACTATTAGCGGCTTGATAGACTTAAAGGAATGGGAAAAAACACCGCAATCTGTAAGCTTTAAAAAATCAGAAGACAAAAAATCAGAAACGCTCGATACCACTTCTTTAAAAGGCTTTGCCATAGCCGGCATTGATAGCTATGAGAAGTTCAGCACATCGGTGAGTTTAAATGAAACAGATTTTAGGTCGATGCCGGATATACAGGATACGACAAGCGAAATGCGCACTATATTTTTAAAAACGCTTCAAAGAGGGCAACGTATATCTCTTTACTCGTATACTGATAAAATTAAGACACGTTTTTACATACTTAAAAGCGGTGGTACCAGTCCAATTGAAGAGCTTCTCTATCGTCCGTATATTGAAGATGGTAAAATTAAAAATGCGTTCTTGTATGCCAACCAGTTGTTAGGACTTGTTAATCAATACGGTGTATACTCATCAAAAATTGAAAGCAAGCTTAAAACTTCCCAATACGAAGAAAAAGACATTCTCTATGTAATTAGATACATAAATGGCATCACTGCGACTAAAAAAGCCAAAACACTGCCGCGTTTTTTTGCTGGAGTGTCTGTTAACCAAAGCCAGATAAAATATTCCGGGAACCACCGAATGGCGGAAGGCAGCGTTACAAATAAGTCTCAAATATTACCCGGAATTTCCCTAGGTGTAGATGCATTTAGAAACAAAAATGTTCAGAAACTCATTTTGAGATTGGAAGCCAAGGCTTCTTTGGCAGACGCGTCTGTAAGCCGAGATTACAAAACATACAGTTCAAGTTATCGTATAGTTCATGATTTAAAATATCTTAACCTTTCAATTACTCCCCAGCTAATCTATAACCTGTATAACCGTGCACAATTCAAGGCCTTTATAGGTGGAGGACTTTCTGTTAATTATATTAAGGTTAGTAAAAATGACTACTTTGAAAAAAATCTGGGCCCCTACACCAGCTATACCTTACCAAGAGAGGTAGCCCTGAATAAATATATATATTCATTTCCTGCAAAGGTTGGTACAGTAGTTAATAAAAAATTTGAGCTATACCTTAGCCACACGTTTCCAATGCCGATAGATAATTATATCAATTACTCTATAGCCACTCCTGAGACAGCTGTTGGAATAAACTATCTCTTTAACAAAAAACAAAAGAAATAATCGGGCAATTCTCGGCTACGACAAACAAATAAATAGCCATTCCATTATTAGTTAAGCGCCTGATTTAGCGCTTAACTATGTTCAATCTCTTTAGTTTTGATAGCAAGCAGGTACTCTCGGTAAGTATGATTCTGTTTGCTATTATCGATATTATTGGCTCTATTCCTGTGATCATTGCATTACGCCAGAAGGCCGGCCATATTGAATCAGAAAAAGCCTCGGTAGTTTCAGGGGGATTGATGATCCTTTTTCTCTATTTGGGAGATAAATTACTGGAAATTATTGGCTTAGATGTGGCATCATTCGCCATTGCAGGTTCCTTCGTGATCTTGGTTATTGCAATGGAAATGATTTTGGGGATTAATCTTTTTAAAGAAGAACTTCCTGAAAGTGTATCGATTGTACCACTAGCCTTTCCTCTGATTGCCGGGGCCGGAACCATGACGACCTTGCTCTCATTGAAATCGGAATATGCTACTCAAAATATACTTGTCGGAATTATCGTTAATACAATTTTTGTATATATCGTTTTGAAAAACACCAAAAGGATAGAGTATCTGCTTGGCCTATCCGGGCTAAACGTATTACGAAAAGCATTTGGGATCATCCTGCTCGCAATTGCTATTAAATTGTTTAGAACCAATACAGGACTATAAGGTGTATCAGGACACTAATCTGGCTACAAACATTGTATCCGCCTTATGGCTGTATCCCTTTAAAATACTTTGATCTTCAAGCTTTAAACCAAACTCATCTACTATAAACTGAACGTTTTCCTCGTTTTCTTCTTTAAAGGCCGAACAGGTGATATAAATCAGAGGTTTTCCGGGCTTAAGATACTTTACCACATTACTAATAATCTGGCGCTGTAGGTTCTGAAAAGAACGTATTCTCCCTTCTCTGAACTGGCTTATCATTTCAGGGCTTCTGCCCCAGGTTCCAGAACCGCTACAAGGTGCGTCCAAAATAATACCATCGAAAGCAAAATCATGCAGAACAGGCTGAGGATCTTGGGTAAGGTCTAATATTTTCTTTTGATACTTCAGTAATCCGGCGCTGGTAAACCGTTCATCAAGATTGGCTAAAATACTTTCCCTGATATCAGAAACCAATAACTTCACTGTAGGTTCCTGATTATACAGCAACAAGGACTTCCCTCCCGAGGCTGCACAGGCATCCCACCAATAATCCCATTTCAGAGGCTTAAAAAAAGCTCCGGCGCGCTGAGACGACAAGTCCTGAACCTCAAACAAGCTAGTTCCACTATCTCCCCCAGCAGGAGATAAAGCATCCAATTTAGTTCCATTAGGCAAGCGCAACGCTTGTTGGCCTTCTTCAGCAAAATCAAACCCGGCCTCGATAAGCTTATTTTTAACAAACCCTTCCTTTCCGGGATGGATACGTATGAATAAATCAGGCTGTGTAAAAAAAGATTGTAAAAAACTTTGCCTATCAATGCCTTTCGAAAGATGCTCATGAAAAGGAAAAACATCTTC
>CBIHNR010000124.1:0-16250 GCA_966211215.1 uncultured Pedobacter sp.
TCTGCCGGTGTCCGGTTGCTACGAGGTCTTCAAGAGTATAATTGTTCTGAGAAACTAATGTTTCAGGACTTCCAAACATGCTTACAGAGAGGCGATTGTTAGGTGTTCCCACCTGTGATGGGCTTGCTTGAGGCTGAGGATTGCGATTGGGGACTCCTCTTGCTGTTGGAGGGGCGCCTACTCGTGACCGGAGCAAAGGATCAAGCATAATTATTGCTCTGCCAACTTCCGGGTACTCTGCTCCTACCCGCATCACGGTAGCTGCTCCCATCGAATGCCCCATCAAAATGGGATTATTGAATTTCATCACCTTTACAAACTCGACAACATCTTTAATTAACGTCTCGCCGTTATCGCCGGCTGTGAATGGGTCAGACAAGCCGTGCCCCCGGGTATCAAGCATGTAGATGTCGAACTTTTCCTGCAGTTTCAAGCTCAGTGTAGTCCAGCAAAGGCCATTGTCGGTAACTCCATGAACCATTACAAGAACTGGCTTTTCGGGCTGAGGCACAGCATGGTAGTAGTGTATCCTGATTCCGTTTGCGTAAGCATAGCCGTCCGACCAGCCATCAGGAATTTTAATCTGCTGCGCAATTGCAAGTGTTGGAAGCAAGAGCAATAGCCCCATAATTTTCTTTAAGTTTAAATACATACCTGTTTTTTTAATTTATCTTGATTGTGTTTAGTTTCAGTTCATTCCCTTAGGGCATATTTTTCTTCTCAAACCTCCAGTTTCTGTTATTTGAAAGGCCAGCAAGCTCACCAGTGAACATCTTAGCAGCCTCTTTATCCCCCTTCAACTGCCATTTGTACCAGGCAGTAGCAACCTTAGCAAACTCCCCACCATGCGGCTGGCTATAAGTTCCGCCATGCCCAACATCCATATTCGCTACGAAAACAGGTACATGGTTAATTTGCTGATAATCATCCATTCCATTCGCGTAAGCAATATCCCTCTCGCCTCCAAGCATATACAAGGTAGGCGAATGGATTTTCTTAAGGCTTTCCTTTGTGAGGTTGGGCATATTACTTATGCGGTTTCCGGGAGTTTTAAAAATACCACTGTTACAAACTACAAGGGTACTTATGCGCGGATCGGAGGCAACTTCGAGCGTTTGTAAACCACCGCACGACATCCCACTAACGGATATTTTGCTTACATCGATCTTATGATAATAGGGACTTTTTTTGTCTCCGTTTTGAGCAACTGCCCAGTTAACGGCATCAAGGAGTTGTGAGGATGTTGATTTTCCGGTGCCCTTTTCCCCTTCGAGCGGCATCGGGCCGATAGCAATTACTAAAAAACCATGGGAAGAGACTTCCGATAAAAAATTCACATGCTCCCAGGGAGAATTAGCACAAGCTCCATTACCCCATGCAACAATTGGAAGTTTATTGCCGGGGCCAAAGGTATTCAGATTTTTGGGACGAAATACTGTATGTGTTGGAAGCGTAGTTTCCGTTAACATAATTGCGCTGTAAGTACCGGTACCTCCGTCTTCTATAACTCTTGACGCCGTTGGAGAAGAGGCTGTCTGCTGCTGTGCCAACAGAGGTTTCGATGTACCTGCCATAGCTAAGACAAGGAAGGTTAAGAAAAAACATTTCTTCATCGTATAAAATAATAACTTGTATTCGCTGTGTGAATCTACGCAAAATCACCTCTTTACTGAAAGTCTCCGTGTGAACAGGCAATTAAATTTTAATTGAGGAGTATAGAAACAGAAAAGCCCTAAATCCATTATTTAAGGGCTTTTAACGGGATTTTTTCGCCATGCCCGGGGCTTCATAAAAAGGCTGCCAAGGGTAAAGTGTATCAAAGGCACCTTATTTTAAATCCAAATAGTGCTTTGGTTTCTTTCAAGAATATATTTTAGAAGAGAGCAATTAAAAAACAGGGGGAGAGAGCGGGGATTTCTATTGCAATAAACTTTTGCTGCCCAAGCTAAGTAGAAGCAGGTTGGGACATTGGAAGTAACATAAAATCCAAGATGGCTATGCTAAGATTCGGCAGGCGGCTTTTTGTTTGACCCTGACTTTTCGTCCTCCAACTTTGTTATCGCCTTGTAAATAGCATCCCAACTTTTTTTAATCTGCTCTTCTGAAACGTCTTCCCGCCTTAATCGAATTGGCAAATCTGTATCGTCTTTGTAGTCTTTTTCCGGTGTATCCATTACATCTATTATGACGAACCGAACATACGTTTCATACTCATTGGTGGACAGATTAAATGAAATACATCGTTTTTAAAGCTAAATTTTTCCTTGTTATCAAGACAATTGGCATCTTTCAGAAAACAGAGAATAAGTAAGTAGTAAACATTGATATAAGCTTTTATTGCGCCCGACAAGGACATAACCGCTAACTTAAAAACGTTTTGATTCAATCCATTGAAACAAATAAAATAACAATAAGTGTTCGCCTCTGTCCAAAGGGCTCTTCTGGAGGAGGGGCATAGCCGGTTAACCTAAGAACTGCAGCCATCCATTAATCGGAATTCAGGTTATGAATAACTAATTATTAAATAATAAGAGCCTGTAAAATGAACTGCCTTATATAAAAAATCAGTAATGATTTAATTTAGACACCGTTCATTTTACAAGCTCCTAAATATCTTTCCGATTCCTGCTCAACAACCAAAGCAGGTCAATTGGAATGAGGATTAACTGGCCTCTTTATATCTCTCTATTATTTATCAAATTTTAAGAGGATTTGAAACTTCTCGTTATTATTTAAACAGAGGTTAAAACTTCATCTTCCAAAAACGCATTCTCTTTCTTTCCAACAACACGATAACCTTTTGCGCCAAATAAAGCAACCACAACGAAACATACCACTGGCACTGCATAGCCTAATTGAATATTTCCTGTAAAATCGCTGATCATCCCGAATATGGATGGTAGAATGGCGCCTCCAACAATTGACATAATAATCAGGCTGCTTCCATATTCGGTATCGCCACCTAAATCTTTAATACCCAAAGCAAATATGGTTGGGAACATAACAGACATAAAAAAGCCAATCCCGATAAGAATATAAACACTTGGCATGCCACTTACAAACATTGCAGCGATACACAAAACCACGTTGATAAGGGCATAAACCATAAGTAAGGTTTGAGGCTTAATTTTTTGCATTAACAGAGTACCCACAAAACGGCCAATGAGAAATGCGGTTGTACAAATGCCAAGAAAATCGGCGGCTTTAATTTCGCTTAGTCCAGCGGATTTAGTGGTATATAAAATGAACAGGCTGAATACACACACTTGTGCACCTACATAAAAGAACTGTGCTGCTACCGCCCATGAAAGATGACGGTGTTTAAGTGCATGAAATACACTTTTACTTTTAGCAGTATCGTTTGAAGAAGTTAACGGAGGCAATTTGGTTATGGCAAAAAGTAAAGCAACCACTACCAATACAACACCCAAAACTGTATAAGGAAACTTAACTGTGGAAGCCTCTGCGGCAAGGGCAAGTGTACGGGCCGATTCTGGCATACCGCTTAATTCGGTTTCTGAATATCCTTTGGTGAAAATTATGCGCGCACCAATAGCCGGTGCCAGGGCAGCCGCCAAGCCGTTAAATGATTGGGCCAGGTTTAAACGTTGCGCTCCCTTTTCCGGATCGCCAAGAGCTGCAGCATAAGGATTTGCAGCAGTTTCGAGTATCGTTAAACCACAGGCTATAATAAATAGTGCAATTAAAAAGAAGGTGTATGACTGCATATCCGCCGCTGGCACAAACAAAAATGAACCACATGCAAATACAAGCAATCCGGCAATGATACCTGCCTTATAACCATATTTTTTCATGATAAATCCGGCGGGAAGAGCCATAACAAAGTAGGCTGCAAATACCGACGAGTCTACCAGTGTTGCCTGCACAGTTGAGAGTGTAAATGATTTTTTAAGATGAGGAATTAGGATAGGGTCAAGATTATGTGCAAATCCCCATAAAAAGAAGAGCGATGTGATTAAACAAAATGCAAATAACGTATTCTGTTTTCCTGATGTTGCCTGGGCAAATGTTTGTTTTGTAGAGTTCATTGAGTTATTTTTCAGTCTTTAATGATTTAGTAAGGGTAAAGTAGCAATCGCATAGTAGCAATCAATACCTCAAAAGTGATTTAGGATCCCCTATGTAGGACGCTTTTATTTTCTCTCTTATACTCGCCGTCTTACAACTTCCTGATAATGTCAAGATTGGGACATAGCTGCTTATAACAGCCTCGTATACAATTTCTATTCGTCGGCCTACGGTTTCGGGGGCACCCGGAAGAAAAAAGCGGCATTCATGCGAAAGCCGCCCTATATAATTAAACTAAACCAATTTTTAAGTCCTTCCGTTATTTTGCTTTCAGGTTTGATAGTATTCTGTTTACAGTAAATGATGACATGTGTTACTATAGCCGCGATAAGCAGAAACGCTATTGAAAACACTTAATCAAAAAATTGCTGTGCGCTTTTTTACTTTAATTTAGATGGCTAAAGTAGTAAGACAAAGCCTCAGAGAATAGAAATTATCGTAAAAAAAGAAGGACGAATGTTGCCTATAGCCGGTATTCAAACTAGTTTTCGGTGAATAGCTATTGCACCTGCTATTCAGGATGTTGATACACTATTTGTTAGCCAAGTCTAATTAATCCTTATTCTCTATATTACTCTCCTCTTCTCGTTTTAAAGCCCGGTACTCGGAAGGCAACATATTATATTTCGCTCTGAAAGCCTTGGCGAAATAATTAGGAGTACTAAAGCCAACCATGTAACATATCTCAGCTACTGTTTTATTGGTTTTTTCCATAAGGGCAACAGCCTTTTCCAATTTAACAGTCCGGATAAAATCCACCGGGGTTTTACCTGTTACATTTAAACATTTTTTATACAGAGATACCCTGCTTATGGCCAGATGCCGACTCAGGTCTTCAACCGACAATTGCTGATTGTGAAGGTTATCTTCGATATATTTTAACATCTTGTTTACAAAAACCACATCCTCCGACTCAACTTCAAGCTCGGGAGGTTTCACATCAATTTGCCGGGAGTATGTCTTTTTGAATGTTTGATGAAGGGTGAGCAAATTCTTGATCTTGGAGTGCAGAATTTCGTAATTAAAAGGTTTCGTCATATAATCATTTGCGCCTGTCGCCAAGCCTTTCAACTGCTCTTCCTCTCCGGTAAGGGCTGTCAATAAAATAACAGGTATATGCTTTGTCCTTTTATCAGATTTCAGTTTCTTACACAATTCAACCCCATCCATTTCAGGCATATTAATATCACTTACAATAAGCTGAGGATGAGATGCAAGGGCTTTTTGCCATCCTTCCTTTCCGTTTACCGCCTCAACTATTCTAAATGAGCCTTTAAGATTATCTTTTAGATAAAATCTGAAATCATCATTATCCTCAACTAATAAAACTACCGGAACATTAATTTTACGTTTACGTGCATCAGCACCCTCTTCTGTTCCCTCCTCATCCTGATAAGTATCTGTTAAAGTGGAACTATCAATGAGATCATCTTCAACTTCTGCCGCAGCAGGTGTTTCATCAACTACCGAAGAAGCGGAAAGCTGCAAACGCACAATAAAGCATGTACCCTCACCCGGCGTACTTTCTACCCTAATCTCTCCGTTGTGCATTTTCACAAACTCTTTCGTGATAGAAAGGCCGATCCCTGTTCCCTGATTAAGAATAGCGGATGAAGTTTCGTTTTGGAAAAACCTTTCAAAGATCTGCTCCTGTTTATCTGCAGGAATGCCTATTCCGGTATCGGCCACCCGCATTTCTATGGTTACCGAATCATCAGCCAAGGCCTCCAATTGCCTCAGCTCAACAGAAACTTTTCCGCCGGAAGTGGTGAATTTGAACGCGTTTGAAAGTAAGTTAAAGATAATACGCTCTATCTTGTCCTGGTCAAATGATGCTTTTAAGTGATCAACGGCACTACTGAAGCTTAGGCTGATCTGTTTCCTTTCAGCCAGGTCCCAGAAGGAGTCTGTGGTTTCTTTTACAAAGGCTACAATATCACCTTCACTTTTATTCAATCTTAACTCGTGCTCCTCCATTTTTCGGAAGTCCAGCAGCTGGTTAACAAGGTTCAATAAACGTCGTGCATTTCTTTTGACCATGGAAAGCTGATTATAACTTTCCTTTCCTTTAACCTCATTAAGAAGATTATCTACCGGAGCAAGGATGAGGGAAATGGGTGTCCTGAACTCGTGGCTAAGATTGGTCAAAAACTTAATCTTCAATAAATCCAGTTCGCGCAACCTTTCTGCCTCCTTACGTTCCTGTTCTCTTAATTGCCGGACCTGAATCCGTTCTTGTTCCAGCGCAAATTCGCGTTTTAATTTATTTATACCTTTTTGTCTGATGGACAGCAGCAACCATCCAAACGCACATATATAAATAAAGTAAGCCCAGTATGTTCGCCAGAACGGAGGCAAAATAGTTATCTTTAAGTGAGCTTCACTTAGCGGAACAGGATTATCGTTAAGAAATGCCTTTACATGAAAAACATAATCTCCCGGATCAAGATTCGTAAAAGTTGCCTTCCGCGAATTAGCGGGTACGGAAAGCCAGCGTTTATCAAAACCCTCCAGATTGTATTTGTAGGTAACTTCATCCGAATTGAAATAGTCAAGCAAAGCAAACTCGAGAGAAAAAACGTTCTCTTTGTGGCGCAACACCAATTCCTTTGACTGCGTTATAGACCGCGAAAGAATTGTGTGGCCGTTTATCGATTCGCCCACATCTATACGTCGGTTAAACATATCCAGGTCTGTCAAAACCAGGGGAGAGTGATGAACCGTTTTATCAACTTCGCTCGCCCTAAAGATATTGAAACCGTTTGCGCCGCCAAATATCATCTCCCCAAGCTTTGTCTTTAAAACTGCATTTGAATTAAACAGCTTGCCTTGTAAACCATCTTTTTCGCTATATCTGCTATAGCTAAACTTTACAGCGTTTCCTTGTCCTGAAACGGAAATTTTATACAGGCCGCTTCTGGAGCTGTACCATATGTTATTGTTCTCGTCTTCCAAAAAGTCAACAACCATATTTTCGGGCAGTCCTGAGTCTTCCGTTAGATTAAAAAACTTCCGTGTTGCAGGATTATAGATACTTATACCCTCACGGGTTCCAAACCAGAGCCATCCCCTTTCATCTTCACAAATGGCGTTTACCGAATTTAGGATAAGGCTGTTACTATCGTTCTCTTTGCTCATATAACCAATAACAGACAATGTTTTATTATCTAATTTATAAAGGCCATAAGTGGTTCCTACCCAAATATTCTTATTTCTATCTTCACAAAGATCAAGGATATTATAAGACGAGAAGTTTTTATCGACGGCAGGGTTAAAATGCCTGAATGTTTTGCTGTTTGGCTCAAACAGGTCCAGGCCTCCGTTTAACGTTCCCACCCATAACCTGTGAGATGAGTCTTCCAGTAAGGCATAGATACGGTCGTCGGCAATACTGCCGGGATTCTGATTATGGCGATAGTGAGTAAAATTTGTGCCATCAAAAGCGTCGAGCCCTCCCAGGTAGGTACCAATCCAAAGAATGCCCTTATGGTCTAAACACAAACTAACTATAGTATTACTGCTTAGTGAGTTATCCTGGAGGGGATTATGCTGAAAGTTTTTTATTGCTCCGGTCCTTCTGTTGAGAAACAACAAACCAGAACTATTGGTACCAATCCACAAATTACCCTGCCTGTCTTCTGCGAAACAATTAATATCCTTATAAGTAGCATTTACTTTGGACACGTACTTGTCGGCCGGAAATTTGAAAATGTTTTTATGATAATAACCGAGTCCCTTTTTATATGTGCCGGCCCAGATTATTCCGTCATTATCCAGATAAAGTGCTTTAATGGTGTTCTGAGGCAAACCTCGTTTATTAGCCTCGTCGCTTACTATGTAACTTACTTTACGGGATTTCTTATTTAGAATATTAATTCCACCGTGATCTGTTCCAATCCAGATATTACCTTCATTGTCGTCTAGTACCTGGGTTACGTTATCCGAATTGAGGCCACCGTTTTCCGGGCCCCTGCCCAGATATCTCAACAAAGTATCTCCCGTGTTTAAGTAATACAACCCAAAAGGCTTGCTGGAATTATAAATGAAAACTTCACCCTCAGAACCTGTTGCAAGGCCAAAAGACGCTGCTTCCCCCTTTAAACGTTTATTGATAGCGAAGTACCTGTTTATAACCTTATGTTTTTTCACATCGAACTTATCCAAAACACCGTTAGTGTAAACAATCCACAGGTTGCCTTTCGTATCGTCCTTAAAGCTGGATATAGCCAATGAGTATAGTTGGCCCCTTACTTTTGAAATTAACGTTGTTTTATTTGTCTTTTCCTCATAGCAGTAAATCCCACGGTTCACTATGTCAAAATAAAACTTGCCTTTATTATCGGATTTTATAGTTCTCACCTCCCCTGGCGGAATATGGAACTGATTTAAATACTTTTGATCCAGGCGCTTGAATTTCTCGGTTACAGGATTATAAATACAATATCCTTTACCCGTCTCAACCCACAAATACTTTCCCGGCCCTTCAAAAATATTGGCAATAAAGTCATTGAGTAACGTAGTACTATCTTTCGAATTATGCTTGAATATTTTAAAGTTATGGCCATCGTAGCGGTTAAGCCCTGTTAAAGTGCCTATCCAGATGAAGCCAGTCCGGTCTTTATAAATGGCATTTACCTGGTTGTCAGACAAGCCATTGTTGATATCTAAACAAGAAAATTGGTAAATATTTTCCTGGGCCTGAGTGTACTTACTAAGGAGTAAAACAATAAAAAACGCCAGTATCCTACGCATAAAAAGATAAGTGCTACTATTTAAAATCATCCCAAAATCCCCATTTTCTGAACACTGCATTAAAACTGTCTGAGATGTTTATTTAAAGGAAGAAGGATTAAGTTTGTGTTTATTTAGGTGTATTGGTTAACCTGACTCCTAAGGTATCACTATTCCATGTAAATGTCAACATGGCTCATGTGAAAATAACACAAAGCCGCTTCTCCTGAAGCGGCCAAAACTAAAAATAAAAATAGCGCTGTGGATAAATATAGATTAATCTATTTATGTGAGTTCGAATGTCGGTCTAAAATAAGCGACTTTCACCATCTTCTACTCGAGAACTAGTTAATTGAAAAACAACACCTTATATTTATCACAGAGATCGATCCGAACTATTCTCCACTGGCCCATGGGCGCTAGAAAGGTTAAGCGCTATACTGTCCCCCGCTGGTCCGAAGGACAGTCCTGCTCAACTTCAGTCATTAAGTCAATTGCTGCTTTTCAATGAACAATACTCTCTAGATTAACGACTATGTCCTTATTTCAAGGTAACTACAATGATTATTTAACTGATTCAAACTTGAAATTTTTGAATGTAACCTTTCCTTCGCCAATAGAGCAAAGTCCAATGCGTATGCCTAAAAATCCACCCAAAGCGTTGTGATTAAATCCTGAGATTTCTATGGAATTTTCAATCTTATTCCATTTTATTCCGTCGGTACTGTAATACAAATCCACCGTATTATTAATGTTTTTTAGCCGTAAAAACACGTGGTTTGCAACAACTTTTTTTTCAGTTGGAAATTGCCAGCCATTAATATTCGCCAGTATGTCTCCATTTTGGGTAAGAATACCTGAAGCCGCTCTATCGTTATAAAAGATAACTAATCCGCCAGTTGCCTTGCCTTCCAGAACCAGTTCTACCTCTGCTGTGTATGAATGCCCAAACGGCACAAGAAGTAAAGGAGATGAACTACCTATAGAATTTCCTTTTGCATTAACTACAAGGCTGTTATTCGCCAATTGAAACCTACTGGTATTATATTCTTTATAAAACTTCCATTGAGGTTTTAAAGTATTGCCTTCAAATTTATCACTGAGGTTAAAGTTTAAATTGGAAGCTATCTGGCCTGATTTTTTAATTGGTTGGCCAGGATCTACTCCATTGGGCACTTTATACCAGCCATCTTTTGTCCATTCTACTGGTTCCAGCAGGGTTTGGCGCCCTATATTGTAGAAGCCATTCTCATAGGCGTGATACATGATCCACCATTTGCCTTTTGCGTCTTCAAACAAAGTACCATGCCCTCTTGACCTCCATCTTTCTGAGCTTTTTGTTGTTCTGATAATCGGATTATAAGGAGAATTTTCCCAGGGGCCGGCCAATGACTTTGCACGTGCAGAAATGATCATATGGCCTGTTGCAGGGCCAGCTGTACCGCCTTCTGCAACTGTGAGATAATAATATTCGCCATGTTTAACCAATTTAGGGCTTTCCATACAAAAACACTCAATTGACCACTCACGGGGTATGGGCCATCCGCCGTAAGAACTTCTTACTTCACCTGTAATAGAAAGCCCGTCGTCTGATAAAGGAACAAATCCTCCGTTACTAAAAAATAAGTATCTTTTTCCATTTTCGACTGCATGGCCCGGATCTATACCGGCAACTTTCAAATCGATAGGATCACTCCATTTGCCATTTATTGAATCCGCGCTAACAACATAATTGGTTCCATTGGTGGGAAAATAAATGAAGTATTTGTTTTTATACTTTACCAGGTCAGGTGCCCAAACGTCGCCAATGTATTTATGTAAAGCGTTTACTACGGGAGTCCAGTTAATGAGGTCTTTTGAATGCCAGATTAATAAACCTGGATAATATTCGAAAGATGAATGGACCATGTAATAATTATCGCCATCACGTAATATACTGGGATCGGGATAATCACCTGCAAAAATTGGATTCATATAAAAACCAGTACCTTTTTCATTGGTTTTTGTCTGATATTGAGCGTTTGCAAAAACGCTCAGCTGAATCATTAAAATTGTTATTATAATTTTATTCATGTAATGTAAAAGCACTTCAGCTGCGTTGCTGACAATCTATTTTAGTTCAATAAAGTTTTAGTTCAATAAGGTCAATGTTTAACACACCTTCGGAATTGGGGCTTTGTATTGTAGCATGCGTTTCACACATAGTTATTGAAATTTAGCTCTTTCGGGGTTTAGGCCATTAAGCTGTAATTCATTTTATTTTAAACACTATTGCATTATTGTTCGGAATAATCTTAGGCTTTGTAATCACCAACGAATCGGCATATTGCTTCCATGATAGTTTTTCTTTACTGCCAAGCACTGTGATGCTTTTAATTTTGGCTGGTTCTTTCGCTTTACCGAGCATTTTCAGGCTAACATCATTGGTTGGCACGCCCATTACTGTGGCGTATAAAATATTTCCATTCTGGTTGTAGCGAATATCTTTTTCTGTGTATTTGGTTTTGCCTTCGTTAAAACCCTGTTCTTTCATTGGATTCACAGTTTCAGCTACCGGCCCTTCGCCAAATACTTTCCAGGGGCGGGTATCGAAAATACTTTCTTTATTGATGTCCATCCAGGCGGCTATACCGTCCAAAAGGTCAACTTCCCTGCTGTCAATACTACCATCGCCACGCACAGGAATATTCAGCAACAGGTTTCCATTCTTGCTCACAATATCCACCAGAGTTAAGATTACATCTTTAGTTGATCTATAAGCATTGGCATCGAATCTCCAGCGGCTATAATGCCAGTCGCCAATGCAGGTACAGGTTTGCCACGGCAAGTCCTGGCCTTTATCGGGCGCACCCCTCTCAACATCCCATACCATACATTTTTTTTGCTCTGCAGTTAGTATTTTTCCAAACAAAACAGCTTCGAGCTTGCCTTTGTGGCGAGCCATATTGGTGTTATAGTAATGGGCAGCTATTTTTAGCCCGGCATCGCTTACCGGATAAAGCGGAAGGGCGGTATCGTCGAAATAAACCAGATCAGGATTATATTTGTTAATCATGTCCATCGTGCGGTTGTAGAATTTTTCGCAATACTCTTGCGAAGGCGTGGAAGCCCCCGGGCCCCAGTCCCAGGACCAGCCTTTGCTCAGCGGATGGTTTTGAACATACAATTGCTGAGGATCAAGTCCTTCCCACCAGGTTCCTTTGCCTTGATCCTTGGTTAACTTTCCATCGTAGGGAATTCCTTTGTAAGCGCCCGAAGTATCGGCACCCTGTGCGGTTTCGTAAAAAGTCCAGGCATGAGAAGCATGTACGCTCAATCCGAAAGGCAAATGGTTATTCTTTGCCGCTTTTGCCCATCCGGTTAGAATATCTTTTTTCGGGCCCACGCGTACCGAGTTCCATTCCTGATATTTGCTGTCCCACAAATCGAGGTTATCGTGGTGGTTTGCCATAGCGAAAAAGTATTGTGCGCCTGCCCGCTTGTACAAAGCCACTAATTTCTCCGGATCCCAATTTTCTGCTTTCCAATCATGGATAACTTCTTTAAATCCAGCTTTAGAAGGATGCCCGTAATGTTTTTCATGCCATTTATATTGGCCGCTGCCCTGCTGGTACATACCGCGGGCATACCAGTCGCCCTGTTCTGCCTGGCATTGCGGCCCCCAATGCGCCCAAATCCCGAATTTTGCATTACGGTACCAATCCGGAACTTTATATTGACTGAGTGATTGCCAGGTAGGTTCAAATTTTCCTTTAGCAATCGGTTCGTTACCTTCCCTTACAGGCGATGGATAGTTTTCCTGCGCCAACAGGGATTGTGAGAACAGTACGCATATAGCTGTTAAGACTTTCAATTTCATTTATTCATATTTGAATTGTAAAACCTTTTACTTATAAATTTCCTCCAACAAACTCCCGCTGTCGTCTACCAAAGAAGGTCAATCACAATAACTTTCTTCAAAGCCAAACCAACTAATACCCTACCTTTGAATCTCAAATACAACTGCAATATTATTGGGAACATTCTTCGGCTTTTGTATCACCAGTGAGTCCGGATACTGCTTCCATGAAAGCTTTTCTTTACTGCCAAGAACTTTGATGCTCTTTACGGCACCGTTGTTCTTATTTTTACCTAATAACTTCAAAGAAACATCCGAAGATGGTGTGCCCAGAACAGTTGCATAAAGCACATTTCCTTTTTGGTTATAGCGAATGTCTTTTGCTGATAATTTTACTTTTCCTTCGTTAAAACCTTGTGCATTCACCGGATTTGCGATCTCTGCCGCCGGCCCTTCGCCATATTCCTTCCAGGGACGGGTATCGAAGATGCTTTCTTTGTTTATATCCATCCAGGCGGCGATATTTTCGAGGATCGCAACTTCTTTCTCATCGATAGTACCGTCGCCACGAACCGGAATATTAAGCAATAAATTCCCGTTCTTACTAACGATATCTACCAGCATATGAATTACAGTTGCGGCTGATTTATACCAGTTATGCTGATAGGCTGATGTACTGTAATGCCAGTCGCCGATACAGGTACAGGTTTGCCAGGCATCGGGTTGAATTTTATCGGGTGCTCCGCGTTCCACATCCCATACCATGCACTTTTTCTGATCCGGACTTAACACCTTACCAAACATTACGGCCTCCAACTTTCCTTTATGAGTTGCCATATTGTGATTGTAATAATGCGCGGCTATTTTTAGTCCGGCATCGCTTATAGGATAAAGGGGTAATACCGTATCATCAAAATAAAGCAGATCGGGGTTAAATTTGTTAATAAGGTCAACCGTACGGTTATAAAATTTCTCACAATATTTCTGAGAAGGAATAGAGGCACCGTTCCCAAACTCCCATTGCGGAAAAATGCCATTAATATCCCAGCTGTTTTCGCTCATCGGATGGTTTTGTTCATAAAGTTCCTGCGGATCAAGTCCCTCCCACCAGGTTCCTTTGCCATCAGCTTTAGTGAGTTTACCATCGTAAGGAACCCCTGCGAGTGGTCCGTTTTTATCATGGCGCTGGGATGTTTCCAGCCAGGTCCAGGGCCTGGAAGCATGTACACTTAATCCGAACGGGAGCTTATATTTCTTAGCAGCATCGGCCCATCCGGCCACAATATCCTTTTTAGGGCCCACGCGGGTAGAATTCCATTCCTGGTACTTACTATCCCACATATCCAGGTTATCATGGTGGTTGGCCATGGCAAAGAAATACTGAGCACCTACACGCTTATACAACTTCACAAGCTTCTCCGGATCCCATTTTTCAGCTTTCCAATCGTTTATTACATCCTTGAAACCAGCTTTTGAAGGATGACCATAATGCTCTACATGCCATTTATATTGATTGCTGCCTTCGTTGTACATATGCCTGGCATACCAATCGCCCTGCCCGGGTTGACACTGGGGTCCCCAATGTGCCCAGATGCCAAATTTAGCATTGCGAAACCATTCAGGACTTTTATATTGTTGAAGTGATTGCCAGGTGGGCTTAAACTTTCCGGCAGCAACCGGTTCATTACCTTCCCTTACCGGCGAAGCATATTTTTCTTGTCCCAGAAGTGGAAACGAGAACAGCATGGATGCTGCAATTAATAGTTTACTTTTCATATAATGTAATGTGTATTTGTTAATAAAATGTAAGAACCTGTGTTTATTATTGGGCATAGCCTGATATTGAGCGTTTACATCTCGCATCTGCGAAAGCATGATTGCGAATCTGTCTGTCCGAGGAGCCATAAACAAGAGTTCTATATGCTTAATTATTATACCTTTTCACCAGCGAAAATTCGCCACGGGAGACTTTCTTAGAAGCTTTGAAACAAAGAATTACTGTTGTATTTTGAAAACACGAGTGTCATACTATCCCGAACCGCCTTTAGTTCTTGTATCACCGTGAACCCAAATACTGCATTCATTATCTACCATACAAACGTTCATAAACAGGGAAACTACTTTATTTCAACAAACTCCGGCTCGTACGGGGCAATCGTAAAATTTCCCGTGTAATCTTTATCGAAAAGAAGGCTTCTTGACTTTGCATTGATCTGCATTTCTTTGGCTTCCCCAGTCACATTCAGATACAAATAATGGTTCTTATCTATCTGCCTTGCCATTACGCCATTAGGCACATCGGGACCTTTTTTAATACCCAGCTCATTTATGAGATCATCCAGCAAGGGATTCAGCACATTGCCATTAGCGGGAAGCCCTACATAAATTGCCTGGCCTTTACCATACTTGTTAATGGTCATAATTGGATAATCCTTATCGAGGCTAGTGATTTTTCCGATAACCTGAGCTCCTTTTGGTTCAACAACATCAAACCTTTCCGATTCAAGATCGGTAGTTTTCCCGTTGTAAGTAAACTCCAGTTTTTTACCTTTATAGGATTTCCTGGAAATCTCATTCATCGATTCGGTCTCTTCGAAACTTCCGACACGGATTCCAAAAACGTCGCTTAGGCGGCCCGGACGGGTAGAAGCAAATACTTTCCCTGTTTCATCAACAAAAGCAGAATTGCTTGTCATGATAACCGTTCCGCCATTTTTAACAAAATCTCTGATTTTATTGGCCGACACTTCGTCCATAACAGCCACTCCGGGAACTATCAGTAGTTTATAATTAAGTTTGCTTTTACCGATTTCAATTACGTTAGCATCCATGTTCCGGTAGTGGAAAATTCCAAAACAAGACTGCAGTTGACTATCATGCTGTTCAGGGAATGCGCTGCTTGCGATCTGGCTTGGGAAAGAAAAAGCCATGCCGACCTCAGCTTTCCTTTGGTAAGGAAGATACTTTTCTATCTTTTTAAACTCGGCCGCGATCTTTTTGTATTCATCGTATTTGCGGTTAGGCGTACCGTCCCAATCGATCATGCCTTCCAGGTACTGTTCCTCTCCCGAATGCATACTTTGCCAGGTCCAGCCGCAAACCATTTGATTGCCATACATTAAACTGGCATAAGCCGATTTCCGGATCGAATTTGGTACGGCCGTCATTGTTGTAAATTCGCTGCACCAAAAAGGATTTGTACTTTCAAACTGAATACGTGACATCCCGAATAAAGAGCCTACTACTCCCCAGTTAGTCACCAATGTGTTTCCGGGATAGAACCCTTCGCCATGACGTGTCATTTTGCCGGAATAAGCAACATCTGAATAGTCAAAATACCTCATTGAACTATAGTACCAGGCATTTGTATTGGTTAAAACACCTGGGGCATTCTGGTTTACTTTATCAAGAACCTTAATTAAGAACTGATTTATCTCATCAGAAATAAAACGCCTGAAATCCAGGATCTTCTCAGGTGCGCCATTCTTAGCTCCGGCTACAGGCAACCCAACTTCATCAAATTGATTAATGCGCCTTGACCAACGTTGGGTAGCCCAGGCATTGTTTAAATTATCAAGGTTTGAATACTTTT